>MPMW01000040.1 GCA_002238705.1 Acidobacteria bacterium bin61 | reverse complement strand
CGAGTGTATTTCGGCCGAAACGCAACGATGAGCGCCGCATCGCGGCGCGGTTCAGCCGGGATGGATCGCACGTCGAACGCCGCGCCGGTTTTGCCACAGGCTGTTCAAGCCGGGATGGATCGCACGTCGAACGCCGCGGGGGTTTTGCCACAGGCTGTTAACCGCGACCGGGTGAGGACGGGTCGCGTTGCATCCGGTCAATCTCCTCGCTGATCCGCTGCAACTCCGCGAGGGCGGCAAGCGCTTCCTCTCCACCGCCGCGGGTGGCCGCCCGCAGGGCCGGCAGCTTCCGCCGCAGCCGCAGGACCCGGAGCGCCTCGAGACACTCCCGCGGACTCTGTTTTGCCGTATTGAGGCCGACCGGATCCATCTGGATCTCGATCAGCAGGCGTTGCCGGTCCGAAGTTTCGGCAGCCAGTTCCTGCAGCCGGTCCGCAATCCGGGAGCCGCCCCCGTCCGCCGCCTGTTTCAGATCGAGGAGGATGGACGAGGTCGAGAAGCCTTCGAGTTCGCCGGGCTCCGCCTCCAGCAGGAGCTTCGCCACTTCGCCGGGCTTGGCATCGGCCCAGCGGATCAGGTCGCGTTCGGCGGGAGTCGGTGAGGGCCGTGGTGGGGCGGGAGCCGGGTCCGCGGGGGGGCGGGCGCTCTCGTTCCGCGTTCTCCTGCCGGACGGCCGGTCGCGGAGCCGCGCCATCTCCTGCCAGGCGCTCTCCAGCGAGAAACCGAGCGATGGCGCGGCCTCGGTGAGCCACTCCTCCCGGTCCAGGCGGTTCGGAGCGTGGGCGATGATTTCGAGTACCTCCCGGACCGCGGCCGCGCGCCCACCGCCCGAGCGGGTCGGCTGCCGGGCCTCCTTGACGAGGAAGTCCACGAACGCCGGCGCCTTCCGGATCTCCTCCCGAAAGGCGTCCGCGCCATCCTCCCGAATCACGTCGTCGGGGTCGCGTCCACCGGAGAGTGGAGCCACCCGTACCCGGAGCTGGGCCTCGAGCAGGATCGGGAGGCTGGCGAAGGTGGCGCGCCTTCCCCCGGGATCGGCATCGAAGGCCAGCACGATGTCGCGGGTCTGAGCCGAAAGGAGCTTTGCGTGATCCGGGGTGAGGGCGGTGCCGCAGACGGCGACGGCGCCGGCAATTCCCGCCTGCCAGGCCGAAAGGCAATCGAAGTACCCCTCGAACAGGATTGCCGAGCGCTCCCGGCGGATGGCGCTCCGCGCCTGGTGCAGGCCGTAGAGAACGGAGCGCTTCCGGTAGATCGGACTGTCGGGACTGTTGATGTACTTCGGTTCGGAGCCATCGAGACTCCGCCCCGCAAAGCCGGCGGCGCGTCCCTGGCTGTCGAAGATAGGCACGATCAGGCGGTTCCGGAAGAAGTCGTGGTGGCCGCCGCGCTTCCCCTCGCGGGCGAGCCCGGCTTCGACGAGGGTCGCCCGGTCGATCCCGGACTTCCCGAGAGCGGTGGTGAGGTCGTCCCACCGGTCCGGAGCGAAACCGAGGCCGTATTCGGTGACCGTGCTCTCGCCCAGGCCGCGTTCCTTGAGATAGGCCCGGGCCCGGAAGCCGGCTTCGCCGCGCAGCGCGCGCTGGTAGAAGTCGAGCGCCTTCCGGTTCGCGGCGCGCAGCTTTTCGTCGCGGGAGAACTGCTTCGGATCGGTCTCGGGAATCGGAATTCCGGCGCGCCGCGCCAGTTGATGGAGCGCCTCCACGAAGGAGAGTCCCTCGCGTTTCATCAGGAAACCGAAGACGTCGCCGCTTTCCTTGCAGCCGAAGCAGTGGAAGAAACCGCGTTCCGCGTTGACGTGAAAGGAGGGGGCGGTCTCGTTGTGGAACGGGCACAGTCCCGTGAAACGGCCGGGTCCCGCGGGACGAAGCGCAACCGCTTCGCCGACGACCTCGACGATGTCGTTCGATTCCCGGACCTGCTCCCGGAATGCCTCCCGGTTCGTCATCGGATTAGCCGAGACTCCCTCGCGGGAGGTTCACGCATCCTCCGCCGAGCCCAGAATGGCCAGCCGCGCGAAATCGCCGTCCACCGACTCGATCGCCGCGCCGTGGCGCTGGGCGCATGCCGCGATCGCGATGTCCGCCGCTGGGACGGTGATGCCCCGGGAACGGGCGTGGCGGGCGAGACTCCAGGCCCGGCGCCAGACCTTCCCATCCATCGGCAGCGAAACGAGCACGCTCTCGAGGTGACGCAACACCTTTGCTTCGCGGTTCCGCCGGGCGCCGTTCCACAGTTCGAGCTGTATCAGCGGGCACCAGCACGCTTCACCGGTCCTGAGCGCCGTTTCCACTCGCCGGCGTGCGTCCGGGTCGCCGTGGGTCCGCATGAAGTGAACCCAGGACGAGGTGTCAATCAGGATCAAGGGATTCACCAACGGATTCGGCAAGGGACTTCTCGCGGCGCCAGCGCTGTGCGCGCAGTTCCTCAACAGTCATCATGTCGGGACAAGTACCGGCGTACTGGATGAGTTCGGCCATGCGGCGCCGCCGATTGAAGTCGGCCAGCGCAGTTACCACCGCTTCGCGTTTCGTCTTTGCGCGAGTGAACCGAAGAGCATCCTCCAGTTCGCCCTCAGGAATATCAATTGTCGTTTTCATGAATCCAATCATAGCGTTTGAGGATTCCGCTGTGGCCTGATCTGGCGCATCCCGTTTCTGAGCCGCGGACGTGCCACACTCCCCGACCGATGAACGACGAAGCCCTCCGCCGCCTGCTGGAGGGCATCGCTGCCGGTGAGGTCACCCCGGAGAATGCGGAGCGGCAGCTTCGCTTTCCGTTCGAAACGGTGGGCGACGACGGCAAGACGCCCTTCGCGCGCCTCGATCACCACCGGGAATTGCGGCGGGGGTTCCCGGAAGTGGTGCTGGCCGAGGGGAAGACCGCCGAGCAGGTGGTCGCGATCGTTCAGGCGCTCAGGGATACGGCCGGTCAGACGCTCGTCACCCGGACCGCTCCCGACACGGCGCGCGCCGTCCTCGAGGCGGTGCCGGAGGCCGTCTGGCGCGCGGAGGCCCGGGCCGTGGTGGTGTCCTCGACGGCCCCTTCCCCGACGGGCGCCCGCATCGGCGTCGTGTCGGCCGGGACTTCGGACATCCCGGTCGCCGAGGAGGCCGCCCTGACGGCGGAACTCATGGGCGCCGATGTCCGGCGCACTTTCGACATCGGCGTCGCGGGCATCCAGCGGCTCCTCGCCGAGGCCTCGACCTTCCGCTCGCTCCACGCCATGGTGGTGGTCGCCGGCATGGAAGCGGCGCTCGCGCCGGTGGTGGCGGGCCTCACGCCGTGCCCGATCGTTGCGGTTCCCACTTCCACGGGATACGGCGCTTCCTGGGGCGGCCTGACCGCGCTCTTGTCGCTCCTCAACAGTTGTGCTCCCGGGGTCACCGTCGTCAACATCGACAACGGCTTCGGCGCCGGCTACGCGGCGGCGCTGGCGGTGGCGCATTTCCGCCGGCTCGAGTCGGAAGGCGGGCGCCGGTCCGACGACTGACCGAGTCCGCCGAAGACGAGGGCGGCAAGCGGCACCGGCAGGTATTCCGCGATCCGGACCCAGGTGGGGAGGGTCCAGTCGAGTCCTGGCGGGATGGTCCAGAAGGCGTGATAGCTGAACGCGACGCTCAGCGTCATCGTGAGTCCCGCGGCCAGCAAGCCGCGCTGTTCCGGATTCACGACCAGGAAGGGGAGCGTCCAGAGGAGATACCAGGGGTGCGCCACCGGCGACAGCAGGAACGCGGCGCCGGCCAGGAGTGCGAGGGAAAGGCCGGGAGGATGCCGGCGGATCACCAGGGCGGCGGCCAGGACGATCAAAACGGCGAACGCGACGGGCCGGGCGGCGCCCCCCAGCACGGCGTCCAGCGGTGAAAAGAGGCTGTCGTTGAAGCGCCAGTGACGCGCGTAGTGCCAAAGGCTGAATCCGAACTCCTGGAACCGGACAACGAGCCCGTCCGCCAGGCGCGCCGGGGTGAGGAAGGGCGTCAGGGCGACGAGGACGACCCCGCCCGCGGCTCCGAGCGCCGTCAACTGGCGACGCCGCCCCCGGACCCGGCGCAGGAGAAACGGGAGAAGCACGAAGCCGGCGAATTTGGTCATTCCCGAGAGGGCCGCCAGCGCCGCCGCGCCGGCCGTGCGACCCCGTTCGAGCGCCAGCAGCGCCAGGAAGAGGAGCGCTACGGCCAGCGCGTCGCCATGCCCGCTACCCGCGATCTCGGTGAGGGGAAGGGGGTTCCAGGCGTAGGCGGCCACCAGGAGGGGGTTGTGGCCGCGGCTGCAGAGAAGCGCGATCAGGGCGGCGATCAGGGACGCCTCGGCGAGCAGGAGCGCCGCTTTCATGATTGTCACGCTCGGCGAAATCCACCCCACCCCGGCTCCGAAGAGCTGGGCGAAGGGCGGGTAGATGGCGGGGAGCTTCCAGTAGCCGACCCGCTCGCGAAGTTCCGGATGCGCCGCCGCGAGTCCGGCAAGGGCCGGGTCGTCCGGCGGTTGCGCCCAGGGATCCTTGCCGTTGAGCACCACCTGGCCCTCCCACACCATGCGGTACACGTCACCCGAGAGCGCCGGAGTCGTGGGCAGCAGCAGGGCTCGACTCAGCGCCGCCGCCGCCAGCACGATGAGCAGGTGCCGCCGCCCCGGGCGGACCGTCCCGCGGAGCGCCGGAACGACGACCAGCAGCAGCGGAACGAAGAGCAGCGCGTGCGTCCCGAGGTGCCACCAGAATCCCCAGGCTCCCTCGAACACCGCCGCGAGCAGCCCCGCCAGCAGGACATGGACACCGCCGAGTGCGGCCAGCCAAAGCCAACTCACGCCGCGGGGAGTGTGTACGAAGGTCCGGACGGACCCACGGGCGTTCGCCGGCGCGGGTTGGCGCGCGGAGTCACAATGCACTCCCTTGCCGTTCGCCGACGCCGTTCTGACGACCTATTTCGTCGTCCTGCTGCTGCTCTCGATCTACGGCTCGCACCGCTACGTGCTGGTGTACCGGCTGTCCCGCTACGCCGCGCGGTCCGCGGCGGCCGCGGAACGGCTCCGGGTCCGCGGCGCCCCGCTCCTCGAAGCGGACCCGCCGCCGGTTCTCATCCAGCTCCCGGTCTTCAACGAGCGGTACGTCGTCGAGCGCCTGATCCGGGCGGTGGCCGCCCTCGACTATCCCCGGTCGCGGCTGAGCGTGCAGTTGCTCGACGACTCCACCGACGACACCGGGCAGATCGCCGACCGGGTCGTGGAAGAGTGTGCGGCCGCCGGGCTCGACATTCGCCGAATCCACCGGACGGACCGCCGCGGGTTCAAGGCCGGGGCCCTCCGGGCGGGGCTCGAGGTGTCGGACGCACCGTTCGTCGCGATCTTTGACGCCGATTTCGTGCCCGCGCCGGACTTCCTGAAGCAGACGCTGCCGTATCTGCTCGCCGATGACCGGTCCGGCCTCGTCCAGGCCCGCTGGGACCACCTCAACCGCGACTATTCCGTACTCACGGACGTTCAGGCCATCCTCCTGGACGGGCACTTCATGGCGGAACATGGTGGGCGCCACGTGTCGGGGTGTTTTTTCAACTTCAACGGGACGGCGGGAATCTGGCGGCGCGCGGCGATCGACGACGCCGGGGGCTGGGAGGGCGACACCCTGACGGAGGATCTCGACCTCTCCTACCGCGCCCAGCTCCGGGGCTGGCGCTTCGTGTTCGTGCCCGAGATTGCGGCTCCGGCCGAGCTGCCGGTCTCCATGAACGGCTTCAAGGCCCAGCAGCGGCGCTGGGCCCAGGGATCGCTGCAGACGGCCCGGAAGCTGTTGCCGCAAGTCCTGGCGTCTCCGTTGCCGCTCCGGGTCCGGGCGGAGGCGTTCTTCCACCTCACGAGCAACCTTGCCTACCCGTTGATGGCCGTCCTGAGCCTGCTGATGACGCCGGTGCTTTTTGCCCGGGTGAGCACCGGGCTCCGGGAAATGGCGCTTCTGGACATTCCGATCTTTGCCGCCGCTACTCTCTCGGTGGTGTCGTTCTACGCCTTTTCCCAGAGCCGCTTGCTCCGGCTGCAGCCGGACGGCGAGGGGCACGGGCTCTGGCGCCGGGCGCGGGGGATTCCGGTGGCCCTGGCGGTGGGGATCGGCATTTCGTTCAGCAACGCCTCCGCCGTGCTGTCCGGAGTGCTCGGCCACCGCACTCCCTTCGTCCGCACGCCCAAGTACGGGATTGCCGGAACGGCCGGCCGGTGGCGGCAGAAGTCGTACCGCATGCCGGCCGGCTTCATCCCGGGGCTGGAGTTCGCCCTGGGACTCGTGATGGCGGGCGCCACGCTCTACGCGATTGCTGAAGGCGTCGCCGCTTCGGCGCCGTTCCTGCTCCTGTTCTCCTCGGGCTACCTCTATGTCGGGGGCCGCTCCCTCCTTGAGGCGCGTCGCGCGCAACTCGCGTCCGAATGAACCAGCTTGCCGAACGCGCGCTCTTCTTCGGGGCGGGGTTGGTGTTCGGGGTGGTGGTCGGGTTCCTCGTCTCGGGGTCATCGGGTCCGGAGGCGCCCGCGGGGGCGCCGCCTGCCGGGGCGCCCGCCGGGGCGCCCGCTCCGGAAACGGCATCGATCCCGGCGCCCGAGCCCCGGCCGGTCGATCCCGACGCCCTTGAGACGCTGCTCGATGCGGTCGAGGCGGATCCCCAGGATCCGGCGGCGCGGGCCGCGGTCGGCGACCTCCATCTCGACGCGCTCGACTTCGGGGAGGCGACGTACTGGTTCCAGCAGGCGCGGAACCTCGATCCGGCGGACCTCGACATTCGGAGCCGCCTCGCCTTTGCCCAACTGGGCGCCGGCGACGTTGCCGGGGCGATCGCGGGTTACGAAGCGGTGTTGGCCGAGGACCCCGGGCACTTCGAGAGCCTCGTCGCGCTGGGCCGGATTCGGCTCTTCGTCGAGCAGGATCTGGCCACCGGAATCGAACTCTGGGAGCGGGCCATCGCGGCGCGGCCGGATTCGCCCGAGGCGGCGGCGCTGAGGGCCCAGATCGAGTCGCTCCGGACCGCGCATCCGTAAGGCCGAGACCCCGACTGGGGATGGTCGGCTATGCGCGGTCCGAGTCGGAATGTTGTCTTCAAAATACATTATCGAGATAATCGCCGCTTGAATCAGTCATGCCGAATCGATCTGCCGCTGTGTACGCCCCGCCCGCCGCGGTTGCGGACACTCTGCTCCGATTGGGCCGGAGAATCCGGGTGGCGCGGCTCCGCCGGAATCTGCGCATCGAGGATCTGGCAGCGCGGGTCGGGGTTTCCCGCTTCACGATCGCCGCCATTGAAGGCGGCAAACCCGGCGTCTCTGCCGCGGCCACTTTTGGGGCGCTCTGGGCGCTTGGACTCGATGAAGCGGCGAAAGAGCTCGCCGATCCGGACCGGGACGAGGAAGGGAAGGCGCTCGAGAGTGTCCGCGGTCCCCGGCGGGCCCGGCGCCGGGCAGCGCTGAACAATGACTTCTGATCGCGGCGAGCGCGAGTCTTTCGTTCACATCGTCCTGCCCGGCGAAACGGCCTTCACGGTCGCCGGGAAGTTCCGGGTGACCCGGACCGCGGCCGGCGTCTGGCGGGGCGAGTTCGTGTACGGACGCTCGTATCTGGAACGGCGGAACGCGGTGGAGTTGGATCCACTGGAACTGACTCTTGGTCCGCAGGTTCGCGAGACGGTTCGCCTTGGGGGCTTCTTCGGGGCCATCCGCGACGCCATGCCGGACGCGTGGGGACGCAGGCTCCTCGAGCGGAAACTGCGGCGATCCAACCTGGAGGAGTTCGAATACCTGCGCGAAGGGGAGGAGGATCGGGCCGGAGCGCTCGGCTTCGGTCCGGACCCGGTGCTCTCCGCCCCCCCGTCGCGGTTTCCCGCAGTTCCTTCTCTCGGCGCGCTGGCCGATGCCGTTGCCGCCGTGCTCCGCGACGATCGTCACCCGCACGCCGAACTCGCCCGTGACCTGGTTCTAACTGGCACCTCGCTTGGTGGAGCGCGTCCGAAGACAACCGTCCAGGACGGTGACGATCTGTGGCTCGCAAAGTTCAGCCGGCCCGACGATTCCTGGGACGAACCGCGCGTCGAGCACGCACTCCTGCGGCTGGCGGGCGCGTGCGGCCTGCGGGCCGCGGTGAGCCGGATCGAGACTCTCAGTGAGCGGGCAGTTCTTCTGGTCCAGCGCTTTGACCGGGTCCGGGCCGCCGACGGGTTCCTTCGCTGGCGGCTCGTCAGCGGGTTGACCCTGCTTCGCGCCGAGGAAAGCGCAACCGGGCGGGAACGGTGGTCCTATCTCCTTCTCGCGGACGAGATCCGTCGGACGAGCGTCAGATCCGGAGATGACCTCCGCGAACTCTTTCGCCGGATGTGTTTCAACGCGGCCGTGGGCAACACCGACGATCATCCGCGCAATCACGCATTGATCGCGGATCGGGGAGGCTGGCGGCTCAGCCCGGCCTACGATCTGACCCCGACACCGACAGCGTCCCGGGAACCCCCCTTCCTCGCCATGGAGTGCGGGTTGGAGGGGCGAATTGCGAGCCGCGGCAATCTGTTGAGCGGGGCGGGACGATTCCTTGTGGGCCGGACCGAGGCGGAGACAATTCTGGACTCGGTGTTCCGGAAGGTTGGGACCACCTGGCGGGCGGCGATGCGGGAGGCGGGCGTGAGTGCGGCGGATATCCGGAGGGTCGGTTCGGCGTTCGATCATTCCTGGCTCCCGGATGGCCGACTCGCGGCGGAAACCGGACCGGTGGCTGACTAAGATCAGGACACCCCCATGATCCGCTTCCTGCAGATCCTGCTCGCCTTCGTGGTGGTCCGGATCCTGTGGGGCTTTGTGCGTTCGCTCTTCCGGCGGCCCGAGAACCCGGTCCCGCCGCCGAGGGCCGGAAGGACCGAGGAGCGGGGACGCGTGGTGGGCTGCGAACGCTGCGGCCTCCACGTCCCGGAGGAGCGGGCGGTGGTCCGGGACGGACGGACGTTCTGCTCTGCGGACTGCGCGGGTTCGGAGGGCGGAGCCTGATCCGCGTAGCCGGCATCACTTGAATCTCTCGGGCCCAACTGGAACACTGCCGATGGACATGATCCGGACCGAAAGGGGGCAACCATCCCCGGTCATCCATGCCGAGGTCGTGGCCTGCGACGATTGGTTGGTAGCCCAATGCCGGGAGGTTGCAGTCGTCACCCAGGGCAGGACATTGGACGAAACGGCCGCAAACCTTCGCGAGGCCCTCGCGATTCACCTCGACGGGGAGGAGTTGGACCGCTTTGCTCCTTCCTCCGGGCCGCGTCTGGTTGTGCGCTATGAGACGGCGGCCTTCAGGGCCTGATTCTCCGGGATCCTCACATCGGCGTCCCGGAGGCGACATCTCCTCTCAGCCAGAACAGCACGCCCGCGCCCAGGGCGCGGGGTCGTCCGCGCCGCTTCCGCGCTCCGGCGCAATGCAGGTTTCCCTCCGCAGAGTGGCCAGCGGTCGGCATCCTCTGAGCGGTCGATCATCCGCCCGGTCAGCGGCCCTGAAGGACGTCGCCCGAGTGGGCCACGGCTTGCTGCTGTTGGTTGCTTTCCCTGCTGCTGACGGAGTCGCGCAAATCGTGTTTCGCGACGTCGCCGAGGCTGCCGGCATCTCCTTCCGGCACGAGCGGGGCGCGCGCGGCGACTGGCATCCGGTGGAGACGATGGGTTCCGGGGTCGCCGTGCTCGACTACGACACCGACGGCGCGCCCGACCTCTTCTTCGTGCAGGGCGGGGAGGTGCCGGGAACGGGCAGGCCGCCGGGGCTCGTGGGCACGCTGTACCGGAACGAAGGGGACGGACGTTTCCGGGACGTGAGCGAACCCGCCGGGTTCGGAGCGCCGGCGCCGGTCGAGGGTCACGGTATGGGCGCCGTAGCCGCCGACTACGACACTGACGGGGACCCCGACCTGCTCGTCACGCGCGCCGGGACCGACCTGCTCTACGAAAACCGGGGAGACGGCACCTTCGCGCTGCGGGAGGCCGGATTGAACGCCGCCGGCTGGGCCGCAAGCGCCGCGTTTTCGGACCTCGACGGCGACGGGGACCTCGATCTCTTCATCACGCACTACCTCGACTGGTCTCCGGCGAACAACCCGGTGTGCGCGCGGACGATCGCCGGCGAACCGGTCCGCTCCTACTGTCTCCCCGACGCCTTCTCGGGAGTGCCGGATCTCCTCTACGAGAACCGCGGGGACGGCTCGTTCCGCGACGTGACCGACGCCGCCGGCGTGGGGCTCCGGGCCGGCAAGGGGCTCGGTGTCCTCGCCGCCGACCTGGTGGGTGACGCGCTTCCCGACCTCTACGTCGCGAACGACACGGTCCCGAACTTCCTCTTCGAAAACCTGGGAGAACTGCGTTTTCGGGAACGGGGCCTTCCGGCCGGGCTCGCCTACGACGGCGACGGGAACGCTCTCGCCGGCATGGGGATCGCGGTTGCGGACATCGAGTCCGACGGGGATCTCGACCTGTTCGTCACGAACTTCCAGGGCGAAGCGAACAACCTCTACGTCTCGGACCGGCACGGCGTGTTCCGGGACGTGTCTTTCCTCTCCGGCGTGGGGCGGCCGTCGCTCGACTGGCTGGGTTTCGGCGCCGTCTTCGCCGATCTCGACAACGACGGCGCGGCGGACCTCTGCGTCACGAACGGGCACGTGCTCGACAACGCCCCGCTGCTCTATCCCGGAACGGACTACCGCCAGCGGGACGTCTGCTTCCGCAACCTGGGCGGCACCTTCGAGCCGGTGGTGCTGGAAGGGCCGGCCGCGGTCGGCCGGGGCCTCGCGGCGGCGGACTTCGATGCGGACGGGTTCCTCGATCTGGTGATGTCCCGCTCGGGCGGCCGTCCCGCGCTGCTCCAAAACGGCTCGGCGCCCGCTCCCCGGGCCGTGCTTCGCCTGGTGGGACGGGTGTCCAACCGCGACGGCGTCGGAGCCGAGGTCGTGGTGGAGCGGGGCGGACGCCCGCAGCGCTCGGTGGTCACGGCCGGGTCGAGCTACCTGTCGTCGGGGACCCGCGAGGTCTGGATCGGTCTTGGCCACGGGGCGCCCGACTCGGTTAGGGTGCGCTGGCCCACGGGAGCGGAACAGGCCGTTCCGGTGGATCGGGCGGGGGAGTTTCTCGTCGTCGAGGAGATTCTTCCGGCAGGCCGTCAGCCAAGGAGATAACGATGCGCTCAGGGCGACTCATCCAGGCGGTGGACCTCCACGCCGCCGGCGAACCCGGGCGAGTGATTGTTGGGGGCGTCCTCGACGTGCCCGGCGAGACCATGTTCCGGAAGATGCAGTACCTGGAGCGCCACGCTGACGGGCTCCGGAAGCTCATGCTCCGGGAGCCGCGCGGGTACCCGGCCGCCAACTGCAACCTGGTGCTGCCGCCGACGCATCCCGACGCCGACGCCGGCTTCGTGATCATGGAGCAGACCGAGTATCCGCCGATGTCCGGGACCAACACCATCTGCACCGTGACCGCGCTCATCGAGACCGGGATGGTGCCGGCGGTGGAGCCGCTGACGGAACTCACCCTCGAAACACCCGCCGGGCTCATCCAGGTGCAGGCCAGCGTCGAGGGGGGCAAGGTCACCCGCGTGACCTTCGAGAACGTGCCCGCCTTTCCGGTGCATCTCGGGGCGAAGGTGGAGGTGCCGACTTTCGGCGAGGTCGAGGTGGACGTCTCGTGGGGCGGGATGTTCTACGCGATCGCCGACGCGGCCCGCTTCGGGCTGCGGATCGTCCCCGAACACGGGCGGGAGCTGGCCCGGGTCGGCGCGATGGTGAAACAGGCGGCCCGCGAACAGCTCGAGGCCGTCCATCCGGAGAACCCGGAGATCCGCCAGGCGAGCATCGGACAGCTCACCGGGCCGTTCGACCCGGAGTCGAAGTCCGCGGCGAACGCGGTGTCCGTCGCCGTCGGCGACCTCGACTGGAATCGCCCCGAGACCTGGACCGGAGCGTTGGACCGGTCTCCCTGTGGAACGGGGACCTCGGCCCGCATGGCGGCCCTCCACGCGCGCGGACTGCTCGGGATCGGGGAGGACTTCCACCACTCCGGTCCGGTGGGGACCGAGTTCGTGGGACGCCTGATCCGGAAGACCACCGTGGGCGGGGTGCCGGCGGTGGTCCCGACCATCAGCGGGACCGCCTGGATCACGGGGATGGCCCAGTACTCGGTGGATCCGGGGGATCCTTTCCCCGAGGGATTCACGGTCGGGGACATCTGGTAGAGGGGCGTCCGTGATCCCGACCTTCATTACAGAGGCACACCTTCGGAAAGCCCTGCGACGTATCCGTCGGGAGGGCGTGCCGGCGGGAAGAAACAGCCGTGGCTATTGCCTCGCGCAGGACGGCCGCCACTTTCCGCCCAAGTACACGATTTCGTTGGCGCATCACCTGGCGTCCGGGGGGTACCTGCGCGGTTTTTCGGGGGGGCGCGAGACCAATCGCTTTCTGGAGAAGCGCGGCTTTCCGGTCATTGAATGCGGATGCCGTGGAAACGCTGCCGCCCGCGCGCTGCCGCCGCGCTCCGCTTCCTCGCCGAAGCCGCGCCGATCTGCGTCCTCGTCCAGGCCGGTGACCGGGACGCGCGCCCGACGTCATTCGGAGCGCTGTCCCCAGTGCAAGGTCCGGGTGCGCGAGTTCCTGGAGACCTTGTTTGGAGAATGCCGACCGAACCGCCGGTTTCGCTGGCCGGCGCGCCTTCCCGACTACCAGGACACGCCTCTCGATTCCACCCTGCGAAGGATCGCCGCCGCGCTGGAAGCGCACCGGGGATTCTCCGTTTCGGATTTCGTGAGGACACCGCTGCTGGCGCCGAGTGACTTCTGGGTTCCGGACCCGGGTTTCCTGGTGGAATTCGACGAAAGCCAGCACTTCACCTACCCGCGGAAGTTGGCCCTCGCGGTGTACCCGGAGCGCCAGCCACTGGGCTTTTCCCGCTTGCGCTGGCGCACGCTCTGCGAGCGATACGACACCCGTGACAATGACCCTCCGTTCCGCGATGAGCAACGCGCTTGGTATGACGCGTTGCGCGATCTGGTCCCGTCACTTCACGGATTGCGACCAACGGTGAGGTTGCACGCGAGCGACTTGGCTTGGTGTTCGTTGGACCCGAACAGCCAACAGGATCAGCGGCGCTTCGCGGCGGCGGCGGGCCTTCCAATGAATCCGAGCACGGGAGCAGCCCGCACCCGCACCAGTCTTACGACCTCCGTTCTGCGCGCGGCTCTCGTCTTCCCGGAGACATACTGCGGGACTACGGCCGGCGTGCCGCCGACCGGGGCCGGCGCCCAGGAGCCCAGCGTACCGACGGTCGCGGATTTCGCCGGCGAGCCAGTGGACTTCGTGCTCTTTCCGGAGGCGTACATCCACGCGTCGGATACCCCGCGCCGGAAGTCGCTGGCGGAGCTTGCGGCGGCGCTGGATGCGCCGCTGCTCGTGGGCGCGGTGGACCGGGCTCCCGATCCGCCGCGCCGCGCCGCACAGGTGCTCCTTCGTTTCGACCCCGACGGCTCCCAATCCCGGCTGTATTTGAAACACTCGACGGCAGAGGTGGTTGCGTTCGAGAGGGACGACTGGGCGGCGGACCTCATGCTCCCTACCTTTGAGCTGAACGGCGTAACTGCCGGAGCGACGATCTGCCACGACCACTACCTGGGCTTGCTCCCACGTTTTCTGGCGAGCCGGGGAGCTCGAATCTGGGTGAATCCGAGTTACGACAACGTCATAGCGATCAAATGGTCGTCTGTCCTGCGACTGCGCGCGGTCGAGAATCGGTTCTACGCGCTCTGCACCCTGCATGACGACCTGAGCCGGAACCGAACGCATCCTTTTGCCTTCGCCCCGGACGGCACGGAAGTCCTGGCAAGACGGGCCGGCGAATCCCGAATGCTGCCTTTGTCGGAATGCCCCCGGGCCGGTCGTGTCTTGTTGGTTTCCCTCGATCTGAAGGCGTTGGAACAACCTCTCGACTGGGCGCAGGTTCCGCCGGCGGCAAAGCCCAAGAAGCTACGAACGCGACCAGCCCGGAAACCTGTCCGGGTTGGATGGGCAGGTGGGCACGCGGTTGTGCGTGGACGCTCGGGCTGGCAGTCGATCCGCAGCGAGTGCCGCGTGGAGACGGAACACGGCCCGCTTTTGGTTGGGGTCGTTCGGGACGATCGGGTTCTCGATGCCTCGGCGTGCTTCCGGATTCTGGATCGCGCCCGGGAGACAGACTCCGTCCCTGCGATCTGGAACCATTGGGACCTTCTGCCGACCGATTCGGCACGCTTGGCGACGCTTATGATGGGGCGGGCTATCGAATGCTGCGCGCCGGTGGTGCTGTCGGATCGGAACGGCATTCACGAACTTGTCGAACTCGCCGGCAATTACAAGATCCCAGCTCGAAGAGTGATCGAGGCACCCGGCGAAGCGATCATGGATCTGACGTATGCGCGAGGGCTCAAGAGTTCGTTTGGGATGGTGACGAGGTGCCTGCCGCGGCACATGAGGGAGCGCGCACTCGGTCGCTACCGCGAACTTGCGTAGCGGATTCGGGAATGCGAGGTACGGGCCGCGATGCGGGCAGGCGGCTGGCGCTCCTGATCTTTCGTGGCGGTGCCGCTGTAAACACCGGCGCTCGCCGCATAAAATTGCCTGTTGCCCATCGCGGCAACAGCAGGAGGGCTCTCCACGGCCATGGTAAAGACGATTTGTTCCTTCGCCGGCAGGCGTTCTGACCGGCTTTCGCTCCTTGGCGCGCTCGCGTGCGCCGGGACTTTGTTCGCCGGAACCGCGGCGGCGCAGGATCCCGCCGAACTCGTGGTGGATCCGCCCGAGCTGATGCTCGAGGTCGGAGAGACCGCGCAGCTTGCCGCGACCGTCCGGGATGCGGCCGGCAACACGCTCGAACGGGGCGTGGTCTTCTTCTCGCGGGCCCGGCGCTTCGTTGGGGTGAACCCCGCCGGGATGGTGGAAGCCCACCGGCCCGGGGAGCACACTCTGATCGCCATGGTGCCGCGGGAGGCCGGGGCGATGGACCGCCGCGCCGAGCCGGCCGTCATGGTCCAGATCCCCGTGACGGTTCCCTACCCGCCGCTCGCGAGCGTGGGGATCGCCGCGCTGCCGGGGAATCTCTACGCCGGGACCACCATGCGGGTGACCGCCATGGCCACGGACACCTCGGGGGCCGAGCGCAAGCCCGACTTCACCTGGTCTTCGAGCGACTCCTCGGTGGCTAGCGTGAGCGAACACGGCATGCTGATGCTGAAGGGAGAGGGGTCCGCGACGATCTCGGTGAGCGCCGAATCGGTCAGCGGCGAGGCGGCGATCTCGGTCAAGTCGAATCCGGCGGTCCGTCTCGAAGTCTCCGCGAGCGAGACCGAGGTCCGCACCGGCGACGTGGTCCGGGTCACCGCCAAGGCTCTCGACGCGGGCGGGAACGAGGTTCCGGACTATCCCCTCCAGTACGCGGTCTCCACCCGCACCCCGGACACCCTGGTGGCTCCGGGAGCGGCCGCGTTCGTGGAGCCGGACGGCGCCTTCGTGGCCGAGCGGCCGGGGCTCCACACGGTGGTGGTCTCGGGCGGATCGATCACCGCGCGGGAGACCATCCGCGCCAATCCCCGCAACATCAAGAAGGATTGGGAGATCCTGGGCCGGGGTCCGGTCCGGGACCGGCACACCTCGGACCTGTGGGTCTGGGAAGGCCTTGACGGTAAGGACTACGCGATCACCGGAACCTGGGGCGCCGACGGGCACGCCTATTTCTGGGACGTCACCGATCCGACGAGCATCCACCTGGTGGACACCGTCCGGGTGGACGCCCGCACCGTGAACGACGTGAAGGTGTCGCCGGACGGGAAGTTCGCGGTGATCGGCCGGGAAGGCGCCTCGGACCGGAGGAACGGCCTCGTGGTCCTGGATGTGTCCAACCCCACCGATGGCGTGAAGATCATCGCCCGCTACGACGATCAGCTCAGCGGTGGCGTCCACAACGTGTTCGTGGCCGAGAGCCACATCCTGGCGCTCTCCGCGGGACGCCGCTACGACATCCTGAACGCCGAGGATCCGGAGAACCCCTACCGCGTCGGACGTTTCGAGCTCGACACCCCGGGCCACGGCATCCACGACGTCTGGGTGGAGGACGGCATCGCCTGGTCCTCGAACTGGATGGACGGCGTGGTCGCGGTGGACATCGGGGGCGGCGGTCAGGGCGGCGCGCCCAACAATCCGGTGATGATGGGGAGCTTCAAGTACCCGAACGGCTGGAACCACGCGGGCTTCCCCTACCGGAGCCAGTCCACCGGGAAGATGCTGGTCTTCGCCGGCGACGAGAGCTTCCCCTTCGGGTTCGATCCCGAGGGCAAGCTGCCCGACCGGGCGGCCGGCTGGGTCCACATCGCCGAGTGGGATGAGGACGGCGGCGAGGGCCGGGAGGTGGCGCGCTACCAGGTGCCCGAGGCCGGCAGCCACAACCTCTGGGTCGAGGACGACATCCTCTATGTCGGTTACTACAACGGCGGCCTCCGTGTCGTGGACGTTTCCGGCGACCTGCGCGGCGACCTCTACCAGCAGGGCCGGGAGATCGCGTTCTTCGAGCCGGCCGATCCCGACGGCTTCAAGCCGAACGCTCCGTTCGTCTGGGGCCCCCAGCCCTTCAAGGGCAACATCTTCTTCAGCGACTGGAACTCGGGCCTCTGGGCCGTGAAGCTCGTCGAGCCCGAGACGCCGCGCAACATGGGAGAACCGAACTGATGTCGTCGCACTCCACCCGCCGCCTGGCGGCACTCCTCCTGCTGCTCGGACTCGGCATCGCGTCTTTCGCGACCGCCGAAGACCCGCAGCCGCCCCGGCGCAACTACTTCGTCTACGTGTGCGCGGAGTCGGATGACACGGTCCACCTGCTCCGCTACGGGCCCAGCGGGTTCGAGGAACTCGACGAAATCGCGGTCGGGAGCTTTCCGACCGAGACCGAAGGCCCCCACGGGATCAACATCTCGCCCGACGGGCGCTACTGGTTCCTGTCCATCGCGCACGGCATGCCCTTCGGCGCGGTGCACAAGTACGAGACCGGAACGAACGAATGGATCGGGGACGCCACCCTCGGCATGTTCCCCGCCACCATGGACGTCTCGCCGAGCACCGGACTGCTCTACGTCGTCAACTTCAACCTGCACGGCGACCACGTCCCGAGCACCATCTCGGTGGTGGAGACCGGGACGATGATCGAGGTGGCCACCATCGACACCGGCGTCATGCCGCACGGCGCGCGCATGAACGGCAAGGGCGACCGGCTCTATTCGGTCAACATGATGGACGACGAGCTGGTCGAGGTCGACGCCATGCGCTTCGAGATCGCCCGGCGCCTGTATCTCGGGACCGACCCCCACGCCGGCATGGATCACGGCGACATGGGCAACATGGACGAAATGCGGGCGCCGGTGGTCAAGCCGACGTGGGCGACCAAGCCGTCCCCCGCCGGGAAGGTGTACGTGGCCGGGAACGGCGACAGCGCCATCTACGAAATTGACCTCGAGGGATGGAAGGTCGCGCGCCGGTTCGACGCCGGACCCGGTCAGAACCCCTACAACCTGGAGATCACTTCGGACGGCGGGGTGCTGGTCGCCACCTACAAGTCCGGCAAGAAGGTCGGTTTCTGGGATCTCGCGAGCGGCGAACTGATCGCCGCGCCCGAGACCTCGCGGCGGGTGCCCCACGGCGTGGTGGTCTCGGATGACGACCGCTACGCGATCGTGACCCTGGAAGGGGTGGGCGGCGAACCCGGGACGGTCGAGGTCTATGACATCGCCACCGCCCAGCGGGTCTCCGAGATCGACGTCGGCAAGCAGGCCGGCGGGATCATCTACTGGAAGGGCGAACCGTAGGTTCGCTCGTTGGGGAGGAACCGACGATGAAGCATTCGAATTCGAAGACGCGGCTCCTGATCGCGCTCGGCCTCGCCCTCGCGCTGGTCCCGGGGCTCGCGCTCGCCCAGGAAGAGGCGGAGGCCGAGGAAGGCCCCCAGCCCACGGAACTCATCGTCACGCCGGCCGAGCTCGAACTCGAGGTCGGCGACTCGCTGACGCTCGAGGCCGAGGTCCGGGACTCCGAGGGCAACCCGATGGACCGCACGGTGGTGTTCTATTCCCGGCGCCGCCGCGCGGTGGGGGTGAATCCCGCCGGCATCGTGGAGGCCTACCGGCCGGGCGAGCACACCCTGATCGCCATGGTGCCGAAGGACCCGGAGGATCTCCACCGGCGGGCCGAACCCGCGGTGATGGTGGAGATCCCGGTGACGATCCCCAACCCGCCGGTGGCGACGGTCGAGGTTGCCAACCTGCCCGGACACCTCTACACGGGGACCGAGATCGGCCTCCGCCCCACGGTCACCGACATCTCGGGGGCGGTCCGGCATGACGTCGAGGTCCGTTGGAGCACTGCGGATCCGTCCGTCGCGAGCGTGGATGCCCTCGGGGTGCTCACCCTGGCGAGCGCCGGCCGGACCACCCTGACGGTCTCCGCCGAGGAAGCTTCGAGCGACACCGCCGTCGAGGTGCTCGTCAATCCGGTGGCCTCGATCACCCTGAGCGGAGCCCCGGAGGAGCCGGTGCGGACCGGCGACGTGGTGTTCTTCGAGGCCAGGGTTGCGGATGCCTCCGGGAACGAGGTGCCCGACTACCCGCTGCAGTTCGCGACTCTCGGGATGCCGGCGGACGGCATCGTGGCGCCCGGCGCGATCAGCCAGGTCGATGACGGGGGCGCGTTCGTGGCGGAGCGGTCCGGAACCCACACGGTGATCGTGGACGGGTTCACGGAATCCGCAACTGCCACGGTCGCGGTCGTCTCCCGGAACGTGCGGAAGGACGTGGAGGTCGTGGGACGCGGCCCGGTCCGCGACCGCCGCACCTCGGACCTCTGGGTCTGGGAGGGCACCGACGGCCGGGACTACGCCGTGACCGGCACCCACAGCGCCGACGGCCACGCCTATTTCTGGGACGTCACCGATCCGTCGAGCATTCACCTGATCGACACGGTGCGGGTGGACGCCCGGACGGTGAACGACGTGAAGGTCTCGGCGGACGCGAAGTTCTGCGTGATCAGCCGGGAAGGCGCCTCGAACCGGAAGAACGGTCTCGTGATCCTCGACGTCAGCGACGTGCAGAACGGCATCGAGGTGATCGCCCGCTATGACGATCAGCTCACCGGCGGGGTCCACAACGTCTTCATCGCCGAAGACCACATCTACGCCCTTTCGGCGGGACGCCGCTACGACATCCTGAACGCCGAAGATCCCACGAACCCGTATCGGGTGGGACGCTTCGAGCTGGACACCCCCGGCCACTCCATCCATGACGTGTGGGTGGCGGACGGCATCGCCTATTCCTCCAACTGGAATGACGGGATCGTCGCGGTGGACGTGGGCGGCGGCGGCCAGGGCGGCGCCCCGAACAACCCGGTGATGCTCGGGAGCACCCCCTACCCGAGCGGCTGGAACCACGCGGCGTACCCCTACCGGAGCGAGTCCACCGGCAAGTTCCTGATGATTGGAGGGGACGAAGCGTTCCCGTACCAGTTGATGGAGGGACCGCGGGCCCGGCGCCGGGCCGCCGGCTGGATCCACATCTTCGAGTGGGACGAGTGGGACAACCCCCGCGAGGTGGCCCGCTACCAGGTGCCCGAAGCGGGAACCCACAACCTCTGGGTCGAGGACGACGTCCTCTACATCGCCTACTACAACGGCGGCCTGCGGGTGGTGGACATCTCCGGCGAACTGCGCGGCGACCTCTACCGGCAGGGCCGCGAGATCGCCTCGTTCCGCCCGTACGACCCCGAGACCGTCAAGCCGAACTCCCCGTTCGTCTGGGGACCCCAGCCCTTCAAGGGTCACATCTATATCGCCGACAACACTTCGGGGCTCTGGGCCCTGAAGCTCGTTGACGCCGAGCCCAGGAACCTCGGAGAACCCCACTGACCGCGGTCAGAACTCTCCCCACCGGCCACGAACCATGAATCGAAAACTGCACCTCCACACCTTTCCCGTGGCGCTTGCCGCCCTTCTCCTCCTCGCCTTCCCGGCCTTCGCCCAGGAAGAGGGAGAGGCGGAGGAAGGCCCCCAGCCCACGGAACTCATCATCACGCCGTCCGAGGTCGAACTCGAGGTCGGCGACTCGCTGACGCTCCAGTCCGAGGTCCGCGACGCCGAGGGCAACCCGATGGACCGGACCGTGGTGTTCTTCTCGCGCCGCCGCCGCTCGGTGGGCGTGAACCCGGCGGGCATCGTGGAGGCCTATCGGCCCGGCGAGCACACCCTGATCGCCATGGTGCCGAAGGATCCGGAGGACACCTCCCGGCGTGCCGAGCCCGCGGTGATGGTCGAGGTCCCGGTGACGATCCCCAATCCCCCGGTGGCCACGGTCGAGATCACCAACCTGCCGGGCCACCTCTACGCGGGTACCGAGATCGGCCTTCGCTCCCTGGTCACCGACATCTCCGGGGCCGTCCGGAACGATGTGGAGGTGAGTTGGAGCAGCGCCGATTCGTCGGTTGCCGACGTGGACGCGCTCGGCGTGCTCATGCTGACGGGGGCCGGCACGACGACCGTGACGGTCTCCGCCGAGGAGGCGTCAGGCGACACCGCGATCGAGGTGCTCGCCAACCCGGTCGCCTCGATCGCCCTGAGCGGGGCGCCCGATGACGCGGTCCGGACCGGCGACGTGGTGTTCTTCAGTGCGAAGGCGATGGACGCTTCGGGGAG
>MPMW01000039.1 GCA_002238705.1 Acidobacteria bacterium bin61 | reverse complement strand
CCGCTGGATCACCATGCTCCAAAAACACGATATCCATCCCCTCACCGGACTCCCTCTCCCGAACCCGCCGCCTGACCTCACGCGGGGCAGCCCTCCTCGCCGCACTTCGCACATCGCGCTTGCTCCTTCGGCTCCGTCCTACCGGCACCGCCACTCCCCGGAAACCTCTGCCCCGACGCTCAATCGCGCCCGTACCTGTTACACAGGAACTGCCTCGGAGGCCGGTGTTCTGTGGCGGCTCTTGCTGTGGGGGTGGGTGAAGGGTGCGGTTTCGACCGCCTCCCGGCGCTCCTGGCTGCGGCGGCTGTGCAGATGCGTGGCGTGGTGGGGTTCCGCGGCCCTCCCGGGCCGCGGGTGCCGACTGAAGTCGGCGTTCCAAGCCGTCAGCGCTGTGGCGGAGGGCGGCGTTGCCGTATCGGGTGAGCTATCAAGGAGGGCGGGGTTGTCGTGGGCGCTGCCGGTGGCCAGCGGGTGCCGGCCGTTGTCCCGCCTGAACGAGCGAAAAACAAGATGGCAGCGAACTTCGTTCGCTGCTTGCCGATTTCGGGGGGAAAGTGTGAAAGGGGGGCTGGCCCCTGGGCTGGCCCCCCTTTCACAAGAAGAACAGCGCGAATCGGCACTCGCCGCCGTCCTGGACGGCGTTTATGGTTCAGCCGCGTACCAAGTAATGTGGCGAGTCCCGATTCGAGGCGCGAAGCGCCGCTCGGACCCGGGGGTGGGGCGCACGCTTGGTGAGGTTTGACGGTGAGCCCTGAACGCATCGGGCCGCCCCACCCCCGGGTCCGACCCGCGTGGTGCCGAAGCAGGGATTTGAACCCTGACACTCGCAAGGAGTACTGCGCCCTGAACGCAGCGCGTCTGCCGTTCCGCCACTTCGGCCCGCGGAGCGTGCGATTCTAGCAGTCCGTGGGCAGGATCAGCCGGCGCGAAAGAGGCCGCCACCGCGGGCGCAAGCACTCTGCCAAACCGTCCCCAACCCGCCTGGTGACGGGGCGTTTCGAGGGCCGTTCGGAGGGTGACGGATGGGTCATCCCGGAGGGTTCCGGAGCCACGGAGGACATCCACATCACCCGCAGCCGGCTGGGTGGGGCCCTGCCTGGGGATCTGGTGGAGGTCGAGCCATCCTTCCGCACCCGGCGCGGCCGGCTGGAGGGTGCGGTCGTCCGCGTGGTCAGCCGGCGGACCGCGAACGTCGTCGGCCTGGTCACCCCCGAGCAAACGGTTGCGGTCTGGGACCGCCAGTGGGCGCGCGAGATCGTCATCCCGTCCGGCGGCGCCCGCCCTGGAGACCTCGTGGAGGTGCGCATCCGGCGTTTCCCCGCCCCGGGGCGGCCGGTCATCGGAGAGATCGCATCGGTCTTCGGGGCCGCGGACGAACCGGGGGCGGAACTGCTTGCCGTTCTCGCGAAATACGGGATTCAGGACGACTTCCCGCCCGCGGCGCTCGCCCAGGCCGAGGCCGCGCCGGCGGCGGTATCGGCCGGCGAGATCGAGGGACGCGAGGACCTCCGCGGCCGTCTGATCCTGACCATGGATCCCGAAGACGCACGGGACCACGACGACGCCATCGACGCGAGAGAACTGGCCGGAGGCGGCTTCGAGATCGGCGTACACATCGCCGACGTGAGCCACTACGTGCCGGCGGGAACCCCGGTGGACGAAGAGGCCGCCCGGCGGGGGACCTCGGCGTATTTCCCCGAGCGGGTCGTGCCGATGCTCCCCGAGGCCCTGTCGTCCGGGATCTGCTCGCTCTTCCCGGACGTGGACCGGTTGGTCCAGTCCGCGATCCTGCGCATCGGCCCCGACGGACTGCTCCGGGGCGCCCGCTTCCACCGCAGCGTGATCCGGAGCGCCGCCCGGCTGTCCTACGAGGATGGAGCGCGTCTCCTGGCGGGTACGGACTCCGGCCCCATTGGGGCGGCGGTCCGGACGATGGGGCGCGCCGCCGCACTCCTCGCCCGGGCGCGCGCCGGCCGGGGAGCCGTGGACCTTGACCTGCCCGAGCCGGTGGTGATCGCCGATGCCGACGGAAACCTGGTGGACGCCCGCTACGCCGAAAGAAACGATGCCCACCGGCTTGTCGAGGACTTCATGCTGCTCGCCAACCAGGCGGTAGCCGAGCGGCTGCGCAGCAGTGGCACGCCAGCTCTCCACCGGGTGCACGCGGCTCCCGACGAGACGCGGATCGATTCTTTCGAGGACCTGTTGGCCGGCTTCGGCGAACGGCTGCGCGTCTCCGGGGGACCGCTCCGTCCCGTCCACTGCGCCCGGCTGCTCGCGCGGATCGAAGGCCGCCCCGAAGCGGCCTTCCTGCGGCGGAAGCTGCTCCGGGCGATGCAGAAGGCCGTGTACTCGCCCCGCGCGCAGGGACACTTTGCGCTGGCGCTGCCGGACTACACGCACTTCACCTCGCCGATCCGGCGGTATCCGGACCTGGTGGCGCATCGGGCGCTCGCCGCCGCGGAAAACGGATCACCCCGGGATCCGGGTCCCGAGACGCTGTCGGCGCTCGCCACGGTGTGCTCCGAGACCGAGCGCCGCGCGGAAGCGGCGGAACGGCAACTCGTCGAACGCCGCCTCGCGCGGCTTCTCGCCGGCCGGCTCGGCGACGCCTTCCCCGCCCGGGTTTCCGAAACGGGCCGTTTCGGTCTCGCGATCGAGCTCGACGGGATTCCCGCCCGGGGGACGGTGCCGATGGCGCTGCTTACCGGTGGCCGTTTCCGTTTCCACCGGCAGGACTACTCGCTCCGCTGCCCGGCGACGGGTCGCAGTTTCCGGATCGGTGACGCCCTCGAGGCGCAGCTCGTCCGCGTGGACCCGCTCCGTGGCGATCTCGAGTTCGGACTGTCCGCGAAGGCCGGGAGCGGTACGGCGCCTACGGCGGGCAGGCGTGATCGATCCCGGCGGACTCGGAGGCGGCGATCTCGGGGAGCGGAAGCTCCGCGGGCGGCGCCGGCAGGACGACCGTGAACCGGGATCCCTTGCCCGGAGCGCTCTTCACCTCGATCCGGCCGCCCAGGACTTCGACCGTGTGCTTGGCGATCGCCAGGCCGAGCCCGGTCCCGCCGGCGGAACGGGAGCGGGCCGCATCCACCCGGTAGAAGCGCTCGAAGAGGCGCCCCAGGTGGGCCTTCGGAATTCCGATCCCGTTGTCGACAACGGCGATTCGCACCTCATCATCGCCCCATGCGGTCTGGATCTCGACGTGTCCATCGGCGGCGGAATACTGAATCGCGTTATCCACCAGGTTCTCGATGATTTCGGTGAGCAGGTCGCTATCGATCTCGACGTGCGGAGTCTCGCCGGGCCCGCTGGCCGCGAGCGTGCGCTCTCCCGCCCTTGGCCGCGCCGATTCGAGCACGGACGCGATGACCGCCTCGATGCGAACGGGTGCGGGTTGTGCTTCGAGCTTGCCGGCTTCGATCCGGGCGAGTCGGAGGAGGTCGTCCGTGAGGTGTGACAACCGGATGGCGTGTCGCCGGATGATCCCCAGGAAACGTCGCTGCTGGACGTGGTCGTCGAGGCCGCCGTCCAGCAGCGTCTCCGAAAAACCCCGGATGGCGGTCAACGGGGTCTTCAACTCGTGGGACAGATTGGCCACGAAATCGCGCCGCACCCGCTCCAGCGCATGGATCCGGGTCACGTCCAGCAACACCAGGACGGCGCCCGCGGGGTCGGACCCCGTCGAGCCGTTGGCGCCGATTGCCGAAACGGCGGCCGGCTCGGACTCCATCGAACGGATGGGGGCGGCGCGGACCAGCACCTCCCGCTCGTTGAGCGAGATTTCCCGTTCGTCGGACTTCCCCTGCATCGCCGCCCGCACCATCTTGAGGAGACGCTTTTTTTCGAGAACCTGCTGCACGTGCCGGCCGCGGTAGTCCCGCCACGACTCCCCCGGGAGGGAGAGCACCTCGCGAAAGGCGCCGTTCACGTATTGGATACGCAGGTCCTCATCGACCACCGCCACACCTTCGGCCACGCTCGAAAGGATGGTTGCGCCCTGGTTCTTCTCGGCGGTCAGGGACTGAAAGCTGCGCTGCAGCTCCCGGGCCGTCTGGTTGAGGGAGGCGAGCAACTGGTCGAGTTCATCCATTCCGAGGGATGTGTTCTCAGGCGTGAAGTCACCCCGCGCCACTCGCTCGGAGAGGCGTCGGAGTCGAACGATCCGCTCGCCGAAACGGGCGGAAAAACCAAACGACAGAGCGGCCGCCACGAGGAAGGCGAGAACCGTCACCACGATCACCGGAGTCAGGATGGCTCCCACCGTCTCCTCGATCTGAATGACCGGTTCGGAGACCCGCAGCACCGTGTCCGGACTCCACGGCAGCCTGACCGCCACGTAGGTGAGGTCCTCGCCCCGGGTGTCGCTGAAGCGCTGCGACCGCCCGTAGCCGCCGGCGAACGCGGCGATGATCTCCGGGCGGTCCCGGTGGTTGTCCATGGCCCCCGGATCGTCGTGGGAGTCCGCGAGCACGATCCCATCGTCCGCCACCAGCGTCATCCGTCTTTCCCGCCGCGTCGGAGTGAGGCCATCCGCATCACTCTCGAAGGACGCGAAGGTCACGGCCCATTCCCGCAGGCCCTCGACGGAACCGTCTTCGGGAGGGTTCGCGAGGGCGATTTCGGCAACTCCGTCCAGATCCGCGAAGGTGGATTCCACGGCGCTGTCTCGCACGACCTGTGCGGTGGTGGCAAGCACCGCAAAAAGCGCGGCCAGCGCGACGAGCAGGCTCGCCGCCGTCAGGCGGAGAGCGAGCCGTGACGGCCGGCGGAGTCGCCGGCCCCGCGGCGGGTCTTCCGGCGCCTTCGGCCTCAAGGCGGTGGTTCGAAGCGATACCCGGCGCCTCGAACTGTCTTCAGCAGCGAGGGGTTCCCGGGCACGTCAACCTTCTGGCGCAGCCGCCGCACGTAAACGTCCACGCTGCGCAGGGTGATGTATTTCTCGCGGCCCCACACGCGATCGAGGAGGTCTTCGCGGGAGAAGACGCGGCGCGGATGGGACGCCAGGTAATGCAGCAACTTGAACTCGAGATGTGTCACCGGAAGATCCTCGCCGGCGCGCTGCACCTGGTGGGATGCCGGATCGATCGTCAGGTCGCCGAATTCGAGAGTCCCATCCTCGCGGGAGGGGGCCGGCGTTTCCAGGTGCCCCGCCCGTCGCAGCACCGCTCCCACCCGCGCCACCAACTCCCGGGGGCTGAACGGCTTCGTGATGTAGTCGTCGGCTCCGAGTTCGATGCCGGCAATCACGTCGGTCTCTTCACTCCGGGCGGTCAGCATGATCACCGGGAGATTCCCGGTTTCGGGGTCGTTCCGGAGACGCCGGCACACCTCGAAGCCGCTGATCTCCGGCAGCATCAGGTCCAGAATCACCAGATCCGGCCGCTCCCCCTGCAGCTCGTCCAGTCCCTCGCCACCGGTAACGGCGGACGTCACGCGGTAGGACTCGCGCTCCAGGTTGTAACGCAGCAGCTCGACGATGTCCGGATCGTCCTCGATGATCAGGATGTGTTTCACGGCCGCGCGGAGATCGTACACACCCGGGGCGCATGCATTCGTGAGCAGCCTGCGGATACAGTCGCGTGCCCGCTGGAGGCCGCTCGCCATGTCCGAACCGAAGATCGCGTTTCAGGGATACCCCGGTTCCTATTCCAATCTGGCCTGCCGGGAGCGGTATCCGGATCATGAGCCGATGGCCTGCGAAAGTTTTGAGGACGCCTTCGCGGCAGTAGCGGAGGGACGCGCGGAACTCGCGATGATCCCCATCGAGAACTCGGTCGCCGGGCGAGTCGCCGACATCCATCACCTCCTGCCTGAATCCAGTCTCCAGATCGTCGGCGAGACCTTTCAGCGGGTGCGGCATCAGCTCCTCGGGCTTCCCGGAGCCCGGCTCGGCGGAATCCGGACTGTGCATAGCCACCCCCACGCGCTCGCCCAGTGCCGGGAGTTCATCCGCGGCCGACGCTTGCGCCCCGTGGCGGAGGCGGACACCGCGGGGGCCGCGATCCTGATCGCCAAGAGCGAAGATCCCACGAAAGCGGCCGTCGGCTCGGCGCTGGCGGCAGGGATTCACGGGCTCGCGGTCCTGGCGCCGGACATTGCGGACGTCGCCCGAAACGTCACCCGGTTCCTGGTCATGGCCCGGGAGCCGGTCACGGTTCCCCGCGACGCCGAGGCGATTACCACGTTCGTGTTCCAGGTGCGCAATCTCCCGGGCGCGCTCTACAAGGCGCTCGGCGGGTTTGCGACGGGCGGAGTGAACATGCAAAAGCTCGAGAGCTACATGCTCGACGGCTCGTTCACCTCGACCCAGTTCTACTGTGACGTGGCCGGCCACCCCGAGCACTCCGCGGTGGCGAAGGCGCTGGAAGAACTCCGCTTCTTCTCCCGGTCGGTCCGGATCCTGGGGGTCTATCCGGCGGACCCGATACGCGACGATCACTGACCGGGCTGGCGCGGACCCGACCGGCGACCGCCCGATTTGTTTCGACGCTGTTAGCGGTTCACGAACGGCGTCACGAACTCGAAACCGGAATTCACGATTTCTTCATGTTTTGTCCACTGATGTTCATGGGATCGTGATTGTCGAATCAAGAACAGTTCAAATCCATGTAACGCACGAGAAACAAAATCCTGCCCCATGAGGGGGCTGCATTTCAGCCGGCGCCACGGCCGCTCCTGCGGCGCGACATCGCCCCCCTGTTTGGCGCTGCGGCGCGGATCGCTCTTCCGCTCGCTTTGTCTTTCGCTCGCGTTCTGGGGGGCGGCCGGAATAGCGTTCGCCGGAGGAGCGCCTTCGGGCGCCGCTCTTCAGCAAGGTTCCGGACAGACGGCCGAGCAGACAGGCCAACCAACAGGCCAACAGACAGGCCAACAGACAGGGAGGTCTTCGGAGACCGCAGCGGGCGGATCCCTGTTGGCCGCGGCGCAACTCGCGGCGGCGGAAGAGGGCGAGGACGAGCGCACCGCGGTCGTCGAAGAGCCGACGGAGACCGACGCGCCGGATGGCGACTCCTCCGAGGCGGGGCAGAGCGGCGCCGGTGCGGCCCCGTTCGTAGACATGAATGTCCGGTTCCGCGGCCGGGTACTCGACGAGGCCGGAGACCTGGGCGACCCGTCGATCAGCAGTTTCTCGCTCTGGAGCAAGACGCAGATCGGGAACCGGATCGTGACCAACGTCACCTATGACCTCGGCAAGACTCGGATGCACGATTTCTGGATGCAGTTCGACGTGGGCGGCGGGCTTCAGATTCGGGCGGGACGCAGTTCCCTCGCGTGGTTCGGTGAGTTCACCGAGTCGTCTCACTCCCGCCAGACGATCCAGGCGGCGGTCGGCGCCAGGCTCACCCGGTCCCGCGAGACGGGCATCTTCTTGTTCCTCGATCGGGGGGCTTACAACGCACGGCTGCACGTCGTCCAGGGCAGCGGCTACGAGGCCGAGGACAACTCCTGGAAGGACGTGCTGGGGAGCGTCGGCCGCACCTTCGACCTCGGTGGGGCGTCCATACTGCTCGACGCCGGTCACTACGAGGGGCGGGACGGTCCCGACGACGCGCTGACCCCGCGGCGGCAGACGGGCTTCTACCTGGAAGGCGAAACGGACGGCAACCGCGATTTTCGGGGCGCGGCCTTCCGCCGGGAGCAATTCGGGAGGGAACACTTCGGCGGGTTCGCCCGGTTCCGCCACCGTTTCCCCCAGGGCATCTGGGCGATGGGGGAGTTCGGCACCGAAACGAACCACGGTCCGGTGGAGGCCCCTGGCCACTCCAGCTACATCGTCATCGGGACGCGTTACGAACTCCCGTGGAACATGACGCACCTGTCCGCCGACTACCGCTACCGCTTCGGTGCGGTGGCCGACCACGAGCTGCTGCTTTTGTTCCAGTGGCTCTTCGACTTCCAAAACCCCCGCCGTAACTGAGGCGCGCGGGCTTCGGGCCCGCACCGTCGTCAGCAGGAAAACCAGACGGGCGCACCACCGATCCGGGCGCGGTGACCCGTGCGGCCGCGCCCACGCGGGACGCCGGCATTCACAGTCGGTTCAACGCCGGTTCATTCCCCGTTTCCGGATGTTGCGGTGAATTTCTTGCGGGCTTCAAGCGGGGGTAACAAGGGGTTCCGACAATCCCCCTCGATGTCCGAGCCCCATTCCTGTACCCGAGACGGCGTTCGCAGGCCTGTCTCCCTGAAGCGTTCCTTTTCGAGCGGCCGGCGCCGGTCGCACCTCCAACCGGCACTCCTGAGTCTGCTGCTCGGGATGCTGCTCGTCTCCGGCGCCGCCGCCCAGGAAGACGCCGGCCGGGTGGCCGGATTGGTGCGCGACAGCTTCAACGCCATGACGCTCCCGGGCGCCCCGGTCACGGTGGTGGCCACGAACGAGGTGGTCTATTCGGAGCTTGACGGCGCGTTCTCGCTGTCCCTCCCGGCCGGCGCCCACGAGATCCGGGTCAGCTTCTCCGGGTATGAGGAGGTCATCGTTCCCGTCGAAGTTCAGGCCGGAGCTACCACCCGCGTCGAAGTCGCGCTCACCATGGAGCGCTTCGCGGAAGAGGTGGTGGTAACCGGAGAGGCGATCGAGCCCGAGCTCTTCACCGCCGAAGCCCAACTCGTTGAGCGCCGGAAGGCAGCGGCCATCACCGACAACCTGGCCTCCGAGGAAATGAAGGAGAACGCGGACTCGAACGCAGCGTCCGCGATGAAGCGGCTCACGGGGCTCACCGTGGTGGACAACCAGTACGTATTCGTCCGCGGCCTGGGCGAGCGTTACTCCAACACGACGCTGAACGGCGCGGTGCTTCCCACCACCGAGCCCGACAAGCGGGTGGTCCCGCTGGATCTCTTCCCGACCGGGCTGATCGAGAGCGTCTCGGTGGTGAAGTCGTACCTCCCCGACAAGCCCGCCGACTTCTCGGGCGGGTTGGTCGAAATCGATCCTCTCTCGTTCCCGGCGGAGCCGGTGATGAACTTCTCCATGTCGCAGGGTTACAACACCCGGACGACGTTCGGGGACGGCCTGATCTATCCCGGCGGCGGACGGGACTGGCTGGGGTTCGACGACGGCACCCGGAGCCTTCCCGCCGCGATCCCGGATTCCAAGGTGGTCCGGACCAGCCGCTTCACGAGCGCCGGGTTCACTCCGGCCGAACTCGAGACCATGGGCGAGTCCTTTGCGAACGTCTGGACTCCGGAAACCGGACAGGTCGGCCAGAGCCAGTCCTACAGCCTTGTCGCCGGCAACAGTTGGGACCGGCTGGGGGCGATCTTCAGCGCGACCTGGTCGCAGGACCATCAGAACCAGAGCGAGGATCGGACGTTCTTCGCGGTTTCCCAGGGCGACCTGGAGGTCCAGAACGACTACGACTTCGACGTCACCACCTCGAAGACCTCGACCGGCCTGGTGGGGAACCTGGCCTACCGGTTCACGGGGAATCACCGGGTCGCCCTCGAGAACTTCTACACCCACAGTTCGAAGAACGAAGCCCGGATCTTTCAGGGCTACAACAACGACGTCGGCGAAGAGATCCGGAACACCCGGCTCTTCTGGGTAGAGGAGAGCATCTTTTCCTCGCGGCTATCGGGGGAGCACCTGTTCGCTTCCCTGGCTTCCAGCAAGCTGGAGTGGAATGCGAACTTCTCGCGGGCGACGCGGGACGAACCGGATCTCCGGGAGACGCTCTACGAGTACAGCCCGTCCGTGAGCGCGTTCGTCCTCGCCGACGAGTCGCAGAGCGGGTTCCGGATGTTCAACGAACTCGACGACGAGGTCGTTGACCTGGGGGTCGACTGGAGTTCGTTCTTCACCCAGTGGAGCGACCTGCCGGCGATGATCAAGATCGGCCCGCAGATCACCCTCCGGGAGCGGGACTTCAATTCCCGCCGCTTCCGGATGACGCCGCGGGGGAGGCCGGCGAACCTCACGCTGGCGCCGGAGCAGATCTTCACCCCCGAGAACATCGGTACGTCTTATGAGTTGAAAGAAGAGACGCGCCCGACCGACACCTACACGGCGGAGCAGACGATCTCGGCGCTCTACGGACTGCTGGATCTGCCGATGAGCCGCAATCTCCGGTTCATCGGAGGCGCGCGGGTGGAACGGTCCGAACAGTTGGTGGACACCTTCGATCCCTTCTCGACGGCGGGCGAGACCATCAGGGCGGCGCTCAACAACACGGATGTGCTTCCCGGCTTCAACATGGTGTACGCCCTTTCGGAGCGTACGAACCTGCGAGGCGGCTACAGCCACACGGTGAACCGTCCCGAGTTCCGGGAACTGGCGCCCTTCGAGTTCACCGACGTGGTCGGTGGCCGCGCGGTGGTCGGCAACCCGAACCTCGAACGCGCGCTCATCAAGAACGTGGACCTGCGGATCGAGACCTTCCCGGGCGCCGGCGAGGTGCTCGCCATCAGCGGCTTCTACAAGGACTTCACGAATCCCATCGAACGGATCGTGCAGCCCACCGCGCAGCTCAGGACCTCGTTCGCCAACGCCCGCGGCGCCCGCAACACCGGAGTCGAAGTCGAAAGCCGGCGCCGGTTCGGCCGGTTCATGGGCTCCGCGAACTACACCTTCGTCAACTCCGCGATCGAACTGGACCAGGTGGCCGGTCAGGTCCAGACGAGCCTCGACCGGCCGCTCGCGGGGCAGTCGGCCCACGTCTTCAACCTCAGCGTGGACATGGACATCCCCGAGATCGCGGGCAGTTTCCGGGTCCTCTACAACTACTTCGGCGACCGGATCGTGGACGTGGGATCGCTGGGGATGCCGGACATCTACGAGTCCGGCCGCGGTGTGCTCGACGCCGTCTTCCAGAAGCGATTCGCGGCCTGGAACCTGCGTGCGGCCTTCGACAACATCCTCGACTCGGAGCACGAATTCACCCAGGGAGGCCGGGTCCAACGGGTCTTCAGCCTGGGCCGTTCGTTCTCGCTGAGCGTTTCCTACGCGGTCTACTGACCGCGCCCAGTCAGAAAAGTCCGGGTCCGGTTCAGCAGGCCAGTTCAGCAGAAACGACACCGCCGGAACCCGGGCCCTCACGCGCAAGCAAATCTGGAAGGAGGCTTCCCTCATGCGCACACAACTCACCGTTCTTGCCGTCCTCCTGGCAGCGTCCCTGCTCGGTCTCGCTGCCTGCGACGATGGAGGATCCAGCACCGCGCCGACGCCCGCCCCGGCGCCCGCTCCGGCGCCGTCGCCTGATCCAGCGGAACCGCCGGCCACCATGGAGGTGGAAGGCGAGATCACCGAGGACACCACCTGGGTGGCCGCTACCGAGGTCATCCTCAAGGGCGCGGTCTTCGTGCACGAGGGCGTCACGCTGACGATCGAGGCCGGCACCCGGATCTACGGCGACAGCGCCACGAACGGCACGCTCGTCGTGGAGCGCGGCGGCACGCTGATGGCCATGGGTACCGCGGATGCGCCGATCGTCATGACGAGCGACCAGGCAGAAGGAGAGCGCGCCCGCGGCGACTGGGGAGGGCTCATCATCAACGGGAACGCCCCGCTGAACATTCCCGGCGGCGAGGGTGAGGGAGAGGGAGACACCGGCGCCTACGGCGGCGACAATCCCGCCGACAGCAGCGGCGGCCTCAACTACGTGCGCGTCGAGTTCGCGGGCACCGAGTTCAGCCCCGACAATGAACTGAACGGCATCGCCTTCCAGGGCGTCGGCAACGGCACGGAAGTGGACTACGTCCAGGTGCACTTCAACAAGGACGACGGCGTCGAGTTCTTCGGCGGCACCGTGGATGCGAAGCACGTCATCTGCACCGGCATCGCCGACGACAGCTTCGACTGGACCGACGGCTGGACCGGCCGCGGCCAGTTCTGGATCGCCCAGCAACGCGGTGACGACGCCGACCAGGGGATCGAAGCCGACAACAACGGCGAGAACAACGACCTCACGCCGCGCTCCAGCCCGACGCTCTACAACCTCACTCTGATCGGCGACCCGGACACGGACCAGGGGGACGAGAGCGACATCGGCATCCTGCTCCGGGAGGGGACCTCGGCCGAGATCGCGAACTCCATCGTGATCGGCTTCAAGGAGACCGGACTGGACATCGACAACGCCGCCACCTACGCCCTGGCTCGGGACGGAACGCTGGTCGTGAAGAACTCGATCTTCTACAACAACCTCGAGGGCAGCTTCGACGACGACGCCGGGGAGGACCCGGCGCCCGCCTTCTCCACCCGGGACTTCGCGGCCGCCTCCACCCTTCTCGTCGAGGTGGACCCGATGCTGGCGGATCCCTACAACCACGAAGCGCTCGACTGCCGCCCCCTGGCCGGTTCCCCGGCGCTCATCGGCGCCGGTGTGGCCGTTCCGCCGGCGGACGGGTTCTTCGATCCGGTCACCTACGCGGGCGCCTGCGGCCCCGACGACGATTGGTTCCTGGGCTGGACCACCTTCGCCCAGAACTGACCCCTGCGCGCAATGAACACCGGGCCGCGCCGCTTTCGGTGCGGCCCCACGTTCCCACGAGCAGCGGCCGTCCTGGCGGCGGCCGCCCTCCTCGTTTCCGGCTGTGGACCGAGCGATGCGCCGGCGCCGGCGGAGCTTGCCGGCGCGCCGGAAGCGCTTCCCGCCACCAGAGACCTCGTAACCCCGCCGGTCGGTGGCATCCTCTTCGATGCACCGGAAGAAGCGGCGCGTCAGGCGCTGGAACTCGTAGCCGAGGGTGACGCCGAGGGCCTGTCGCAGCTCGCCCTCCAGGAGGCCGACTTCCGCGAAGCCGTCTATCCCCGGCTGCCGGCCGCCCGTCCGGAACGGAACACCTCGGCCGAATTCCTGTGGGAAATGCTCCATCAGCGCAGCCGCAGTTCGCTGGCCTACACCCTCGACCGCTATAGCGGACGGCGCTACGAGTTGATTGCCGTGGATTTCATGGGCGAAACCACCGACTACGGCCCGTTCCAGGTCCACCGGGATACGGTGCTCACCGTTAGCACTCCGGACGGCGAGCGCGCCGCGCTGCGGCTTTTCGGGTCCATGCTCGAGCAGGGCGGCCGCTACCAGATCTTCAGCTTCGTTACGGACTGAAGGGCCAGGCCCGCTACGGGTCCCGGACCCTCAGGTCGAGCCCGATCGCGGCGAGTTCCTCCGCCTCCTGGGCGATACCGGCCCGCGTCAGCGGGTGACGGTCGAGCCAGCCGGGCGGAAAAGCGAGTTCAAGCCGCCCGTCCTGGGCCGCGGCCTCGATGAGCGGCAGGGGTTCGCGGCTCCGCCGGCGGCAGAGGAGAACCGCGATCCGCAGGATGGCCGCCAGTCGCCCCGTGGTCACCGCATCGGCTGCCGTCATTTCGTCGAAACGCCCGTAGCGGAGCTTCTGGCGGTGGGTCTCGATCAGCGCCGCCAGCAGTTCCTGGTCGTCCCGCGAGAACCCGGGCATCTCCGAGTTTCTGACGATGTAGGCGCCGTGGCGGTGGTAACCGCTGAACGAGACCGAGAGCCCTACCTCGTGGAGATCCGCGGCCCAGCGGAGGAAGCGCTCGTGTGACTCGTGCTCGAGCCCCCATGACTCCCGGAGTTGCCGGAGGCCGACGAGCGCGGTGGACTTCACCCGCTCCGCCTGTTCCTGGTCCACCCGGTACTGGGTCATGAGATTGCGGATCGTGGCTTCCCGGACGTCCTGCCGCCGCCGCCGGCCGATCAGGTCGAAGAGGACACCCTCGCGGAGCGCCCCGTCGGCGGGTTCGATCCTGGCGATGTCCAGGGCCTTCATGGCCGCGCGGAGGATGGCCACCCCTCCCGGGAAATCCCAGGTGCGGTCGGCCGGAAAGCCGGGGATGGCGTCCGGTCCCTGGGCGAGGGCTTCGACGTGGGCCGCGCGGATCATCCGGTTCCGGAGGCCCTTGAGTCCCGCGCGCGTGAGGCCGCCGTTCGTCCGCAGGAGTTCCGCGGCGGCCAGCACGGTTCCCGAGGAACCGAAAACGCTCGACCAGCCGAGTCCCAGGAATCCCTCCTCCACGGTTTCGAGTTCGCGCCGCACCTCGGTTTCCGCGGCCGCGAATGCCTGCTTCGTGATGACGCCGCCCGGAAAGAAGCGGCGGGTATAGGAAACGCACCCCATGTAGAGGCTCGCGGCCCGCAGCGCCTCGTGTCCCTGTCCGATCACGAGTTCGGTACTTCCGCCGCCGATGTCCACGACCAGGCGCCGGCCGTTCTCGTCGGGAAGCAGGTGGCTGACCCCGAAGTAGATGAGCCGGGCCTCTTCCGCACCGGAGATGACCTCGACGCGGTGTCCGAGTGCTTCCGCCGCCTTGCCAAGGAGCGCCTTGCGGTTCTTCACCTGGCGGAACGCGTTCGTCCCGACGGCGCGCGCCTGGCCCGGGGGAATGTCCCGGATGCGTTCCCCGATGCGGGCCAGCGCGGCCTCCGCCCGCCGCCAGGTCGCGGGTTCGATGGCCTTGTCCCGGATCCCGGCGGCGAGGCGCACCGGCTCCTTCACCCGGTCCACCACCTCGGTGTTCTCGCCGTGGACCCGGGCCACGGTGACGTGGAAGCTGCGGGAACCGAGGTCCACGGCGGCGAAGAGGCCGATCGGGAGATTTCGTTTGGCGGTCATGCCAGGGGCCGGTGGCAGTCCCGGTCCAGGCCGTTCGGCCGGTCAGCCCGCCGACGCGCGCCGCTTCCCCTGTTCATGGCGTCAAACATCCTTTCCGGGAGTTGAAGGGCCGGTTCCCGCATTAGCATCCCGGCCCTGTGGCAACCTGGGTCGTCGGCGATGTGCAGGGGTGTTTTAGCACGTTCCAGGCGCTCCTGGACCGCCTGGAATTCCGGCCCGGACGGGACCGGATCTGGTTCGTCGGCGACCTGGTGAACCGGGGACCCGATTCGCTCGGCATGCTGCGCTGGGCGTACCGGCACCGGGACTCGCTGGTGTGCGTGCTCGGAAACCACGACCTGCACCTGCTGGCCCAGCGTGAAGGCGTAATCCCCGCACGGCGTGGCGACACGCTCACTCCCGTGCTCGAAGCTCCGGACGCGGACGAACTGTGCGACTGGGTGGCGGAACTCCCCTTCGTCCACGTGGAGGGTGGCTATCTCCTCGTCCACGCCGGCGTTAAGCCCGGGTGGGGCCTTCCGCAGATCGAGTCCGGGGGAAAGGCCGCCAGCCGGGCGCTGGCGCAGGACCGCGCCGGCTTTCTCCGGGAGCTCTATTCGCTCCGCGGGGACCGTCGCGGGGACACCAGCCAACGATCCGCGAACGGTTTCAGCGAGGCGGTGACGGCGGCGTCCATCCTGACCCGCATCCGTATCGTGGACGCGGCAGGGCAGCCGGCGTTCGACTTCGACGGCGTTCCCGAAGCCATTCCGCCGGGCCACCGCCCGTGGTTCGAACGCCTATCCCTCCCGGACGATTTGACCGTGCTCTTTGGCCACTGGGCGGCCCTCGGCCTCATGGTGTCCGAGCGGGCGGTCTGCCTCGACTCGGGCTGCGTCTGGAACGCCTCGCTGACGGCGCTTCGTCTCGAAGACGGCGAGCTCAGGATCCAGCCGGCGGCCGCCGGGGACGGGCAGCCGTTGTAACAGTTTCGTCACATTCGCCGGCGGGACGGAGCCGGAGAACCCGCTCGGGAAACCGCAGGTCGGTCCGCCAGCGGAACCCGTCCATGCGGTCCTCGAGTTCCAGGTCGAGGCGCTTCCGGCCGACGTAGATGCTCGCGGGGGTGATCACGATCCTGGCGCGGAACCGCTCCGGATCGCCGCTCGCGCTCCGGGTTCCGTCAATCCAGCCTTCCACGGTGAGCCGTTCCCATTCCGGGGTCGCTCCGGGCCGGGAATCGTAGAAAGTGAACTGGCTGACCAGTCTTCCCGGCGCTACCGCGCGCACCGCCCCCTCGTCCATCCGGATCACCACGTCCCTGAGACAGGACGCCACTTCGAACCGCACCGGCACGTAGATGCTCCGGGGCAGGACTTCGGGTTCCTCGTCCGCCGCCCCGGGCGAGGCGAGCGCGCTGACCGCGAGCGCCCACACCGCCACCGGCCGTCCACGGTGACGGAGCGAACGCTCCCTGATCGCCTGTCTCCGTTGCATGTGAACATTGTATTACTAAATTGTTACGTTTGCAACACGGAACGCTGGGCACACCCGGCCCGGCGCCATGAGGGCGCCGGATCGCCCTCAGCGCTTCTTCTTGACGGTGGTGGTGAAGGCGCCTTCGCCGTACTGGAGCCGGAGCGGCTCCCGGGTCTCGATGTTGTAGCGGTCTCCCGGCATCAGGAAGTAAAAGCCTCCGCCGTTCGGCAGCACCCGCGTGTTGTCGTAGATGGCGACGTAACCCTGTCCGATGACCTCGAAGCCGTTCCCCCGGACCACGATGGCGGTGTCCTCGTCGATGCCGATCCCGAGCAGTTCCGGACGGGCCTCCAGGATTTCGAGGAGGTCGAAATGGCGATTCCGCACCAGCAGGTGCTGGTCGATCGCCGTTCCCCGGAAGAACGCGAACCCCTCCTCGTGGTCGCCCATCATGATGGTGTTGCCGCTGGTGTCGCCGCGCGCGAGGTATTCGCCCTGGATCGTGGCTCCGGCCGAGGAGCCCCCGATCACGCCGCCGCGGGCGAGCAGGGCGTGCAGTTCGCGCTCGGTGCGGGTGTCGGCGTAGGCATCCACCAGCCGCCACTGCCGCCCGCCCGGAAACCACACGCCGCGCGCCGTGGTGATCGGCGCCGCGAACTCTTCGCTCTCCGCCTCCTCCCGGTCCCACGTGTGGATGACGGTGATGTTCTTCACGCCGAGTCGCCGGAAGCGCCGGGCGCCCGCGTACCACTCGTCGTAGTCGTCCCCGCCACCCGCGGTAGGAATGATCACGATGGGGGCGTCGGGTCCTCCCGCAAGGCTGATGAAACGCTCGAGGATCGCCTCGTCGCGGAGCGCCCCGCCGACGATGACCAGAGAACCGTTTTCGGGGCCCTGCTGGGCGAACGCCGCGCCGGGAAGCAGGAACGTGAGGCCGAGGCCGAGCAGAAGCGACTTCGAGATCGGGGAGCGCATGCCGTGATCCTCCATGGGAAACGTGTGAGCGGGCCATTATCCGGCCTCCGCGCGCTGGCGGCGGGAAAGGTCGGGTTTCCTACACTCCCGGGATGCAAGACGTGGTGGTCGGCACCGCCGGGCACATCGACCACGGAAAGAGTTCGCTGGTGCTGGCGCTGACCGGCACCGACCCCGATCGGCTGAAGGAGGAAAAGGCCCGCGGCATCACCGTGGACCTTGGTTTCGCCCATCTGGAGCACGAGGGCGTGAACTACGGCTTCGTGGACGTTCCCGGGCACGAGCGGTTCGTGCGGAACATGCTGGCCGGCGCTTCCGGGTTCGACGTGGTTTTGCTGGTGGTGGCGGCGGACGAATCGGTGATGCCCCAGACCCGCGAGCACATCGAGATCTGCCGCCTGCTCGGAGTCCGCTCGGCGGTGGTGGCGCTCACCCGGATCGACCTCGTGGAGGATCCGGAGTTCATCGAGATCGCCGCCCTCGAAGTGCGCGAGCTGCTCCAGGGGTCGGCGATGGCGAAAGCGCCGGTGGTGCCGGTTTCCTCGAAGACGGGGGCGGGGCTCGACGAACTCCTCCGCGCGCTCGCCTCGGCGGCGTCCGCCACCACCCGCGATGCTTCGGGCCCTTTCCGGCTGCCGGTGGATCGCGCCTTCACCATGCGCGGGTTCGGCTCCGTGGTCACCGGAACCCTGGTATCGGGCAGCGTTGCGGCCGGGAGCGAAGTGGAAGTCCTCCCCGAGGGAGAGCGCGCCCGGGTGCGGGGACTCCAGGTCCACGGAAACCCGGTCGAGTCGGCGCACGCCGGACAGCGGGCCGCCCTGAACCTGGCGGGCGGGGGACGCCTCCGCGCCGATCGCGGATCCGTAGTCGCCATGCCTGGGGCACTCGGGGCGACCCGTATGCTGGATGCCCGGCTCGAAGTGCTCGGGTGGGCGTCCGGGCCGGTCCAGGACGAGGACCGCGTCCATCTCCACGTCGGGACCGCCGCCTCCCTCGCCCGGGTGCGGCTTCTCGGGGGAGTGGGGGCGCTCGCCCCCGGTGACTCCGGCCTCGTGCAGATGCGCCTCGAGACGCCGCTGACCGCCGTCCGGGGGGACCGATTCATCATCCGGCGCTATTCGCCGGTGATCACCATCGGCGGCGGGACGATCGTGCACGCATTTCCGCCAAAGCGCTCTCCCCGAAGCCCGCGGGCTCTGGAGCGGGTCGCCGCCCTCGACCGGGTGACCGATGTCGAGGCCGCGAACGCGTTCATCGAGGAGGCCGGGGTCCGCGGCCTCGGCGCCGCGGTGCTGCATCGAAGGCTCGGGATCGGGGCCCGCGAGGTGGATCGAGTGGTCCGCGAACTCGCCGGGACCGGGGAAATCGAAGCACTGGGCGAGAGCGCGTCCGGCGGGGACGGGCGGATCTTCCTGTCGGCCGGAAGCGTCCGATCCCTCGAGGAGCGCATGCTCGCCCGGCTCTCCGCCTGGGAAGCGGAGAACCGGCTGCGGCTGGGAATGCCGCTCGAGCAGTTGCGGGAACAGACCGGCGTTCCCGTGGCGGTGGCGGACGGAGCGCTCCTCCGCCTCCGGGAGGCCGGCGCCGTGGAGCTCACCCGGCACACGGTGGGCACCGCGGGCCGCCGGGTTGCGCTCTCGAAGGGGGAACAGCGCGCCCTGGACGGGTTGGCGGGGCTCATCGAGGACGGAGGTTTCACCCCCCCGACCGCCCGCGAAGCGGCGGCGGCGCTTCAGGTGGCTCCGGCACTCGTGGACGCCCTCCGGCGCCTGCTCCTCGGCGGCGGCCGCGTCGTGGCCGTCAGCCCCGATCTCTATTTCGATGGCGCAAGGATCGCCGAGTTGCGGGAGGCGGTCGCGGACCGCGCCGCCGTCAACCCCGAGATCGACGTCGCGTGGTTCAAGGAGCGTTTCGGCCTCAGCCGCAAGCACGCCATTCCGCTGCTCGAATGGCTGGACCGGGAGCGGGTGACGGTCCGGGTCGGAAATCTCCGCCGCATCCGCACCCGAAGCGCGCCGCGTTTCTGACCCGCCCGTATGATCGGGACCATGCTGCGAAGTTCGTTTCTTCCATTTGCGGCGCTCGCGGCGGCCGCGCTGGTTCCCGCGTGCGCGCCGGAGCCGCCCGATTCTCCCGCCCACGACGCCCGGGCGGACGGCGAACTCGCCGGCCAGATCCACGAACTGGCCCAGGACGCCCTCTCGGACCATCCCGCCCCCGGGATCTCGATCGGCGTGCAGCAAGACGGCGAAATCATCTTTGCCGGCGGGGTTCGCTACCCGGCGCCCGGGGCGGCGGACACCGTGTATCGGATCGGGTCGGTCACCAAGCAGTTCACCGCCGCGGCCGCAATGCTTCTCGTCGAGGAAGGAAAACTGGACCTGTCCAGGGATCTCCGCGAGTACCTCCCGGACTACGACACCCACGGATTCTCGGTGCCCGTCGAGCGGCTGCTGAACCACACCTCGGGGATCAAGGGGTACACCGAGATGCCCGAGTTCTGGGAGCGTTCACGCCTCGACCTCGGCCACGAGGCCATGCTGGAAATGTTCTCCGGACCGGCCTTCGAGTTCGAACCCGGGGACCGCTACCAGTACAGCAATTCCGGCTACTACCTGTTGGGGGTGCTCATCGAGCAGCTCTCCGGAATGAGTTACACCGCGTTCCTGGAGACGCGGCTGTTCGAGCCGCTTGCGCTCGGGCGGACCCACTACCTCAGGAACGGCCCTCTCGTCCCCGGCCGCGCCGAAGGCTATGAAGTCGGAGAAGACGAGGGCTTCGTGAACGACGAGCCGCTGAGCATGGAACTGCCCTACGCGGCCGGCTCTCTGGGGGCGAGCGTGGTGGATCTCCTCGGCTGGCAGCGGGCCCTGGTCTCGGGAACCGCGGTCAGCCCCGCCAGCTACGAAGCGATGACCGCCCGCGGCAACCTCGTGAACGGCGATCCGGTGAACTACGGATATGGCCTTTCGCTGAGCGAGGTCCACGGGCTCGCCAAGGTGTCTCACGGCGGCGGCATCAACGGATTCCGCGCCCAGCTCGCGCTCTATCCCGAAGTGGACCTCGGTATCGCGGTCCTCATCAACTCCGGGTCCGGGCGCCCCGGCCTGCTCGAGAACCGGATCGCCCGGGCGGTGCTCGGCATGGAGCAGCCGGTCGTGGAGGAAATCGAGGTCCCCGAAGCGGAACTCCGGCGATGCGCGGGCACCTACGATCCCGGCCGGTCGCCGGTCACGCTCCGCTTCGAGGACGGATCCCTGTTCGGTTTCGGTGAACGGCTCGCGCCCGTGGGCGACGGCGTCTTCCATCCGGACGGCGATCCTTTCACCCGGATCGTCTGCGAGTCCGGGCCGGAGGGCGCCGGGGCGCCGGCGTTGACCCTCAGCTCCGGCGGCGCAACCACCCGCTATCCCCGGGTTTCGGATTGAACCGGGCGGGCCGGTCCGCCGGGCTTGGTGCGGTGTCCCGCAAATCCTGCGGCATGCCCGAGCCACGAGGAATGGAGGTTGGCTGAGCGCCAACCTCCGTCCCTCGCGCTCAAGGGGTCCGAGCGGGGCTCTCGCCCCGCTCCGGAAGCGAGCTTGCGATGCATCCCGGCCAAACAGCCGGTGGAGGAACGCCGCGTGGGTTTTGCCACAGGCTGTTAAGCCGACGAGCGGGATTCCGTTCGCGGCCTGCGGCCGCGGTGCCGGCTGAAGCCGGCGTTCCAAGCCGCTTCTGCGGT
>MPMW01000038.1 GCA_002238705.1 Acidobacteria bacterium bin61 | reverse complement strand
CTGGCGCGCCGCTCGGACACCCTCATCATGCTGTCGGCGACCCCGCACGACGGCCGGGCGCGCAGCTTCGCCAGCCTGATGAACATGCTGGACCCCACCGCGATCAGCGACCCGGAGCACTACACCCGGGAGGACTTCCGCAAGAAGGGCCTCGTCATTCGCCGCTTCAAGAAGGACATCCAGGCGCAGGTCCGGAACGCCTTCCGCGACCGCGAGATCGTCCATCGCCGGTTCGCGGCCTCCCCCGCCGAGGAGGCGGCCTACGAGGCGCTGTTACAGGTACAGGTGGCCGGAGGTCCGCGCCAACCGGGCGACCTGCTCGGCGCGGCGCCCGGCCCCGCCCGCCGCGACCTGTTCCTCGTCACGCTCGAGAAGGCGCTCTTCTCCAGCCCGGCGGCCTGCCGCGCCACCATCCGGACGCGCCTCGCCAAGCGGGAGCGCGAACGGGACGGCGGCGAAACCCCCGCCGTCGCCGCCGAGGTCTCCACCCTCCGCGCCCTCGACGAGGCGGTGGAACGCATCGGGGCCGCCGAGTTCACCAAGTACCAGGCGCTCCTCGCCGCGATCCGCGGCGGTCAGCCCTTCCGTTGGCGCCCCAACGATGCCGAGGACCGGCTCGTCCTCTTCACCGAGCGGATCGAGACCCTTCGCTGGCTCGAACAGCGCCTCCGGAAGGACCTCAGCCTGCATCTCGGCCAACTCGCCACGCTCCACGGAGGGATGTCCGACGTGGATCAGCAAAGGGTGGTGGAAGCCTTCGGTCACACGAAGTCGCCGGTGCGGCTGCTGGTCTGTTCCGACGTCGCCTCCGAAGGGATCAACCTCCACTACTCCTGCCACCGGCTGATCCACTTCGACATGCCATGGTCGCTGATGGTCTTCTCCCAGCGGAACGGCCGGGTGGACCGCTACGGACAGGAGCGCACCCCGCGGATCGTCTATCTGACCGGCGAGAGCGCGAACCCCGTGATCCGCGGCGACCAACGCATCCTCGAAGTGCTCCAGGAGAAGGACGACCAGGCGTACCAGAACATCGGCGACCCCTCGGCCTTCATGAACGTCCGCGACATCGAGGCTGAGGAGAAGATCACCGCCCACGCGGTCGCCGGCGGCGAGGACGCGGAGCGATTCGACGAGCGTCTCGAGCGCGGCGCGGCGGAGGGCAGCGAGGGCGGCAACCTGCTCGCGCTCTTCCTGGGCGAAAACGGCGCCGCCGCCCCGGAGGCGGAGACCGCGCCCGCACCGGAAGCCCCGCTGTCCCTCTTCCCGAACGAGTTCGCCTGGTGCGAAGCGGCTCTCGACCGCCTGCGCGTCCGGGACGGAGACGCCGTAGCCCACTTCGAGGCGCACCGCGAGTCCGCGACGCTGACGCTCGACGCCCCCGAGGATCTGAGGCACCGTTTCGCATCCTTTCCCCGCGAGGTCGCCCCGAAGAACTGGCGCTTCACGCTCACCACCGACCGCCACCGCATGGCCCAAGCGATCACGGAGAGCCGCCGGGAGGAGACCGCCTGGCCCGCCGTCCACTATCTCTGGCGGCTGAACCCGGTGGTCGGCTGGCTCGGCGACCGGATGCTCGCCGCGTTCGGCCGCCGCGAAGCTCCGATCCTCGCGGGCATCCCGGGGCTCGCACCCAATGAAGCCGTCTTCGTCGCCTCCGGTCTCGTCCCGAACCGCAAGGGCCATCCCCTGGTGTACGAATGGGTCGCCGTCGCCTACCAGAGCGGTCGCTTCGAGTCCCTGCTCCCCTTCCGGGACCTCCTCGACCGCACCGGACTCGGCCGCCGCGAGATCCCGAACCGCGGCCTCCTGGTGGACGAAGAGGGACTGCGGAAGTGCCTCCCGGACGCAGTCGAGCGCGCCCGGCGCTGGTTCGCCGACCGCCGGACCGAGTTCGAGGACGACATCAACCCGAAGCTGAACGAAGAACTGGCCGCCCTCGACGAACTCAAGCGCCGCCAGCACGCCCGGATCGAAGCAATGCTGACGGAGTCCCGGCGGCCGGAGGCGCTCAAGCAGCGCCTCGCGGTCCAGCGGCGCGAGCAGATCGACGAAATCTTCGGGGAGTACCTCGACTGGGTTCAGGACACCATGACCACCGAAAAACACCCGTGGATCAAGGTCCTCGCCGTCCTCACCGGCGACGGCAACGCATGATGAACGCGCCGGCGAGCGAACGCCGAAGTCCGCCACGCCATCCGACGAGCCTGGGTGTGAGGCGCCGACCGGCTCGAATCGGCCCTTTTCGATCTCGGCGCGGAAGCGTTGACAGCTTTCCACAGCCGGGGCTACCCTCGGAGGACGACGCCCGGCGAGGCGAGCGGAAAACCCCATGGCGAAGAGAATGGCAGCAGTTCTGGCCGGCATCGTGAAGATTGATGTTGATCCGTTGCTGTATTCCCTCGACCCGCCGAGGAAGCACCAAACGGCATCGGAAGCCCTCCGGGGCGACTGGGAGCGCGTCGGCGGGGACCTCTGGAAGGGAGTGGCGGGTGAAGAGGCCGACCAGGAAGCGAGGGGGCTCCAGATCGCCCCAACCGAAGAAGACCCAACCTCGGCCACCTCCGGGCGCTGATCCCCCGGGCGCAGCGGTCGCCCGGCCAGACGGAGCCCTCGTCAGCGCTCAATGCAGCGGGCCTCTCGCCCTACCGTCACACTTCAAGCACTACGGGCGGATCCTCCCTGGCGCCGCCGATCGCATCGTCAAGATGGGCGAGGCAGAGCAAGCGGCACTCAACTCGAAGTCCTTCCCACCATCTTGGGGCTAGTCCGGCCAACACCACAAGATGCTGTGGGTTGCTCCTCCCAGCGTTTCTCGATGCTACATTCCGTCCTGAAATGGAACAGTGGTTACTTCCCGGTGCTGTACTGGCGCTGGCAGTCCTCATTTGGAGGGCGGCCCGATGGACCGGCAAAGTGGATGCCGACTTGGGGACACTCAAGGACTTCATGGAGGAAATTCGGGGCGACATCAAGAAGATCTTCGCGAAGATCGGGCCACCGCTCGTGGCTGGCGACAGTCCGCTACGCCTGACGGAATTGGGAGAGAAGGTTGCGGAATGCCTCGATGCCCGTGCTTGGGCGGCTCGCGTGGCACCTGATCTCCTGCCGGAGATCGAGGGGTTTCAGCCCTATCAGATTGATGATTTCGCCGATACGCATGTGACGGATCACAAATCTGAATGGGAGCAGAAGATCGCGGAGTGCGCCTTCAAGTTCGGCCTCAAGCGGGAAGACGTTCCGGCCGTTCTTCGCATCGCGCTGCGAGACGAGTTGCTTCGACACACCGGCCAGACTCTCGACGACTGACTGTCTTCAAGGTTGCCCCATGAGGCAGCTCGCTGCCGCTGTGAATCCGGCTTCTTCATCACAGGGTGACACGCCGTCCCCGCCGCCCGACTGACGTGCCGCCTCCTACCCCCGCCGCCTTTACCGGCATCCACAACGAGAACGAGTTCTACAGCCACCACTACCTCTCGGAGATCTTCACCCGCGACATCGCCGACACCACTGCCGCGTGGCGCAAGGACGCCGCGAACGGCGACAAGCCCCCCCATGAGCAGCTCCGCGCCCTCGCCGGCGAGTACCACCGCAAACGCGACAAGTACCAGCGCGAGCGCGACCCCGAGTCCCGCCTGAAGCTCCAGCGCGCCTGGCTCCACACCCTCCTCCTACCCCTCGGCCACGGGTGGAAACCTGGCGACCACATCCTCGACGACGGCAACCCGTTCCCGGCGCTGGCCGCCGACGGGTCCCGCGACGGGTCGGCGCAACTCTTCGTCCTCGACGCCCTCGACACCGAGAACGAGGGCGACGACCCCCTCACCCTCCGCCCGCACGCGGCCCAGTTCGACGGCGAGGCCCCGCCGCCGAAGGAACTGCTCGACACCACCTGGAACGACATCATCACCCGCGGCGTCTTCGGACGGGAATTCCCACCGCGCTGGGTTCTCCTGCTCACCTTCGACCGCATCCTGCTGATCGAGCGCGGGAAGTGGACACACAACCGCCTCCTCCGCTTCGACCTCGACGAGATCCTCGGCCGCGGCGAGGACGCCACCTTGAAGGCGGCAGCGGCGCTGCTCCACCGGGATTCCCTCCTGCCGCCCGACGGCCAGAGTCTGCTCGACCGGCTGGACGAGAACAGCCACAAGCACGCCTTCGCGGTCTCCGAGGACCTGAAGTACGCGCTGCGGGAGGCCATCGAAGCCATCGGCAACGAGGCGATCCGGTACCTCCGCGAGGTCTCGAAGGACAGGGTGTACGACCTCGACGACGAACTGGCCGGGGAGCTCGGCCTCGAATGCCTCCGGTACATGTACCGGCTGCTGTTCCTGTTCTACATCGAGGCGCGCCCCGACCTCGGCTACGCGCCGATGAACGCCGACGCCTACCGCATGGGCTACAGCCTGGAGCGCCTGCGCGACCTCGAAATGGTCCCGCTGAACAGCGAGGAGTCACGGGACGGCTTCTACCTCCACGACTCCATCCAGTTGCTCTTCCGGCTGATCCGGGACGGCTTCGAGGGCGCGTCCGGAAGGCTCCGCTACGGACAGGACGCCTTCCACGTCCGCAAGCTGGACAGCGCCCTGTTCCGGGAGGGCGCCACCCCGCTGCTCGACAAGGTGCGCCTGCGGAACCGGGTGCTCCAGCCGGTCATCCGGCTGATGTCGCTGAGCCGTCCGGCGAAGGGCCGGCGCGGGCGGCGGGGCCGCATCTCCTACGCCCAGCTCGGCATCAACCAGCTCGGCGCGGTCTATGAGGCGCTGCTTTCCTACCGGGGGTTCTTCGCGGAGGAGGACCTCTACGAAGTCAAGAAGGCGAAGGACGACCCGGACGACCTCAAGAACGCCTGGTTCGTCCCGGAACGGGACCTTGACCAGTACGACGAGGCGGAGCGGGTGTACGACCGGGACGAGCACGGGCGGAAGACGCTCCGCGTCCACCGGCAGGGCCGCTTCATCTACCGGCTCGCCGGGCGGGACCGGCAGAAGTCCGCCAGCTACTACACCCCCGAATCCCTGACCCGCTGCGTCGTCAAGTACTCGCTGAAGGAACTGATCCCAGACGACATGCCCGCCGAGCGCATCCTTGACCTCACCGTCTGCGAGCCGGCGATGGGATCGGCGGCGTTCCTGAACGAGGCGGTAAACCAGCTCGCCGAGCGCTATCTGGAACGGCGGCAGCGCGAACTCAAGCAGCGTATACCCCACGCGGACTACGCCGACGAATTGCAGAAGGTGCGGCACTACATCGCCGACCGGAACGTGTACGGGGTGGACCTGAACCCGGTGGCAGTGGAGCTGGCGGAGATCTCGCTGTGGCTGAACTGCATCCATAAGGACGGCCACGTGCCGTGGTTCGGGTTTCAGCTCGTGGTCGGGAACTCGCTGATCGGGGCGCGCCGACAGGTGTACCCGGCGGCCCGGCTGCGCCCGGCGCGGAAGGCTGATTTGTGGTTCAACGAAGCCCCGGAGCGGGTGCTGCCCGCGCTGAACAAGGAGATGCGGCGTCCCGAGGGGACGGTCTATCACTTCCTGCTCCCGGACCCGGGGATGGCCGCGTACCGGAACAAGGACGCGAAGGCGCTGGAGCCGGTGCACTTCAAGCGGATCGCGGCGTGGCGGAAGGAGTTCCTCCGGGGGTTCGACAAGGGCGAAATCGAGGAACTGGAGTCGCTGTCGGATCAGGTGGACAAGCTCTGGGCGCTCCACACGGAGCAACTCGGCGGCGACCACCGGGAGACGGAGGATCCGCTTCCGGTGTGGGGCCGAGACGGCGTCCCGGACGGGAACGCGACGTCGAATGCATGGAAGGACCGCATCCGCGCCCAGGGGGTGCTGAGCGAGGGGACGCGGACGGCCAGCCCCTACCGGCGGCTGAAGCTCGTCATGGACTACTGGTGCGCGCTCTGGTTCTGGCCGATCCGCGAGTCCGAGCGGTTACCGAGCCGACAGGAGTTCCTGAACGAGGTGAGCCTGGTGCTGACCGGATCGGTGTACCAGCCGGGGGTCGGGACCCAGGTGCGGAGCCTGTTCGGGGACGACTACGCCGACGCCGAACACGCCGCCGACATCGCGCAGCGGATCACGGACGAGGTCGGAATGCTGGACCTGGAGAAGCTGTTCGAGGAGTTCCCGCGACTGCGGTTCGTGGACCAACTTGCCCGACGCCGCCGGTTCCATCACTGGGAACTGGCGTTCGCGGACCAATTCTACGGCGCGGGGCCGGACGGGAAGGCGCGCGGCGGGTTCGATCTGGTCCTCGGGAACCCGCCGTGGATCAAGGTCGAGTGGGAGGAGCGGGGGGTGCTCGGCGAGCGGAACCCAGCCTTTGCCCTACGGAAACTGCGGGCCGTGGATCTCTCGATCCAGCGCGCCGCAGCCTTTCAGCGGCACCGAGGGCTGCGAGATGCCTGGATCGCCGAGGCCGGGGAGGCGGACGCCGCACAGGCGTTTCTCAACTCTAAGCAGAACTACCCGGCGCTCGCCGGGCAGAAGGCCAACCTCTACAAATGCTTCCTGCCCCAAGGGTGGATGATCGGAAGCAACCGCGGTGTTGCCGGATTCCTGCACCCCGAGGGCGTGTACGAAGACCCAAGGGGCGGGGGCTTCCGGGCCACCCTCTACCCACGTCTCCGCTCGCACTTCCAGTTCCAGAACGAGAAACGGCTGTTCGCGGAGGTTCACCACCACACCACCTTCAGCGTCAACGTGTACTGCCGTCCGCGAGCTTCCACTGAGTTCTCCCACATCGCCAACCTCTATGCCACCTCCACAGTGGACGCCTGCTTCGACCACGACGGCAGCGGCCCCGTGCCTCCGATCAAGGATGACCACAACAGGTGGAACGTGACCGGCCACACAGTTCGGATCATCGACGTAGATGCCGACACTCTCGGGGTGTTCGGCGCCCTCTCTGGAGAGGCAGGCACAGGCTCTACGCGAGCGCGGCTTCCCGCCCTTCATGCCAAGAATCTCCTCAATATCCTCGACAAACTGACTCGCTCTCCTCGGCGATTGGAGAATCTAGGCTCAGACATCGCGTTCTCATTTCATTGGGACGAATCTGGATCTCAGCGAGATGGCACTCTCCGCAGAGAGACCCGCTTCCCAACCACGCCCGAGGAACTCGTTTGGTCCGGTCCTCATTTCTTCGTCGGCAATCCCTCATATAAGACGCCGCGGCGAAAGTGCACGCTGAACAGCCATTACGACGTAATCGACCACACGACACTGCCAGACGATTACTTGCCGCGCACCAACTATCTCCCCGCATGCTGCCGGGACGAATACGACCGCAGAACGCCGCGGGTCACTTGGGTCGATGCGAGCGGAGCCGCACCGGGCCGATTCACGCGTTACTACCGGCTGGTGAACCGACGCATGGTTGGATCTGACGCCGAGCGCACTCTGATTGCCTCGCTAGCCCCTCCGCACACCGCATCGGTGCATACGGTGATCTCCACTGCCTTCCGTGCGGCGCATGAATGCGTGGATGTGCTGGCGCTCATGCAGTCCACCGTGCTCGACTTCATGACCAAGGCTACCGGAACTGGCGAGATTCATCTCGCTTGGCTCTATCGGCTGCCGGTTCTCGACGCTGCTTGCCCCCCTGAGCTCCGGCTATCTCTGCGCCTGCGAGCGCTATCACTATCCTGCTTGACCACGCACTACGCCAACCTCTGGCAGGAGATCTGCGCTGCTGACCTCGTGCCACACTGTGGCGTTTCCCAAGGTCGCCACATTGACGCATTCCGCCACGACGCTTGGACCAAACCCGACCAGCGGCTGCCACCCGACTTTTTCTCCCGCCTCTCGTCCGAGTGGCATCGGGACGTCGCACTCCGCACCGACTACGCCCGCCGTCAAGCCCTCGTCGAGATTGACGTCCTCGCAGCCATGGCCGTCGGTCTCACCCTCGAAGAACTCCTCACCATCTACCGCATCCAGTTCCCCGTTCTCCGCCTGTACGAAGCCGACACCTGGTACGACGCCAACGGGCGGATCGTCTTCACCGCCTCCAAGGGCCTCCCCGGCGTCGGCCTCCCCCGCAAGGCCGACCCGAAGGACACCTCCTACGTTCTCCAGACCCCCACCTCCACCCGAACCGGCCTCTCCCTCGGCTGGGAAGACATCCGCGACCTTCCCGACGCCACCATCACCCGCACCGTCCTAGACGACACTCTCCCCGGCGGCCCGCACGAGCGCACCATCACCTACGAAGCCCCCTTCACCCGCTGCAACCGCGAACACGACTACCGCACGGCCTGGTCCACCTTCACGGAACGCTCTACGAACCGCCCCGAGTAAACGGTCCCGTTTCGCTCGGCACCCAAACATCACAGATTTCAACAGATCAGAGTCGCCCACAAACAGTATGTCCCGGCAACGTCCAACACCTTCCACAATTCGAGCTCTATTCGCGAAGTCCGGGAATGTCTGCGCCTTTCCTGAATGCGAACATAAGTTGGTAGAGGACGACAATCTCTACGTCGGCGAAATCTGTCACATTGAGGCAGCAGAGCCACGGGGGCCTCGATACAACCCAGACAGTACCGAAGACGAGAGGCGAAGCTACAACAACCTAATGCTCCTCTGTCATGCTCACCATCGCCGTATTGACTCAGACGCAAAGACCTACACGGTCACATGTCTTCGTAGTGTGAAGACCGACCACGAGGAGCTCGTGTCGGACATTGCCTTCCAAGTCGATTCGGCCATCATTTCTCAAGTCGAACGCGAAATGGACTCGTATTGGGTCACACTCATCACGCTACAACGGGGACATCCAATCCCGAAGTTTGCCATTGAGGTCAAACCCAAGAGGAGTGGAATCGACGTATTCGAAGAACTGCGCGCAAGAACGAGAGACATCGAGGACTTACTCGAACACTATCGCCGGTCAGATGAGCTTGTACTTGACGAGTTGAAGGATTTGCTGAAGAGGCTCGATTACGACGTGGCCGCACTAGAATCCGTGCCCTACTACGAGAATCCCTTTGTGAACCGGAACTGGGAACTTCACAACATCGGATCACGGAACAGACTCCTGCACTTGCAAACGCTACAACGATATGCAGAACTTCTTTATCTAGTCGAATATGAAAAGCATCATGCCGGTGACACTACAGCCACGAAACGCAGGAAGGCGATAATGAACGAACTGTCGAGTATTGCCGCGTCTGCGGCGTACGCCGACTGACCGGTCATAGGTCCAATGTGTTCCAAGCCAATGCAAGCCCTTGCGCGCCTGGAAAGCGGGCGCCATCCGGAAGGCTCTCGCCGCTTACGCAACCCCGTCAGCCGGTTTCGAGCACCGGCTCCGCGCCCAACGTTCGTACTGACCAGGACACGATGATCCCGACTCCAGCGGACGGGGGTGCAGCCCCGGTCCGACTAGGCTCGGCGGCATACTGCTACCACAGGGCGATGGCCGCGCTCGACGAGCGGCTACCAGTCGCCCGCGACTCCGCCGCACCGGGATCGGGTGAGGAGCCTCGGTTCGGGACGGAAAATGGAAAGCCTTCGGAAAGTGGCGGGGCCAGGACACGGATTCGGGACGGCGCCATTCCCACGCTGGCCTGCGTCCTCACGTCTGGTTTGGCCTTGGCGTGGCTATCCCGGCCGACCGCGCGGTTCTCTTCGGCCGGAATGCCCGTCAGTCGAGCGCCGACCGGTTCGCTCGGCACACCCGTTACTCTCATCTCCGCGCCGGGTCGCCGTCACGCCAGAACCGGCTTGGACCTCAAGAAAGACGCTGCTCCCGAGAGTGGGGCATGCCCAGAGTTCACGAAACTGTGAGAGGAATAGCGAAATGAAATGGCCGGCGTTAATCGCCGCAATGGACGCCAAAGCGCGCCAAGCGACGGCGCAGTTGGAGGAGGCGAAAGTGTTCGCGCTCCACCTGAGCCGTGGGGAATGTCGGGAGGCGGTGGTTGCGTCGGCGATCCGACCTTGGCTGCCGGAGCGGTACGGTTTGGGAAGTGGCGAAGTCGTCGGGGTAGACGGTAGCCGGAGTAAGGCATTGGATATCGTGATCTACGACGCCCTTCACTCAGTTGTATTCAGAACCGCCGGCGGGAAGCTACTGTGTCCAGCAGAATCAGTGTTTGGCACAATAGAGGTCAAGACCATGCTGGACATGACGGAACTGAGCGACGGCATTAGCAAGGGACGGTCGCTCTCCGTGATCTCCAGGCCAAAGACGGATGCATACCGATTTACACCGACGTCGGGATTCGAATTGGGCCACACGCTGGCAGGTGACCGCAGATCGCGGCATCACTACGTCACGGGGATCGTAGCCGTAGATGCGATGGAGGGCATCACGATCCTTCTGGAATTGGAAGGCCAAAGAACTCAGGGCGAAGAACAGTTACCGGATCTGGTCGTGTGCTTGAGTGGAAAGTGGATCATTGCGAAAGCGAAGAGGACAGAGAATGGGAAACTGACTCTGGGTGATACCGAGTGGGGATACGACACGTACGCCTGCGTGGACGCCGGCGACAGAACAATCACGGTGATGAACCTGCTGCTCCAAGCGAAACTGCAGAACATCAATCTTCCGAAGAGCCAAGCCGAGGACATCCTGACAGAAGCATTGAAGGCGACAACGGTGAAAATTCCAAACCGTTCCCCATAGTGGCGCCGGAATGACGCTGGCAAGCGATGGTGTTTGGCGAAAAGTGCTGCGCCCCTAACCAAGGCAGCCGACAGGAATGGTCAGGAGTGTCAGGGACTTCGTGTGTAGAACGGTGACTTCGGTAACTGCGTTTGTTTTCTTCGCAGGCATCATAGGGTCGGGCGTTGGGCGACCGAAGCCGGTGGGAAACCGGCCCGATTCTAGGTGGGCCTGTGTGAAGTGTGGGAAATGCGTCTTTCTCGCGGTATGGTCCAGCCGCCCGGCGCGACACGGCGCCAGCGTTTTCCAGGTCTCGGGGGAATCGCTCCCAACGAACCGGTTCCTTGCGATCCGGACGCCACGAGCGCGGCGATTTCCCCAGGACGGCGCTTTCCACAGGCTGGAGGCCGCACCTACGCCGCTACCCGCTCCGCCATCCCCCTCAGCTGGGAGGACATCCGCGACCTCCCCGACGCCACCATCACCGGCACCGTCCTCGACGACACCCTTCCCGGCGGCCCCCACGAAACCACCATCACCTATGAAACCCCCTTCCACCGCCACAACCGCGAACACGACTACAAAACCGCCCGGAAATGTTCCAGAAAGCGTTTAGCCGACCGAGCCGTCGGGGTCTCCCGGTCTGAACGGCTACAGAGTCCCCGATGTCCCTGCCCGGCGGCCCTGCGAACAAGCTCGGGAACCGTTACGAGCAGTTGTGGACGGTTTTGCAGGTTCTGCGCGTAATCCGGGAAGAGGCAGTCACGATCGAGATTGAGCGGCCCGGACTCAACTTTGCCGAGTTCGTAGTCCGGGCCGACAGCGTAGAAGAGCATCACCAAGCCAAGATGAGCCACGCCAAGGGAAAGTGGACGCTTGCTTCCCTTGAAGCGGACTTTCTCCAGCCCGCGATCCGCGCTCTGGCCGCATCATCAACCGCTTCGTTCGTCTTCGTTTCGGGGAGTGACGCTCCGGATCTCCGGGAACTGTCTGATCGCGCTCGCAGCGCTTCTGATTTCGAGGAATTTGAGTCTCGCTTCGTCGCAACCCAGAACCAGAAGATCGCATTCCACCGCATCATCCGGATCTGCCCAGACCAGTGCCCGAGGACCGCTTGGGCGATCCTCCAGCGAATCACCGTTCGCGCAATAGACGAGAAGGGGCTGAGGGAGCAGGCGGAAGACCGGTTGCGACTCGCTCTGTCTGGCTCGCACCAAATAGCTGAAGACCGCCTCCGAAGCTTGATCGCCGACTCGGTTAGCACCACTCTGGACCGTGCGAAGGTGCTTGCGTACCTCAGCGTGGTCGGAATTCGTGAACGGGGACCTCCTCGCGATCCAGTCTCACGGGTAGATGCCGCAACGGATCGCTACTTGCGGACAGCCAAGCGACGCCTGATCCAAAACCACTACATTCCTACTCCCGCTGCGACGGACCTGCTTGAGCGCATCCGGTCCGCCGCCACCGGCCTCTCGATCTGCCTTACGGGCACCGCAGGGGGTGGAAAAACTGCCAGCCTGTACGAGTGTGTTCGTACACTCCGCTCCGGTCCCGAGTCCATGTCGGTTCTGGCGTTTCGGCTGGATCGCCTTGATCCCACTGATTCCGCCACGAGCCTCGGCAAGGCGCTCGGATTCGAAGAATCTCCCGCTCTGGTCCTTGGCGCTGCCGCCAAAGCAACGTCAGGACCAGCCGTCCTGGTCATTGACCAGCTCGACGCCGTCAGCACGGCATCAGGCCGCCGATCGGAGTTTTTCGATGCCGTTGAGGACCTGCTGTCGGAGATTCGAGCTCTCCGCCAGGGCCTCAGGGTGCATGTCATTCTCGCATGCCGGAAGTTCGACTGGGACAACGACCATCGCCTCCGACGCCTCATTCCACGCGAATCCTCGTCGGTAACGGCTACCGAGTTCTCCGACGACCAACTGAAGACTGCCCTCGGAGCGGCGGGCTTTGCCGCGTCGGACTTCTCCGAAATCCAGTTAACCCTCCTCCGCTTGCCTTTCCACCTTGCTCTCCTGGTCAATGCAGTCCAGCCACCGAACGCACCGACGTTCTCGTCCACGATCGAACTCCTCGACCTTTACTGGTCCGCGAAACGTACGGCCGTTAATCAGCGTGCGACGCCATCACCCGACCACTGGCATGAAGTAGTTACTCAAGCCTGCACAACGATGTCAGACGGGCAGGAGCTTTCGATTCCCAGGGAGCATCTCGACAGTCTTCCATCCGGCTATGTGAAAGAAATGTTCTCGGAGGGCGTGCTTGTCCTCGACCAACACCGAGCCGCCTTCTGGCATGAGGCCTTCTTCGACTACTGCTTCGCGCGAAATCTGGTGGGCTCCGGCGCTTCCCTAGTGTCGTTCCTGACGGACACGGAGCAGCACCTGTTCCGGCGCGCCCAACTCCGGCAGGTTCTCGAGTATCTCCGGGATGCGGACAGGCCACGCTATTGCCGAGAGCTCAAGGAGCTGCTCGAAGACAACCGGATCCGCTGGCACCTCAAGGATCTCGCTGTTTCGTTGGCAATGTCCAAGAACCGGCCAAGCCGCGCGGAGTGGAATTTGTTCCGAGGATGGATTGAGGCCAAGTTTTCCCGGAATCGGGGGCTGCCGGCTCGCGAACTAGCCGACGTGGCCGGACGTCACCACTTCATGTCCGAATCGTGGTTCGCGACGACCGTGGAGTCCGGCATTATCGCCGACAGTCTCGCGTCAACCGATGAGACGGAGGTCGAGGCGGCGCTCCATTACCTCCGCGTCCACGTGCGGCATTCTGGAAGCCTAGTGGCTCAGTTGCTCAAACCGTACGTCGGGATGGCGGGCGCGTGGCCTGAGCGGCTGTGCAACTTCATGGCCCACGCAGACCTCGCCGAGAGCAGAAAAATCTTCGAGCTGTCTTTGGCGCTCACTTCCAACGGCACTTTGGATCCACTGATTGATCAGACGGACCCAAATTCCATGTTCTGGCTACGGCTCCGTTTACTGGGTGACGACCGGCCGGCGTGGGTGCCGGAACTCCTCGTACCGTGGCTACAGCGTGTCGTCAGACATCGAGCGGTCGGCGACGCGGGCGCGTTGCGGCTCAACTCGCTTGGTGCCTCACGTAGCGCTGTCGAGACGATCCTCGCCGCCGCCGACAAGGTGCCCTCCCTGTTCGTCTCGAATCTGTTGGCACCGGCACTGACGCTAGCTGAGACACATTCCGCGGCTGGCGATCCGCCACGCCGAGATCCACTCTGGGGCGACAACCCCGGCTCTGACGACATCTACACGCTTGGGGACGCGCTCCGCGAGGGCTTGGCGCGGGCCATCGAGGAAACTGTCGCCGCCGAACCCGCGTGCGCGGGACGCGTTATTGCACAGATCGCACCACATACGACCTCCTTCGCGAACTACCTCCTGCTGAAGGCCTTCACGGGCGGCGGCGCGGCCACTGCCGACATCGCGGCTAACGAACTAGCCCTCCGGCCTTGGCGCTTTCAGTGCGGACCGCCGGCGAATCCGTACTGGACCACCAGCGAGGTGATCTCCCAGGCTAGCCGGCTATGTTCGTCCGTTCACCGCACCGCCCTCGAAACCGCGATTCTTGAGTACGTCCCTAACTTTGAGCGAACGCCAGCGGGCACACCCTACAGGGGGAGCGCGTGCTTCACGCTTCTGAGCGGAGTACCACCGGAACTCCGGAGCAAAACGGCAAGGCGTCGCTACCAGGAACTGGAGCGCAAGTTCGGTGAACTACGCGCTCCGCCGAAGTCGATAGAGGGTGGTTTTGTCGGTCCCCCAATCTCGAGTACCGGCACGGCGAGAATGACAGACGATCAGTGGCACCAAGCGATGCGTAAGTACCGCACAAGTCGCCCCGGTTACCGTTCGACTGGACTCGTGGGCGGTGCGAACGAACTGGCTCGCGAACTCGAGAGTGCAACAGAACGTCAACCCGAACGGTTCATGGAGGTTATTCTTCAAGCACCGCAAGAGACGCATCCGGCCTATGTCGCGGCAACGTTGCGAGCTCTCGGCCGGCAACACGCGGCTTTGCGTCTAGACCTTCTGATGGCAGTATGCGAGAAGGCCTTTGCAGACTACTGCGGCGATGTCGGAACGGAGCTCGCCGATGTCCTGGGCGCTATTGACAGGCCACTTCCGCAAGATGGCGTCCGGATGCTCGTGCGACTCGCAACGGAACATCCGGACCCCTCACACACGACGCAGCCGAACGGTGCGGATCAGGCGTCCGAAGAGCGCCCGCGTTTCCGGGACCTAGAGACCGCTGGCTTGAACTCCGTCCGCGGCCGTGGTGTTCTTGCCCTTGCTAAGCGCCTTGAACGAGACCCTTTGGAAGCAGCGCTGTTCCAAGACGCAATTGAGCGCACTGTCCGGGATTCGAGCGCCGCCGTTCGCTCACTGGCGGCCGTACTGCCATGTCTTGTGGCCAAGTTCGACGAAACTTGGGCCTTTCGGCTGTTCGACACGCTGTTCAACCAGCGGTTAAGTGAGGACGACGACAGACTGTTGGCTACGCGCCACATTCGCAGTTTCGTGGCTTGGGACGTACGCACGAATTTCGCCCGACAGCGCTCCAATGTCGCGAGAGCTCTAGATTCACCGGACTCCGACGTTTCTGCCGCGGGTGCAGCGTGGGCCGCTGTCGCGGGGCTGTTTCACGAGGATGCGACCGACCTCGTGGAAAGAGCGTACGCGTGTTCCGACAAGGCGCGTCAGCAGATCGCAGAACTGGCAAGTCATGCATTGCGCCACACGGAGCACCGGCAGTGGTGTGAGCACCACTTGAGACGCCTGTTCAGTGACGATAGCCGGGAGGTGCGCGGAGCGGCGGCGAGATGTTGGCGGGAGTTCAAAGGGCGGTCGCTCGAAGATTACAGAACCCTTCTCGAGGACTTCTGCGACAGTCGAGCGTTCCCAGAGGAAGCCGAGTGCGTGCTCAGCGCCCTAGACGAGTCCGTACACCGGCTGCCGGAACTGACCTGCCGGGTCCTCGAAAAGCTCGTGGAGAGGGCCGATGTCCAGACGTGGGACTGGCGCTTGTCCAGCCACGTAGACGAGCGGCTCGTCACACGGCTGCTGCTACGAACCTACCATCAGCACCGGACGGGCCCCTTGGCCGCGCGGTGCCTGGACCTCTTGGATCGAATGTCGCTATCCGGGGTCGCTCATGTTGACGGCGCACTGAGGCAGTACGACCGCTGACCGTCCCCACTGGAATCTTCGGTCAACGCGGGCCACCGGCCACGCGGCCCATGAGCCAAAAGTGTGGAGGAACCGGAACACGATGATGACGACTCGCCGAGATCACCATAGGCCAAAAACCGCGCTGAACCGCTGACAGCGCTCCGAATTCCGCCAATTTTGCACACTCCGACTTGATCACAGCGAGCATCTTGACGCAACTTCGCTCGATCCTCATCTCGATCAAGGCCACTCCGTGATCGCCACTCCCGCAGTAGACATGCTCTTCCGTGTCCAGTCCAGGAAACAAGAGTTGGAGCGTACTGTGTTTGTACGGCCCCGAAGCAAAATCAGCCAAGGCCTCCAAAGTTCCAGCATCCCCTGTAATGGCAGCCCATGCCGCCAGCGTCGGGACCAGAATGCTCCCGGCTGTCGCCCTCTCGCGGTATTCCGAGCCTTTCCTCGGATGGTCAGCGAGGTCCCGGTATTCTCTAAGAATACATGGATATGTGCTGTTGGCCTTGTACGCGAACATCGTCGCGCTAGCAATCTGCTGGACCCACTGCCGAACAAACTCCGTATAACCCACGCTGTTCAGGAACAGGCAACAGATATCGATATCAATTGCCTGATTGTCCTTGATTGGCGTACATAGCGCCGGATTATTCCCAATCACCTTCATCAGAAGTTCTGCTTGGGTGTGCAGCTCGGCACGAAGGCTCTCCGCCTCCTCCCTGTCTCCGCCGGTCAGGAGGTTGACACACGCGTGCCACTTCCATAGTCCGTGAGAAGCAAGCCGGCCCACCGCATCGAAGAGCGTAAGGTTGATGTCGAGAGCCGCCTGACTCGGTACCGCTTCTGCCAGGCCGTGGTGTAGTTCCGCGCGTGGCGTGATGCAACTCGTCTCGAATTCGTAAGCGATCTGACTGTGTACCGTAATCACACGCACCACCAAATCTCGAAGGCGTCGTGACCCTGTCGCGTTCCCGAGCATGGAGTCTTTGCTGATCTCCCAACAAAAGAGCATTGCCCGCTCGCTACACCGATAGGGTGCCTCAATGTTCCCGGTCTCCCGCGCCCACACGTACAACGTCCAAAGGGCCACGTGGATTTGACGCGAGGCTGTCAGTCGTGCCGATCTGGTCGGTCTACAAGCGCGTCGAATATCGTCCAGGAACTGGCCGAAGTGTGTGACACAGACGTCCGGTTCATCAACGAGTGCTACCGCCTTACGAAAACTTGCTCTCCATGTCTCTGGCAGTGCATTCTCCCGAAGAACACCGGTCAGCAGCAAATCGGCTAGCCGGTCTCCATTCCAGACGTCAAACGTGGTCTTTTCACGGCTCTGTCGTTCCATATAGCCTTCTACATCCAACCGCACGCCCTCGTGGAGTTCGCCACCAAGGCAAAGCACCACGACGATCGGTAAGTCGGAGTAGCGCTTCGGAATGTGCTTCTGAACGTAAACGTCCACAATTTGATTCAGGGACGCACGCATTGATTGAGGTCCCCCATCCCATGTCGATCGCTTGAGATCACCAGGCTTGATCGAGAGGAGGTAGAGCGAGCGCTCACCCGTGCCGATTGTGCCGACCGCCGCCACGTCGACACCGTACTGTTTGGTTCCACGGGACGGCCGCGAAAAGACAGTCATTCCGAGTTCGCTTAGCAAGTCCGGGATGACTACGTCGAGCTCTCCTCTTTCCTTCAGAGAGGCGAGGTAGTGGGCAAAGATCAGCTTCATTCTGGCGGCTCTTCGACCTCAAATGCCCTGATTCGGCACTCCAACCCAACTGGGTCGAGCACGTACATCCTAGGCAACTCCACACTATGTCTAAACGCGGAGAGCTTCATCTCTTGGCGAGCTGGCGACCCAGGTCCTCCAACGTCAAGGTGAACGACGGACGCAGTTCCATACAGCAGTGTGGCCTTACGCGCAAGAACGGACACGATGGACTGTTCGTCCGCCTTCTTGTACGCCTCGCGCCAGAAGTCTTGAACGTGATGGGCTTGAATTTGCCGCTCGCGCTCACTCGGCTTGAACGCCACACAAATCCCGGATCGCTCGCTCTCCGCAATATGCGCCCGGATACGAGACGCGAGGTGACGTACCGAATGGCGAGCCTCATCGTGACGCGAAGTTGCGGCTTCAAAGAGACAGATGGCGTTCCAATAGTTCAGTAGAAAGTGATCAAAGACAAGATCCTCGAGCTTCGCCCGATCGTGCTCAGGCACAAGTCGGAGGCATGACAGCAGAAGTGTGGCGGCGTCTTTTTTCTGGAGCAGGCAGTAACCAAGAATCTTGCGTGTCAGGAACAGAATCCACGGCGAAGTGAGGTCGAACGGCTTGAGGTCCACGTCTATATCTTCGCGCACGTTGTGGCGTTGCAGTAAGTCAGATGCCGCTTTGCAGAGCTTATGGTCACCTGTCAAGAGGAGGGATACGACGAACCAGCCGAGCACATCGCCTCGTGCCGTTTTGATCTTGTCCTGAATCTCTCCTAACGTGTCGTTGTCATCGGCACGATTTCCTTGGGTAAGGATTTTCTTGAAGTAGTCGAGCAACTCCGTACGATCGACGTCAGGATCCCACTGGTGTACTACAGCGCCGCGCACTTGTGTTTCCGCCTGGGAAGAGGGTATCGCCAATGGACAGCAGCCGGACGGCTGCCTTCAACGGCATGCCTGCCGGAGCGCGAATTCGCGGTGCTGCCGACCCGCATGCACCTGCTGGTTCGCAAGGCGCAGGCGTTCCAGATCAGCCTTACCGAGCTCACCGGGGGGCCCAGTCCCGTCGAACAGCCCATTTTCCGGGCGCTGCGAGGCAGCGCACCCGATCCGGAGGAAGTACGGGCGTTCCTCGGAGTGTCCCTCGAAGATCAAGGCGGCTGGACCGACGCGCCCGCGGCGTTCAGAGAGTGGCGCGACGCGCTCTACGAAACCGGGGTGTTCATCTTCAAGGACGCGCCGCCAGGACGACTACTGCGGCTTCTCTATCGTGGGCTGATACCCGCCTGTTGCGGCAGCGTCGTCAGCGGACCAGTCATTCTTGGGCATTGGACTCTCCTCTGGCGTGGAGAGCCAGAGCTCTATGGTCGGCACCTCGCCGGAAGCGATGAGAACGCCGCTGTCGCCGCGGGGGGACCAATTGTTCTCAGCGACAGCGTCACTCCGACGAAGGGGAAGGACAGGGCGTAGTAGATCAGTGAGACAGTGAAGTAGCTCAAGAGATCTTCCGAACGGGATCGGCGGCGCCCGGTCACGAACTGGGACCGTACAAACAGGGTGATGAAGCCCGGAACGAGCAGGCCCAAGGCCGGGAAACGCTTTCGAAATTGCCGATGTTGGGCATACGGTCCGTGTCCGATTACGTCTTCGGACCTGTCATTTGCGGGTCCTCGTCTTCATGACCCGACGACGTGCGCACGTTGGCGTTCTTGATGTGCCAGCCTCGGCCGATCTTTTCCAGGTCGCCGGTCACGATGACGTGACTTCCGGCCTCGTGGGCGCGTATGGCTACGCGGTAGTTCTTCTCGTCCAGAACGGCTTGGACTGAGTACATCCTGCCGTGAATTCGGGTCTTGAAAAACGCGACGCCTTCCCGCGGCAATTGGGGGTCTAGAAACCCGCGACGCCTTCCAGCGCCCGCTGATCCCGCCTCAATCTGTGCACAGTGGCAACGAAGGGAGTTTCTGGGCGTGGGCCGCTGTTACGGAGGATTTTAGCGATGGCCCTCAGCGGCCGTCGGTCCACCTCGGAAAACTCGATCAGTTCTGGGGGGAGGCGTGTCCCTCGATTCGTCGCCCACGTCACGCCTACTTCAAACCGATTGGTGTTTTCGATCAGACCGACGACGGCGTCGCAGAGATTCGCACTGACACCGGAGGAAACCGCGGCTTCGAGGTCCTGATGGCGCAGGACAGAGCCCCACCGCTCGGCTGCCCGTCTTGACGCCTGGAGCGCTTCGACGAGCTGGCGGATGACGCGCCGTGAGAGCGGTTCTTGTCGGAAACGCAGCCGGGATTCATCCAATACCCTGGGGGTGGTCGGGGCAACGGGAGCCATCAGGCTGACTACGAAACTGCCGTGTTCGGTTTGTCCCAGCCGGACACGCTCCATAAAGGCGGTCGCCTTCTTGTTGGCGCGTCCCTTGTAAACCCGTTGTCGAGGCCCCACGGTCGCGCGGGCGGCGGCCATGACCATTTCGCGGGCCTGAGAGACCATCCCGACCCCTGTATCGAGGGCGATCGAGCCATTCGTGGCGCCTTCCATCGCGCGGACTCGAATCACGTCGTGGTCCGCCTCCAGCAGGTCCTTAAGAACGGCGAGCTCGTCTTGCCCGCTCTCTTCCGAAAAGATCCCGATCAGGCGGGAGACGACGGAGGGATAGTCACCGAGGAGATCGGTCCTCGGCAGCAGGATTTCGGAAAGACCCTCCCCATGCCAGACATCGGCGGCGTCACCGTACGGCTCGGTCTTCGCCCAGCCCGCGCTTCGTGCATACGCGGCCAAGCCGCCGGGGGTGACTCCCCTAAGCGCGTTCGCGTCCAGAATGCGGGCCTTCATGACAGGGTTCCGCTCCTTGCCCGGTCCATTAAATCCTTGAGGGCCGGAACGTCAAGACGATTGGCGGTCGGGATGGAGATCGTCAGGGTGTGTTCGTTCTCGGACTCCGGAGCGCCGGGGATGGCTACCCAGTAGGCACAGCGCCGCATCACCAGTTCCTGTGCGGAGGCGCTGAGCCAGCGCTGTTCATCCTCGGGGAGATCCAACACGACGAGCACTCGGGGAACCATCGTCGGCTCCCGGAGGAGATCGTAGTTCCGTCTGAGAAGGGGGAATCGCCAATGGGCGCCATGTTGCCTGAGCCGGACAGTGGCCTTCAACTGCATATCGAGGCTGGGCCGCATCTGCCCGCCCGCCCGTATCTGGACGTCCACGCCGTCTCGGTCGAGGTTCGGTTCCGCGAGGGTGTAGCCTGCGGCGGAAGCTACTGCTTGGACGTAGGCCCTTGAGAGCCCTTCCTTGCGGTCCCCCGACGCCAGGATCGAATCGCTCACCGTGTGTCTCGGCGGAAGTTTGGCACGGGCGACAGCGGCGAGCCGGGTGGGTTGGAGCACAACGAGTGTCACCAAGGCGGCGCGGGCTTGGGTGGTGGAGCCATTCGGCAACCGGGCCGTGCGGTGCCGGTCGCCAAACAGTTGGCCCGTAATGCCACATGGCGGGAGGCTCTGTAGCGGGCCGGTCCATCCCCGGAGCGGTAGAAGGCAAGAAGGCACTGCGCTGTTGTAGTGGGTGTGGGCGCTGTTTGACTTGCAGTTGTGCGGATTTTCCGCGATTATGGTCTCGTGACATGCGTACCGCTTCCCTCTCACTCCGCGAATGCGCTCCTCTCGTTCACTGCCCGGAACGTGCGGTCGTACTGGGACGAGGTGAATCTCTCGCTGCTCGGAACCAGGTTGTCCGCTGCGGGGGTCGCCCGGGAACTTGGGGTGGTGGGAAACCGTTCGCCCGTGAGCGTGCTGCCGGTTGCCGGCGTTTTCGGGG
>MPMW01000037.1 GCA_002238705.1 Acidobacteria bacterium bin61 | reverse complement strand
TCGTGGGTGACGACCGCAAACCCGAACGCCGGGTGGGGCGGGTCGAGGCGCCGAAGCCGAGCGCCGCAGCCCGGCCCGACCGCCGGCTACCGCGGCCGGCGCCCGCCCCTCCCCCCCCACCCGACAGCACTCCCGGGGCCGCCGCGCCCCCCCCCCCCCTCCCCCGCCATCCGACAGCACTCCCGGGGCCGCCGCGCCCGAGGCGCCCGCAGGGGACGGCGCACTCCCCGAGGTATTCCGCGAGCGCATCCGCTCCCTGGGGAAGCGGAAGCGCTCGAAGCCGCTCCGCGCGCTGATCCTGGACATCTGCGCCCATCGCGAGTGGACCACCGTGGGCGAGCTGGCGGACTGGCTCGGCGTGGACACCTCCAACCTGCAACGGCGTCACCTCCGTCCGCTGCTGAAGTCCGGCCGGCTCCGGCTCCGCCATCCCGAGAACCGGAGCCACCCGGAGCAGGGGTATCGCGCTACCGGCGCCTGAGGTCCGAGGGCGCGGCGCCGCGCGCGGCCTTCCCGAGAGCCATGGTCAAACGCCCGAAGCCATGGTCAAACGCCCGAGAGCCATGGTCAAGGCCCGGAATGACCGAAAAGGCCATGGTCAATCGGCGAATTCGGGCCTTTTTGGCCGAATTCGCCCGGTTTTCCGGTTTCTCCGCGAATTCGGTCGCTACCGGCCAAAGCCGGCTGAAGTCGGTCTGGATCCGGCAATTCCGGCCGGTTGAGGGCGGATCGGGACCTCCGGGAGCCGGCATCCGGAATCGTGAGAACCGGCCGGCGACAACCCCGGTCACGCGGTGGAAAACCGGGCCCGAACCATGGTCAATTCGCCCGCCGGATCCGGCTGGACCGAGGACGAGCCATGGTCATTCCAGCCGGAAGCCATGGTCAACCCGGAGCGCGACGGGCCAGGACTCAGAACGGGACCGCCGCGGGCAGGACCAGCCGCAGCTCGCTGTCGTCCACCAGCGAGTACTCCGGATAGCGGCCCGTCAGCTCCTTCGTGTCAGCGCGAATCCGCGGGACGCCGTCACCGCGCTGCTCCATAAGGCGCTGCTTTCCGAGCCCGGGAGGCGAGGGACAACGCGCCAGCAGAGAAACGATCAGCGGGTTCCGGCTCACTTGGCGGAGGTGGAGCGCATCGGGGGTCAGCGTGTTGGCAAGGGCGCCGGGAACCGCCAGCTCGATTCGATCGGAGAACATGTGCAGACGGACCCTGCTTCCGGTCATCGAATAGTCCCGATGCGCGACGGCGTTTACCAAGGCTTCGAATACCGCCCTCTCGCTGTACTGCGGAACATCTTCGCGACCCACGGCCTTCACGGCCCCGAGCCGCATGTTGTGGCGGATGAAATCCAGCCCTCCGGCGACCTGGGCGTCGAGTGGCCCGACGATGTCTCTCGCGTCCAACTGGTACTCCGTGTCCAGCCTGTCTCCCGCGTACATCACCGCCTGAATATACGCGGCGCGAAGCCATTGCTGCGGCTCGGACGTGCACATGGCGACGGCTGCCACGGAGAGCCGCGGGTTCCCGTCACCGTCCTCGACGATCAGCCGCAGCTTCCGCCGGGCGGCCTGGAAGTCGTGCTCCTCACCCAGAAACCGCTCGGCAAGTTCGGTGTCCAGATCCGCGACGGTTGTGCGGGGAACGGGAGACTCGTCGAAGGTCATGAGACCCGTCGAAGCCCGCACGATCATCAGGCGCTGGAGTTCGGCGGGTGGAATCGCCCGGGTGGAACTACCCACCCGCCGAAACCACCCGCGAGGACTGCGATGCAAGTCCAGACTGCGTGGAACCTCGACGAGTAGTACCGGTTTCAACTCGGTTGTCGAGGCCGCGGGTTCCGGCTCCACGCAGAGTTCACGGCGATAGATGCCCGCGTCCAGAGAGGGCGTGATCGAGTCGGTACAAATCTCCCGGACCAGGGTTTCGATCGCATCCAGTCGCTCCACGGGAATGCCGACGACCTCTCGCGAACCGTCCCTGACGCCCAGAACGACAACCCCGCCTCTCGAGTTTGCGAAAGCGGCGAGATCATCCGCGAGGTCGTCGCGCCGAGGACCGGCGATTCTCTTGCCCTGGAAGCGGACCTCCTTCAGTTCCAGACCCCCGTCCTCGCCGAGGCGGATCCGGTGGATCAGTTCCTGGTCGTTCATGCTGTCCCTCAGTTAGCGGCCCGCCGCTCCAATTCCACGAAGCGGGGGTCATGCGGAAGTGTTGGATCGATCTGTCTCAGACCCTTGAGCATGTCCCCGAGAGGGGCCCTCGCCCAAGGGTCAATGCCTTTGGCGGGAACGATACGGTGGAGAAGCGCGATCGCCGCTCGCGGGTGCGACTTCCAAACCTTCGCACGGTGCCAAACAGAGCCGATCTGCCGGTCGTTCAGCGGCGCGACGTAGCCGTTCGCCCACTCCACGGCATCGGGGAAAGCGTCACCGGTTTCGAGGATCACCTCCACGAGCGCGGCAGAACTCTTTCCCGTGTTGAGATCCTTCTCCCGCGGCCAATAGCTTTCGAGCCAGGGACGGACAAGCGCGCTCCAGTTGTGTTCTGCCGGCCCGGGACTCCCCTGCAGGATGTTTGTCAGCGCGATTCCTACCTGACCGGGCCGGTCCCTGACCGCGATTCGAGCCAGCTCGCGGCGGTCGTTCTCGCTGATGAGTCTGGCTTGATCCGAGGTGCTCACGTAGATGAACAGTCGAATCAGATTCTCGCCGTGCCCGAGTTCCCGGTGGCGTCGGACCGCAGTCCACAAATCGGGACCGAGCGTACGGACCAGGTCGGGCGGCAGCAGCCCGTGCATTGCCGTGACTTCCCACAGGGCGCGGACCCGCTCGGAGCTGTCGTCGGTCGCTGAGCCGTCCTCCCACCGCATTCGAGAAAGGATGTTCTGCTCCGTCCACGCGGGAATCCGGGCGTACAACCAGTTCAGCCGGAACGCCAACATGAGGAGACCCGACATCCCGGATTCATCACCCGCAATTCGATCCAGAACGCGCAAATGATCGTCCGACATCGTTTCCTGCCTACCGACCGCCTGGACTCGTTTCAGCGCCGCGCCGGCATACCCGCCGGCCGTTGTGTTCATGGCGTGCGTCAGGGCGTCGATCCGAGTGAGGATTCCTGAATCGTGCGACCGATGTCTCCAACCGCGTCTCCAGAGCTGCCAGAAGGTGGTTTCGTCCTCGGTCGGCCAGCGTTCCGCCAGAACGTCGACAATCCAGGAGACCTCATGGTGCAGCCCGCGGAACAGTTCGTCAGGGATTCCGAGGAGCAGTTCGGCCAGCCGGAGACAGTGCCGAGATCTCGATTCCTTGATCCTGCTCTGCGCAGTGTCCAGCGCCGGCTTCCATAAAACACCCGGCCACTCCCCCGTCTTTCCGAGCGCCTTCAGCGCCAGCAGCGCCGCGACGGGGCGCGCGTGGGCGAATCTCTTGAAGGTCTCGCCGTCAACGGACCCCGCCTGGAGCACCTTGACAACATTGCGGATGCGTCCGGCCAGCACGGGAGTCTCCTGGGAGCGTCGCCGACGAGAGCGGTCCCGACGCTCCTTGAAGGTGGCGAGAATCCTCGCCGCCTCCGGCGACAGCGTTGCGCCGCCACCTTCAAGAGCCTCCAGGCGGTACCCGACGCGCGCCAGCAGGGAGGCGTCCGTGTCAGGCGTGGCGTTGGTTCCGATCTTGTGTCGCACAGCGTCCACGAGGGCAGACTGGAGTTCGGAGGATCCACGGCCCCCCGCTAGTCGAAGTACTGAAACGACCTCCCGCGCGCAATCGTCATCCCAGAGCACGGCGTGCGACGAGCGTAGGAGGAGGGGCTCGATCAGATCGAAGTCGGCCTGGTCGTCGCTCGCAATCGCCTCAAGTGCGAGGCGCCACAGCATCTTTTCGTCGCTTGCGATCCAGGAACGAAGCAGGTCATGCCTCGTCCTGGCGTCAGGCAACGAGTTGTAACTGGCCCGTACCCACGCGATCAGGAGCGTCCAGCCCCTGCCGAGCTTGCGGGGCCGCTGCCTGCGCCCGCCGCCCTCGGCGCGCTCAGCATCCGCAAGGTCAAGATGAATGAATCGCGCGTGGGTTCGATCGCTCCTGTTCAGGAGAACGAAGGCGGTCTTCAGGTACTCCGTGAGTGCAACGGCGTTCCGGGCCAGAAAACCCTGGAATCGGGCAGGTTCGATCTTCGTCAGGACGTTCCAGCCGCGAATCTCGTCTCGGCATCCCAGGATGACGTCGGTGTGGCCGCAATCCAGCAGGGCCGCTTTCTCCGGGTCAACAGCGGTGGTCCGGTACGGCGCGGGACCCGGAAACACGGCGAGACGTGGGCGGAGGAGACGAAGCAGGATGTCGTCCGTCACCTCGGGCACCGAATCCGAGAGGCGGTTCAGGATGCGATCCAGCCGGATCAGGAACTCGGAGTCTTCCGGCGGCTCGGCGAGCAGGAGAGTCCAGAGGCGGAGGAGCCGCGGCGGGATTTCGGGGAGGTCGTCGTCGGTTGCGGTGAGGCGGTCCCAGAGTCGGCGACGCAGTTCGAAGTGGAGGTTGCGCCCGTGTGCGAGGACCCACTTGAAGACCTCGGGCGCATGTGCGTGGGTTTCGATCCAGAGCGTCACGACCTGGGAAACCGAGTCCGCCTGCAGCATCTGGTGCTCGGCGCGAGCCGTGACCATCGGTCCCGCCGGACCGCGTTCATGCGGCTTGGGGCGGTCGGTTCCGGCCAAGAGACCGCCGGCAGCGAATTCGTTGAGCCACGCCGCCGCCTGAGGTCCGGGGACTGGCTCGCGCCGGATTCGGTTGTACGCCGGCCACGCCGCGGCTGCATCCCTGAGGGCCCACACAACCCGGTCCGGATCGGCTTCGTGGGTCAACGGGTTCGGCTCATGGGGCAGTCCCGACACGGCGACCTGGACGCGGTAGCCGTGCGGATCGGCCGCGAGCCTTGCCCACTCCTCGACGGTTCCGAGAAGCAGTTCGTGATGGTTTCGGGAGTCGTAGAGGATCGGCTGGATGCGATGGCCCTTCCATTCCGGTTCCCGTCGCCCGCGCTGCGCCTGGTCCGCATAACCGGCCAGGGAATAGATCGGGTTCCTGCGCGGACTGCTACTTACGGCCTTCGTGAGGTACCTGACAACGACATCGGCCATGCTGTAACCGACGAAAACGACCGTGTAGCGATCCATGAGGTTCGCCACGAAGCGAGAGGCCCACCGATCGCGGAGATACGCCTTGCCGAAGTCGCTGTCCGTCAAGACGAGCGAGGACGCGCTCGCTTCGGGGGCCGAAGGATCAACACGGCCATGGAGGTGAACCACGGAGTGCCAGTTGTCAAGGTCCTTCGGCACGTCGGAGCCCACATGGAACGGGATGTCGTTCGATTCGTTGGCGCGCCTGAAATTGTCGTCGTAGTTCGTCGTCACCAAACGGATGCCGGAAGCACTGCGCGCTATTTCAAGCAACGCGCGATGCAGGCGCAGCGACCCCGGCCGCGGTGGCGCGGAAAGCAGCCGAGCGACTGCCTTCCGTACCTCCTGGTCCATGAGTCGGCCTTCGAGGGAGTCAAGCGCCTTGTCGAACTCGCAGCGCTCGATCGCCTCTGCTTCGCCCGACGTTTTCGAGACGTTCAAGGAGGAGTAGATCTGTTCGACAAGTCCTCGGTAACCCGGTAGTCCCGTGGGCACCGAAATCCCGGCGCCACAGAAGAAGACCATCTCTCCGGCTTCCTGCTCGTGGATGAGCTCCGCCGGAATGTCCGGGCCGCCGGGAACGAGTCTGGGCATCGGTAGATCTCGGGCCTAGAGTTGGGGTGACTGCAAGACGCTGGGATTCGAAGAGAACGCACGACGCGAGGGACAAGAGATCCCGTCGTGCGGGGTTCGTCGCGGTCACATTCTAGGCGGCATCCGACTGCGCACTTTGCGTCCACGGGGCCCTGATCCCATGAGCGACGTGCTCTTCGGGAGCGGCCGCCGTGGTCAAACGCACCGGGGCGCCATGGTCAAATCGGCCCCGCAACGACGTTCAAACGGTCGGAGCCATGCTCATTGCCGGGCCGGTGGTTCAAGCCTCCGGGCCACTGCACCCGGCAGCGAGACGCGTCTGTGCCCGCACTGGGCGGGCGGTGCCGGCTGAAGCCGGCGTTCCCAGCCCATGCACCGCGACCGGGGTTCGACGTCTCGGCCGCACTTCGTCGCGGTAAACGCGATCACCGGGGGGTGGCCAGAAATCGGCCGTGCACATGGCGTGGATGCGGGCGGTCACCGGGCGGCTGGAAAGCCGGCAGGTGTACCCGGTCGGCGTCGTTTACAACACCTTCCCGCTGCCCCGGAACGACGCGGACCTGTCCGCGCTGGACAGACTTGCCCAGGCGGTGTTGGACGCCCGCGCCGCCCCTCCCGCCGCGATCCTCGCTGACCTCGATAACCCCGACGTGACGCCGGTGGATCTGCCTCGCGCCCACCAGGCCCTCGACCGCGCGGTGGACCACCTCTGCCGCCCCCGGAAGTTCGCCTCCGAATGCGAGCGCGTCGAGCACCTCCTCGCCCTCTACGAGCGGCTGCGCGCCCCGCTCACGGTGAGCGGCGAGCCGCAGACGCGGCGAATGCGCGTGCGCCGGGTGCGCCCGTGAGCCCGGACCGCCAGGTCGAGCAACCTGCAACGGCGTCACCTCCGTCCGCTGCTGAAGTCCGGCCGGCTCCGGCTCCTCCATCCCGAAAACCGGAGCCACCCGGAGCAGGGGTATCGCGCTACCGGCGCCTGAGGTCCGAGCGCGCGGCGCCGCGCGCGGCCTTCCCGAGAGCCATGGTCAAACGCCCGGAGCCATGGTCAAACGCCCGGAGCCATGGTCAAACGCCCGGAATGACCGAAAAAGCCATGGTCAATCGGTGAATTCGGGCCTTTCTTGCCGAATTCGCCCGGTTTTCCGGTTTCTCCGCGAATTCGGTCTCTACCGGCCAAAGCCGGCTGCAATCGGTCTTGATCCGGCAATTCCGGCCGGTTGAGGGCGGATCGGGACCTCCGGAGCCGGCGTCCGGAATCGTGAGGAACCGGCCGGCGACAACCCCGGTCAGGCGACGGAAAACCGGGCCCGGACCATGGTCAATTCGTCCACCGGATCCGGCCGGGTCGAGGACGAGCCATGGTCATTCCAGCCGGGAGCCATGGTCAACCCGGAGCGCGACGGGGCAGGACTCAGAACGGGACCGCCGCGGGCAGGACCAGCCGCAGCTCGCTGTCGTCCACCAGCGAGTCGCGACCCGTCCCGCGTCGAGCGAAGGCACGGGCAGCGACTCTCGCTACCGCCGTACGTCACCGATGCAGGGTCTCTTCCCGCTCCTGCCGCTTGGCCAGGGGGATCATCTCTTCCGGGACGTCCACTCCAGTCACATTCTCCGGCGCGCCTCGGCGAGCGCTACGGGAGCCGCGCGGGCGCCAGCGACCACCGCTTCAGTCTCTACGGAATCATCAATCTCGGCGCTTCGCGCCGGGAGTCACCGCCGGAAGCGACATCGCCGGAAGCGGGTTCGGGTTCGCAGGTGAGGCCCCGCCCCCGCCCGCGGTAGGGATTTCGCTCCCGGGCGGTCCGTCCCTCACCCGTCCGGCCCGCCGGACGCGCTGATGCCGCCCGGCCCTCGCTACCGCGTCGCGCTGAAGGCGATCACCGGCGGGTTCTTCAGGAAGTCGTCCCAGAAGGGGTTGCCGCGCTCGGCGGGGTCGAGAGAGACGCCGAGCCAGCGGAAGTCCCGGAATCCCGCTTCCCGGAACGCTTGCGCATAGGTCTCGGGGCTCTCGTAGTAGTTGTCGAACTCGAAGCTCGCGCCGTCCTCGTTGGTGATCCGGTAGCGGATCGGCGCACCCGCGCGGGGGACGGCCGGGCCCGTTTTGACGATCCCGTACTTGCTCCAGGAGACCGTCCCGCGCGGCGGGTCCAGCACGTTGTCGTTGAATCCCACGAGCCGCCCCCCGGGGCGGAGCGCCCCGTGACAGACCTCGAGGAGGCGGAGGAGCTTCGCCCCGCTCCCCGCGTAGTGCAGGAGATACACGGCGGTGACGAGGTCCACCGCGCCGACGGGCTGGTAATCGGCCACGTCGGCGCAGGCATAGCGGCATCCCAGGGGGTGCTCCCGCTCCTGCCGCTCGGCCAGGCGAACCATCTCCTCCGAGATGTCCACCCCGGTCACCTCCGCGGCGCCGGCCATCTTCAGGAGGCGGGTGTAGAAACCCTCCCCGCAGGCGAGGTCCAGCACGCGGAGCCCGCGAATGTCTCCGAGGGCCCCGAAGAGCGTGTGGCGCTCGATGTGTTTCCGGAACGGGAGCTGCTTGGAATCCTGGTACGCGGTGGCGATCGCGTCGTACGCGGCCATGGCCGGCGAGCATATCCCTGAGCGGGCGGGATAATGGGACAGGAACAAACTTGGACTGCCGCTCCCCCGTCGAGCCGGCCGGCTTGCCGGGACGGCAGGATGCAAGCGGAGGAATCGGCGTGAAATCTCTCTCAGTCCTGCTGGCGGCCTCGCTGCTGCTGCTACCGGCAACCGCCGCGAACACCCAGGAAGACCAGGGCGAGGCACTGCGCGATGCCGCGCGGGAAGGGGATGCGGCCCGTATCGACGCGCTGCTGGCCGCCCGCGTCCCCGTCGATGCTCCCAACCGCTACGGCGCGACGGCTCTCTTCTTCGCTGCCGACCGGGGACACCTGGACGTGGTTCGGCGCCTCGTCGAGGCCGGCGCCGCGCTCGACGTCGCCGACCGTTTCTACCAGATGACCCCGCTCAGCCGGGCGGCCGGTTCCGGACACCGCGAGGTGGTGCTCCTGCTGCTGGAACGGGGTGCGGCGGGGGCTGGGCCGCTTCTCTTCCAGGCGGCGCGCCAGGGTGACGAGGAATTGCTGAGCGCAGTTCTGGAAAACGGGAACTTCGACGAGGACGCGCTGACCAACGCCCGGGACGCGGCGGCCTCCGAAGATGTCCGGGCGCTGCTCCGGGGCCGGAGCGCACGCGCGGTCGCCGTACCGGAGCTCAGCGACGAGGCCCGGCAGCAACTGGCGGGCCGCTACTGGAACGAGACCGCTGAACGCGGCGTCCTCGTGCTGGCGGAAGGGGGAACGCTTCGCGCCCGTCAATTCGACCGGGATTCCGGGAACGACCGGTTCATCGATTCGGCCGTCGCGCTCATCCCTCGCGGAGGACCCCGCTCCTTCGTAACCGAAGGGGAAGAGGCTCGCTACGCATTCCCGGGACGGGGCGGAATGGTGGAACGGCTGATCGTCGAACGGGGCGGCGAGACGGTCGCCTACCAGCCGGAGGGAGAGTCGGAGGGCCGCGCCGCCGCGAGCGAGGCCGCTGAAGCACCGGCGGCAGCCGACCGCGCCGGGGATGCACTCGTGCCGGTGAGCGCGCGGCCCTGGCCCCAGTTCCGGGGTCCGCGTGGCTCCGGCATTGCGGATGAGCAGGGGGTGCCGCTCCACTGGAATGCAGTCGACGGGACGGGGATCGGCTGGGAAGTGCCCTTGCCGGGGCTCGGGGTCTCGAGTCCGATCGTCTGGGAGGACCGGGTGTTCGTCGTGATCGCGGCGAGCCTCACGGAGGACTCCGAGTTCCGGATCGGCCTCTACGGCGACGTGGCGCCGGTCCAGAACGACAGCGAACACCGCTGGGAACTCCGGGCGTTCGATCTCACGACGGGAGATCCGGTCTGGTCAACGGAACTCCGGCGCGGCGTGCCGAAGACCCGCCGCCACACCAAGTCCAGCCAGGCCAATGCGACTCCGGTGACCGATGGCCGGCGGATCGTCACCCTGATCGGGAGCATGGGGGTGCTGCTGTGCCACGACCTCGACGGGAATCTGCTCTGGGAGCGCGAAGTCGGCGTCCTCAATAGCGGCTGGTTCTACGACCCCGATTACCAGTGGGGCCACGCGTCCTCTCCCGTGATCCACGGCGGCGCGGTCATCGTGCTGGCCGATGTTCATGGCGACGCCTTCCTCGGCGCCTTCGACCTCGAAGACGGAGAACCACTCTGGCGAGCCCCGCGCGACGAGGTCTCGACGTTCTCGACGCCGTTCGTCCACGACGTCGGCGGAACCGCCGAGGTGGTGGTGAACGGCACCGTGATCCGCGGCTACGACGCGGCCACGGGTTCCGAGCGCTGGCGCCTCGGCCCCAATTCGGAGATCCCCATCGGGGTCCCCCTGCTCGGGGACGGCCTGCTCTTCGTGCAGGCCGGCTATCCGCCCGTACGTCCGATCTATGCGATCAGGCCCGGAATGGAGGGGGACCTGAGCCTGGCGCCGGGTGAGGATTCGAGCGAGGCCATCGCCTGGAGCAAGAACCGGGGCGGCGTGTACATCCCCTCGCCGATCTTCTACCGGGGAGTCCTCTACCTGAACGCCAACAACGGACGCCTCTCCGCCTATGACGGCGAAACCGGAGAGCGCCTCTACCGCGCCCGTATCGGGGGTGTCGGAGGCTCCTACGCCGCCTCTCCCTTCGCCGCCGACGGCCGCCTCTACTTCACCACGGAAGAGGGTGAGACGTTCGTGGTGCGCGCCGGGCGCGATTACGAACTGCTCGCCAGGAACAGCGTGGACCGGATCGTGATGGCCTCGCCCGCGGCGAGCGGCGGTGTCCTCGTGATGCGCGCGATCGATCGCCTGTTCGGCATCATCCGCTAGTTCCGATCCTTCTACAATGAACGCTACCGCCGGAGGTTCCGCCATGTCCCGATTCGCTCTTCGTCTTCTCCCGGTCCTGCTGATCGCCGGTCTGCTGCCGGCTGCCGCCGTTGCCGAAGACTGGCCCCACTGGCGGGGACCGACCCATGACGGGATCAGCGGCGACACCGGACTCCCGGTCGAGTGGGACACCGAGAACGGGATCGTGTGGAAGACCCCGATGCCCGCCTGGAGCGGGGCGACCCCCATCATCTCGGGGGACACGATCTTCCTGAACGTTTCGATTCCCGCCGACGCTGCCGGAGTGCCGGCAAATCCGTCGGCGAGCAACCGGCGCCGGCGGGGTGCGGTGTCCGGGCGCGGCAACGTCGCCTACTCGGGTCACATTGAGCTCTGGGCGCTCGATCGAAGCGACGGATCGGTGCGCTGGACGCGTCACCTGAGCGACCGGGACACTCGCGGGCGGAAGCAGAACATGTCCTCGCCGTCTCCGGTCACCGACGGGAATCACGTTTTCGTCCTGACCGGCACCGGGATGCTCACGGCTTTCGACTTCGAGGGGAACGAACTCTGGTCGCGCAGTATTCAGGCGGACTACGGCGACTTCGGACTGAACTGGGGTTACGCGAGCAGCCCGCTCCTGTTCGGGGACGGCATCTACGTCCAGGTGCTGCACGGCATGAAAACGGACGATCCCTCCTACATCCTGCGGATCGACAAGGCCAGCGGCGAGACGGTCTGGCACGTCGAGCGTCCCACCGACGCGATTCGCGAGTCCCCCGATTCGTACACCACCCCGTTCATGCACCAGGTGGGCGGACGCGATGAACTCGTCATCACCGGCGGCGACGTCGTGACCGGACACGATCCCGAGACCGGCCGCGAGCGGTGGCGTTCTGACGGCCTGAACCCGGAAAACAACGGCGCCTACCGGATCGTGGCGTCACCGGTCGTGAAGGACGGGATCATCTACGCCCCGACCCGGGTGAAGCCGCTGCTCGCGCTCCGGACCGGCGGGGAAGGGGACATCACCGACTCGCACCGCATCTGGTCCTTCGACCGCGGACCCGACGTCCCGAGCCCGGTGACCGACGGGGAGCGCTTCTACGTGGTGACGGACAACGGCGTGATGTACGCGCTCGACGCCAAGACCGGCGAGGTTCTCCTGGGGCCGACGCGCCTGGCGTCCGGCACCTACAGCGCCTCCCCGGTGCTCGCCGAGGGACGCATCTACATCATCAACGAGGACGGCGTGGCCACGGTCGTCGGACTGGGCGAAGACGCTCTCGAAATCCTCGCCACCAACGACATGGGCGCCTACACCCTGAGTTCGATGGCCATGTCCGGCGGGCAGATCTTCCTCCGGACGGCGGAGGCGCTCTACTGCATCGGGGGGTAGCCGTTCCCGAGGCGCCGGCACTCTGATTCGACTCGCGTTCGCCGGCGCTCTCCTGCTCATGTCGTGTGGGGGCGACGGCGGGTCGCCGATCCTGACCGCACCGGGGCTTCCGGCCCGGGCGCAGCGGCTCACGGGTATTTCGCTGGTCGTCCCGCAGACGGTCCTCCGCGTCGGCCAGTCGGTAGGTCCCCTGGTCGTGCGCGGCACCTACGACGATGGTCCTTCCGCCACGGTCGAGGCGGTCTGGACTTCCACAAACCCACGGGTCCTGACCGTGGACGAAAGCGGCCTGGTCACCGGCGCCGGCGTGGGAACGGCCTCGGTGACGGCGACGTTCGGACCGTGGAGGGCGGAAGCTGTTTTCCAGGTGGTCGCCGGCCCGGATTGAGCGGAGGCGCGGACCTGCGAGCCCCCCGGTTGCGCCGGCCCCGAGCCTGAGGCCGTTCAGTGGGGCCGGATTGCGGGCGCGGTTCCTTGCCTGGCGCGGTACGAGAAGAGGAAGAGCGCTGCCAGGGCGGCCAGCCCGAGGACGTTCGGTAGCGCGAGGAACTCGTCCGGCGCCGGTGGCCACAGCAAGAGCGCGGCAGCCGCCAGGGCGGCCGCCCGCACGGGTCCGGTCAGCGGGCCGAACAGCCAGCCCACGATCCCCGCCGAGAGAAGCAGGACCACCGCGCTGCCGAGCAGGAAAGCGACGACCGCTCCGGCAACTCCCCGCCCGCCGTCCAGGATCAGGAGGAGTTCCGGCCGGAAGACGAAGAAATAGGGCAGGGCGAAACCCGCGAGCGCGAACCGGAAGGCCGTGAGCGCCGCGGGGATGATCGGGGTGTTCGCAATTCCGGCGGTGGTGTAGGCGGCGAGGGCGACCGGCGGCGTCACCATGGACATCATCCCGAAATAGAAGATGAAGAAATGCACGGATAGCGGGGGGACACCGAGCTGGCCGATGACCGGACCGATCAGGATGGCCATCAGGAGGTAGCAGACGGCGGACGGCAGGCCCATGCCCAGGACTACCGAACCCACCATGATGAGAATGAGCGCCGGCAGGAGCCCCTCGCCGGCAACGGACAGGACGGTGGCCGGAAAGCGCGTGCCGAGGCCGGTGAGGGTGACCATCCCCAGGATGATCCCGACCGCCCCGGCAGCCGCCACCAGCGGGGCGGCGCCCTGGGCGATGCGGGTGAGGGATGCCCAGACCTTCCGCAGGTCCGGCCGGGTGCTCTGGTGGAACAACGACGCGAGGACAACGATCAGCAGGGCGACGCTGACCGCGCGAAACACCGTCCGGCCGGCAATCAGCGCCACCACGAGCGAAACGAGCCCCACGCCGAACACGATGCCTGCCTGAATGGGAACCTTCTCGTCCCTTTCTTCCGACTCGGTGTCGCTCGGGGCCGTCACGAGGTGGCGGCGGGCATGCAGATGGACCATGGCGATGAGCGCCACGTAATAGAGGAGGGCCGGGAGGATCGCGGCCTGCACCACTTGCAGGTAGCTCACCGGCGGATCCACCAGCTCGAGCATCATGTAGGCGGCGGCGCCCATCACCGGCGGAACGAGCGCCGCCCCGGAACTCGCCGCCGCGGTAATTCCCGCCGCACTGCGGGCAGTGAACCCGGTGCTCTGCATCAGGGGAATCGTCACCGTGCCCGTCGTGGCGGCATCGGCGACGGCGCTCCCGGAAAGGGAACCCATCATCGCGTTCGCGACCACCGAAACCTTGGCGGCGCCCCCGACCGTCCCCATGAAAAGACGCCGCGCCGACGTCGTGATGAAGCGAATCGCACCCGTTTGCTGCAGCACCGCGCCGAAGACCACGAACAGGAACACGTAGGCGAACATGACCTTCATCGCGATCCCGAAGACTCCCTGGCTCTGCAAGAAGCCCTGGGAGGCGATGCGCGCCAGGGAATAACCCCGGTGGGGGAAGAGAAGCTCCGGAAGGTGGGGACCGACCGCTGCGTACAGGAGGAACAGGCCGGCCAGGATGGGCAGGGCGGGGCCGATCACCCGTGCCGTAGCCGCCAGAACTCCAAAGAGGCCGAGGAGCCCGAGCGCGATGTCGAGGCCCGTTTCCGCGCCGGCGCGGTCGCCGAGCGAGGTGGGGCCGAGGCCGCTCCAGTAGAGAACGAAGGCGCACCCGGCAACGGCGGAAACAAGACCGAGGAGGTCGAGTCCGCGCCGCCACCAGGGATCGCCGGGCGTCATCCGGATCAGGAAGCAAAGCGGCAGGCCAAACAGGGCGAAGGCCGCCAGCTGCGCCTGGGGGGTGAGCGCCGGCCGATTGACCTCGACCAGAACGAATACCGTCAGGAGAAGCGTGAGAATCCCGACGGCGGCGCCGCGAGCGCCCGACGACGCCCGCGGAACCGAGTCACTCACCGCGGCGGTGCGTCCGAGGGTCGCTCAGGGATCCGGCCAGATTCCGGCTTCCCGGTAAAAGCGCTCGGCGCCCGGATGAAAGGGAACGCCGGTGTTGCGGACGACATTGTTTTCGTTGATCGCCCGCCCCGCGGGGTGCTTCTCCACCACCGACGCGCGACGCTCCCAAAGGGCCCGCGTCGCCTGATAGACGGTCTCCTCGTCCGCATCCGCCCGCGTGATGAGGTGCATCGACCCCACGTCGAGCCCGAGGTAATCCTCGTCCTGGCCGCGGTAGGTGCCGGCAGGAATGACGGCTTCCCGGTAGAACGGGTATTCCTCGGGCAGTTGGCTGCGGATCTCCGGATCCAGCGGGACGAGCAGCGAGTCCATTCCCGCGGTTGCCTGCACGATGGATGCGGTGGGAACCGCACCTCCAAGAAAAGCCGCGGCCGCCGAGTCGTCGCTCAGCATGTCCACGGCGCCCGCCTGGGTGTTGTAGAGCGGAATGAAATCCTCGTAGGTGACGCCGTGGGCTTCCACGATCGGCCGGATGAAGTGCTCGAAACCGGCGCCCGCCACCCCGACCACGATCCGTTTGCCGGCGAGGTCGGAAATCCCGTTCACCTCGTGCCGCCGGGGAGCGATGAAGGTGGCCACGTTCGGTGCCAACGTCATGACGGCCTGGACCGGGTACGCACGACCCCAGCCGTCCTCGCCGCGCGCCGCGAAGTAGGTCACCGCTGCATTCGAGATCGCGAAATCGAGTTCGCCGGACGCCAGCCGGCGAATGTTCTCGCCCGAGCCCTTGGTTGCTTCGGGAGTGACCCGAAGGCCGACCTCTCCGAGCACCTCGGCGAGCGCTCCGCCCACCACGAAGAATGCGCCTCCGGGCGGTGCGGTCCCCAGGCTCAGGAAAGTCGGCGCGGTGTCTTCCCCGCCACCACCGCAGCCGGCCGAAACGGGCAGGGCCAGGCAGACCGCGATCAGCGCGCGGGGAACGCGGGGGCGATGCAGATCGGAGAGCATCGATCTTCGGCTGGCGGGCACGCGGCTACCGGGAGAGGGCAGCCAGGGGACCGGAGAGCGCGTCCGCGAGATCGTCGAGGGTGTCGAATCCCCCGCTCAGACCACCGGATTCGTCGAGCGCGAAACCCGGGAGGATGCGGTCGGCGCCGTTTTCGCCCGTGCGCAGATGCCGTTTCCCGGCCTCCCCCGAGGTTACGTGCGGGAGGCGTCCGCTTTCACCGCTGAGGAACACGAGCGCCCTCTCCCCGACCATGAATTGCGCCGAGTGCGTCGCGATCATTCGGGTATCGCCCACCGTTCCCCCGGGGACCCGGAAACGGACCAGATTGCGAGCGGTCCCCTTGAAGCTCCGTTCCGTGCGCAGGGTCACCGTGGTGAAGATCTCGCGGCGATCGGCTGTCCACGCGGAACGCATGTCCAGGACCTCACCCGCAACGATCGTGTCGGAATTCTCGACGAGGTCCGAGAGTCCCGGCCAGGCGTATGGATTCCGGAACCGGTCCCTCTCGGGGGACTCGCCGCGCTGCGCCAACGCCGGGGGAACCACAGCCAGGACGCCGACCGCGACCAGAAGCCAACGGGCAGCGATCCTGCCGGCCGAAATGTCCGTTGTCTGAACTCCGCGCATGCTTCAAGCATACCCATCCGGTCCGGCCCCACGCCAGCCGGGGCCAGGGTGACCCCGGTCAGATCGGCGGCAGTTCCTCGTGCCAGGAGGTGCGCTCCTGATAGGCGTGAGCGACCTGGAGCAGGCGGTCCTCCGAGAAGGGAGGCCCGTAGATCTGAAGCGCGAGAGGCCGCTTCGGCGCCTCCGAAGTGAAGCCGCATCCCATGGTGAGGGCCGGGTATCCGGTCATGTTCCCGATGAAGGTGTTTCCAGGCCGGCTCTTCAGCTCATCAGGATTGGTCCCGGCGCGGACGTCGCTCGAGGCTGCCTCCGGGGACCGGAGCGGATCGGCGGGGGAGAGGGAACTGGGCACGATCATGACGTCGCAGTGCCGGAACACTTCGGCCATTTCCTGCTGGAGGATGGTCCGCAAACGAAGGGCCTTGATGTAGTCGGTGGCGGGATAGAACTTGGCCACTTCGAGCCGTTCGCGCACCAGGGGATCGAGGTCTTCGGGTTGTTCGGCAAGCCGTTTCTCGTGGAATGTCGCGGCTTCGGCCATGGCGACAATCCACCCCGCACTCCCGGCCAGGTGGGCATGCGGAACCTCGACCTCACGGGTCTCGGCGCCGTCGGCCGTCAGGAGCGCCATCGCGGCGTGGACCGCTTCCCGCATTTCCTCCGTCGCGTCTTCAAAGAACCCCGACACCGGAACGCCGATCCGCAGGCCCGAGACCGCGGGCGTGAGCCCCGCGAGATAGTCCGGAACCGCTACCTCGGCCGTCGTGGGATCCCGCGGATCGGGGCCGGCAATCGCTCCGAGCATCGCCGCCGCGTCCCAGGCCGTGCGCGTCATCGGGCCCGCGTGGTCGAGCGTCCAACTGAGAGTGGTGACCCCGAAGCGGCTGATGCGGCCGTAGGTCTGTTTCAGGCCCAAGACGCCGCAGGCGGCGGCGGGCCCCCGGATGGAGCCGCCGGTGTCGGTTCCGATCGAGAGCGGAACCAATCGGCCGGCCAGCGCGGCGCCGGAACCCGAGGAGGAACCGGACGGCGTGTAGCCGGTCGCCCAGGGGTTTTGCGCCGGGCCGAATCCGGAAAGCACGCCGCTTCCCATCGCGAACTCGAGGAGATTCAGTTTCCCGACCAGAATCGCGCCGGCGGCATTGAGACGGGCGGTAATCGTGGACTCGTAGTCCGGAACCCAGTCGGCGGTGGCCTTCGAGCCGTTCGTGGTGAGGATTCCGGCAGTAGCGAGGATGTCCTTCGGTGCGTAGGGGATTCCGTGCAGGGGCCCGCGCCAGTTGCCCGCGGCGATCTCCGCCTCCGCTTCCCGCGCCCGGCCGCGCGCGTGGTCGCCCGTCACCGTGATGAAGGAGTTGAGGGCGGGATCCGCCGCCTCGATGTGGGCGAGGTGGGCGTCCACGACGTCGACAGGTGAGAGTTCCCGGCGGCGAATGCGCTCGGAGAGTTCGCGGCCGCTGAGCTGGCAAAGGTCCGGGATCATCGGATCATTCCCCGGAATCGCCCCGGTCCGGTCCCCGGGCGACGAACATCACCGACGGCTCCACCAGATCGGGGATTTCCAGCTCCCGCACCGGCCGGAAGAACGCGCGGTTCATCCGTACCGCCGGCAGGATCGTGGGGAGCCGATCCGCGGCGAGGGGGTGATCGAGGAGGCTGTTCGCGAACTCCAGCGACCTGACCGTGGGACCGGCGCCCGGTTCCGGACCGGAACCACACCCCGCGAGAATGAGAGGCGCGGCGACCGGAGCGGCGGCAGCGGCGCCGAGCAGCCGCCTGCGGGTCATGAGTTTCGGATCGTTGGCCATAGCGGACCTCCACCTTCGGGAACCGCATTCTGATTCTACCGGCGCACCTCGCGGCTCGGATCCAGCCGAGCCGGGGTATCCTTCTCCCCCGTGCTGCTTCGCGAAGCGGATCGCACGGCGGTCCGGAAACACTTCGAGGATCTCGCCGGCCCCGTCTCCGCAACCCTCTACTCGCAGCAGGAAAGCTCTCTCGTAGTGCCGGGCCGAACGCCCTGCCCGACCTGCCCCACCGCCGAAGCGCTGCTGCGGGAGGTGGGGGAACTCTCGGACCGGCTGACCGTGAAGGTGCGGGATGTGGATGAAGCCCCGGACGCGGCGCGCGACGCGGGAATCACCCGCCTGCCCGCCATCGAACTCACGGGCGTCGCCAAGGGGCGGGTCCGCTTCCTGGGGCTTCCGGACGGGCACGAGTTCGGTTCGCTGATCGCCGCGGCAACCTGGGTCTCGGGAGCGCCGCTGACCCTTTCGGAGGATGCAACCCAGCAGTTGTCCGAACTCCGGCGTCCCCTCCACGTGAAGGTCTTCACGACCCCTACATGACCCTGGTGTGCGCCGGCGGCCAGTCTGGCCGTCCAGTTCGCGGTGGCAAGCCCGGCGGTCACGACCGACATCCTCATGGTCCAGGAGTTTCCGGATCTGGCCAGGACCTACTCGGTGTCTTCGGTCCCGCTGACCGTGTTCGAACCACTGCGCGACGGCGCCGGGCTGGTCGGGCAGGGGACCTCCGTCCTGGGGGCCCGGGAGGAGGAGGTCTTCCTCTCGGCGGCCGCCGAAGCGGGTGGCCTCCAGAGTCCGCATCAGGATCACGGCTCATGAGCGATCCCCGTCCCCGTCACCCCCTGGCGGACTGGCGCCTCGACCGGCGCCGGGCTCTTCGTGTCCTCTCCGGAGGAGCGGCGCTCGCGATCGGAGGTCCGGCTCTCGGCAGGGAAACGGCTCCGCCATTCACCGAGGATTCCCTCGCCGATCTCGGGCGACGCCTCCATGCCGTCCGGCGGCGCTTCGGCCTCCAGCGAGCCATCGGCATCCACGTGGAGGACCTGGAGACCGGGGCTCCGCTCTTCGGGCACAACGCAGACCGCACTTACGTACCGGCCTCCGGGATGAAGCTACCGATCATGGCCGCCTGCCTTCACTATCTGGGGCCGAGCTACCGCTTCCCGACACGCCTGCTGGTTGACGCGGCGCCGACCGAAGACGGCGTTGTCGAGGGACCCGTCTACGTCATCGGCTCCGGCGATCCCAGCCTGCAGCGGCATGACATGGACTTCATCGCGGATTCCCTGGCGGCGTTCGGGCTCACGGAGATCCGGGGCGACATTGTGCTCGACGACTCGTTCTTCGAAGCCCAGGAAACCGATCAGGCCCTCGTGAGACGCCGGATCCGGTACAAGGAACCCATCCAGAGCGCCCTTGGCTACCACTGGAACAAGGTTGAGGTCGCCGGCGTCCCCGGGGACGGCAATCAGCCGGCCGTGCGTGACGAGGGCTATGGCTACTACGCCATCCAGAACCGGATGGTGCTCCGCAACTCGGGACGTCCCTACATCCTGGCCCAGCGCCGGGGAACCCGCGGAATTCGGCTGCAGGGGCGCATTCTCCGAGGCGGCAACGAACGCGCGGCCCTCTTCACTGCGACGGAGCCCGCCCTCTATTTCGGGTATGCCCTCAAGGGCAAGCTGGTCGAGCGCGGCGTGCAAGTCGCCGGTGAACCCCGGCGAGGGACAGTTCCGGCAAGGGACCGCAAGCTCCTGCTTTACCGCCACGAGTCCGCACCCCTCACGCAGGTGGTCGAGGCGCTCGGCAAGTACAGCAACAACTGGTCGGCCGAACAGCTCTTTTTTGCTGTCGGCGCCCACCGCTGGGGCCCCCCGGGGACGCTCGAAAAGGGTGTGCGCGCCACCGAGGAATACCTCGTTGGTCTCGGGTTTCCCGCGGACAGTTTCGCGGTCGACGACGGCTCGGGACTCTCGCGGAAGAACCGCCTGAGCGCGCGCCTGCTTGTCGCGGTCGTCCGCGATCTCTACAGCCAACCGGAGCTCCGGACCGATTTCCTGTGTTCGCTGGCGGTTTCCGGTGTGGACGGCACTCTGGCGCGCCGTCTCTGGGGGGAGGCGACCCTCGGCCGGGTGATGGCGAAGACGGGGAGCCTCAGCGGGGTCAGTTCACTCTCGGGAGTGGCGTTCCCGCTGGCTGCCGAGAACCGGGCGCTTGGTTTTTCGGTCATGACGAACGGCATCCGCAACTCGTGGAACGGCGACGCGGTGGAGAACCTGATCGCGGCCGAACTGGTCAAGTGGGGCGGCGTCACCACGTAGTGCGCTAGTGCGGTGAGGGGCGTTCCCGGACTCGATCCTCCGGAATACGTCGACTGGGCTGAGGATCCGGAACTCCTCCGGGAGTTCGGGACGGTGGCGCTGCGCGACCCCGGGCGCGCCGCCATCGTTCAGTCCCTCGGCGAGCCAGCCCGGCTCCGCCTCTACGAAGGCCTGGTCCGGAACCGTCTCCACGACCTGCAGTTGAAAAGGTGGGTCCGGTCCGGAGTGCTGTCCAAGGCGTGGCTGGGGCCCGGCGAAGAAGCGGTGACGGTAGGCGCGTGCCACGCGCTCGAGCCCGGCGACGTGGTCGGACCGATGATCCGCAACATCGGCGCCTGCCACGAACGGGGGATGAGCCTTGCCACCATGTTCCGGGGAGCGCTCGGCACCGGAGACGGGCCCGCCCGGGGTCGGGACCTCCATTTTGGAGATCTGGAGCGGGGAATCCTGGCGCCGATCAGCATGGTCGGCTCGCTCGTGCCGGTGTGCGCCGGGATGGCGCTCGCGTTCCGCCTCCGGGGCGCGTCGAACGTGGTGCTGACCTGGGCGGGAGAGGGCACCACCGGAACGGCGGCATTCCACGAGGGCATGGTGTCCGCCGTCGCGCTCAAGGCGCCGCTGGTCGTCGTGATCCAGAACAACCGGATCGCTCTCGGCACGCCGCTGGCGGACGGCGGTGAAGAGCGGCTGGCCCGGCTTGGCGGCGCATACGGAATTCCCACGCTGCACGTGGACGGGAACAACGTGCTGGACGTCTTCGCGGCCACGGCCCTCGCCAGGCAAGAAGCGCTCGCCGTTTCCCGGCCGGTGTTCGTCCTTGCGGCCACCTTTCGGATGGGCGGGCACGCGACCCACGACGAAGGCGAGAGCCGGCGGATCCTGCCAGCCGAGCTGTTCGCTCACTACGGCCGCCGGGACCCGGTCCGTTGCTACCGGGCTTTTCTCCGGTGGGGAGGCGCCGGAGGTGAGCCGGTGGCGGACGCCGTGCTCGATGGAATCGATGCGAGGGTCGAGGCGGAAGTCGCAAGCGCCGAGCGGGACGCGCTGGCTTCGCGGCGGGCTGAGCCGCCCGATCCCGCCGGGGCGGGGGAGGGGGTCTTCGCCTCCTGAGGACCGACCGGGCGCGCTTCCGCCCGCTAACCCGGATTTCTCATACTCATGGCCCGGGGCGGACCGCAATGGGTCGTAACCCACTCTGTCGCGGTGGTTTGTCCAGCAGGTGACAGCGTGGACGCACCGAACGGCGCGCAGCGTCGC
>MPMW01000036.1 GCA_002238705.1 Acidobacteria bacterium bin61 | reverse complement strand
GCCCGGCCGACTGGCCGTAGAGGACGAGCATGCCGCGCGGCCGGAGGAGTTCCAGGCTCTTCCGCCAGGTCGTCTCGCCCACCGAGTCGTAGGCCACCGCCAACTGCTTGTCTCCGAGTTCCTCGCGGATGACCTCCGCGAAGTCCTCCTCGGTGTAGCGGATCACGTGGTCGGCGCCCGCCGCGCGCGCCGCCCGCGCCTTGGCTTCCGTCGACACGGTGCCGAAGACCCGCGCCCCCAGCGCCCGGCACATCTGGCAGAGAAGCAGTCCCATGCCCCCCGCCGCGGCGTGCACCAGCACCGGCATCCCCGACTGCACCCGGAACGTCGAGCGCACCAGGTAGTGGGCGGTCATCCCCTGCAGGAGGGCCGCCGCGGCCTGGGTGGTCGTGACGCCCTCCGGGAGCCGGACCAGCTTCGCCGCCGGGCGCACCGCCTGCTGGGCGTAGCTGCCCATCTGCATGACCCAGCCGACCCGGTCCCCGGGCGCCAGGTCCGAAACGCCTTCGCCAACGGCCTCCACGACCCCGGCGCCCTCCACTCCCGGAGTGAACGGGAGGGGGACCTCATAGAGCCCGGTGCGGTGGTAGGTGTCGATGAAGTTGACCCCGGCGGCTTCGACCCGGACGAGGGCTTCTCCGGCGCCGGGGGCGGCTTCGGGGACGGAGCCGAGGCTCATCACCTCGGGGCCGCCGGGCTGCTCAATGCGGATGGCTTGGGGCATGCGATTCCTTTCGGGTAGTCCAGGGGGCCGGGCATCCTACAATTCCGCGAATGACGACCGGTTTTCCCGCCGGTCTTGAGAACAAGATCGCTCTGCTCCCGGAGAGCGCCGGGGTCTATCTCTTCCGCTCCGCCGAGGGGAAGACGCTCTATGTCGGCAAGGCCGCTTCGGTGAAGGCGCGGGTGCTGTCGCACCTCCGCACCCCGCCGCCCGACGCCCGCAAGGGGAACCTGCTCTCCCAGATCGCGGACGTGGAGGTGGTGCTCACCGATTCCGCGCGGGAGGCCCTCCACCTCGAGAACAACCTCATCAAGACACGCCGGCCCCGTTACAACATCCTCCTGCGGGACGACAAGAACCCGCCGCTCGTCCGGCTCACGATGAACGAGAAGTACCCGCGGGTGCACATCGTTCGCGGCGCCGGCGCCGACGGCGCCGTGTACGCGGGTCCCTATTTCCCGGCCAGTCTGGCCCGCCGGAGCATGAGCCTGGTGCACCGGCTCTTCGGCATCCGGAACTGCCGCGAGCAACTCAACGGGAAACGGCCGCGCCCCTGCCTGCAGTACCAGATCCGCCGCTGCGTCGCGCCCTGCGTGGACTCGATCTGCTCGGTGGAGGAATACCGGGAGACGTCGGAGGCGGCGCGGCTCTTCCTGATGGGGCGCAACAGCGAAGTCTCGACCTCGCTCACGCGCCGCATGCGCGAGGAGGCCGAAGCGGAACGCTTCGAGGAGGCGGCCCGGTTGCGCGACAGCCTGAAGCTCCTCGCCGAACTGAACGACCGCCAGAAGATGACGGCGGCCGACGGCAGGGCCCGCGACGTTTTCGGTCTGTACCGGGAAGGCGACCGCGCCCAGTTGCAGGTGTTCCTGGTGCGGGGCGGGAAGGTGGTGGACCGGGATACGTTCTCGCTCTCCGACCTGCCGCCGGTGGACGACGCGGGCCTCGTGGAAGCGGCGATGAAGCAGTTCTACGAGATGGGGCGCATGCCCCCGCCGCGCATTGAATCGCCGCTCGACTTTCCGGAACGCGAGCTCGTGGCCGAATGGCTCGGGGAAAAGCGCGGCGGGCGCGTCGAGGTCCACGTTCCGGTGAAGGGCTCGCGCCGCCGCATGGTGGACCTCGTCTGCCGGAACGCGCGGCTGGCCTTCGATCTCGACTTCCGGGAGGCCGGACGGAAGGCCGCCGCGCGGGTGCGCGCCCTCCACGAAGCCCTCCAGCTTCCCGCCGAGCCCCGCCGCATCGAGGCGTTCGACATCTCCAACCTGGGCGGGCGCCAGGTGGTGGCTTCCATGGTGGTGTTCGAGCGCGGCGAACCGCTCCCTTCGGCCTACCGGCGCTTCCGGATCCGTACCGTCAAGGGAAAGCCCGACGACTACGCCTCCATGCGCGAGGTCGTGCTCCGCCGCTACCGGCGGGTGCTCACCGAGGGACAGGAGCTTCCGGACCTGATCCTGGTGGACGGAGGGCGCGGCCAGCTCAGCTCGGCGGCCGCCGCCCTCCACGACCTCGGACTCACCCACATCCCCCATGCGGGCCTCGCGAAGCAGGAGGAGGAGATCTTCCTGCCCGGCGCGCCGGAGCCGTTGCGCCTCCCCGGGAACTCCCCGGCCCTCCAGCTTCTCCAGCGCGCCCGGGACGAAGCGCACCGCTTCGCCATCACCTTCCACCGCAAGAGCCGCCGGGCCGAGACGCTCCGTTCCGCGCTCGACGGAGTACCCGGGATCGGTCCCCGGCGCCGGCAGGCGCTGCTGAGCCGCTTCGGGAGCCTGCGGCAGGTCACGGAGGCCTCCGAGGCCGAACTCGCCGAAACGGTCGGTCCCGCGCTGGCGGCCCGGCTGCACGCCCGTCTTCACCCCGTGGATGTGACGGACGGCCCGTAGAATCCCGACGCTTCATGACAGACACGGGAAAGACACCACGCGGCGGGCGCAAGCGCCTCCTCTCGGGGATGAGGCCGACCGGGTCATCGCATCTCGGGCACCTGGTGGGGGCCTACCGCAACTGGGTGGCGATGCAGGACGAGTTCGACGCTTTCTATTGCATCGTGGACTGGCACGCGCTGACCACCGACTACAAGGACACGAGCGACCTTCGGGCGAGCACCCTCGAGATCGCCACCGACTGGCTGGCGGTGGGGCTCGACCCCAGGCGCTGCACGCTGTTCGTCCAGTCCCAGGTTCCCGAACATGCGGAACTGCATCTCCTCCTCTCGATGGTCGTGCCGCTCGGCTGGCTGGAGCGCGTTCCGACCTACAAGGAACTGATCAAGGAACTGAAGGAGAAGGATCTCCACACCTACGGATTCCTCGGCTATCCCGTCCTGCAGGCGGCCGACATCGTGATGTACGACGCGGCCGTGGTGCCGGTCGGCGAGGACCAGAAGCCCCATGTGGAACTCACCCGCGAGATCGCCCGCCGGTTCAACCACTTCTACGGTGACGTGCTTACCGAGCCCGACGTGCGGCTGACCCCGTCGCCCCGGTTGCCGGGAACCGACGGGCGCAAGATGTCCAAGAGCTACGGCAACGTCATCGGCATTGCCGAAGACGAGGACTCGGTCCGCGGGAAGCTCCGGACCATGATGACCGACCCGGCCCGGAAGCGGCTCCGCGATCCGGGCGATCCGGCGAAGTGCCCGGTCTTCGATCTCCACCGCATCTTCTCCGACGGCGAGACGCAGAACTGGGCCGCCGAGGGCTGCCGTACGGCCGGAATCGGCTGCATCCAGTGCAAGAACGCGCTGGCGGACCACCTGGTCGCGGAGATCGCGCCCATCGGCGAGCGGCGGCGGGAATTCGAGAAGCGGCCCGACGACGTACGGGACGTACTGGCTGCCGGCCGGCGCGAGGCGTCCGGGGCGGCCCGCGCCACCATGGAGCGAGTGCGCGCCGCGGTCCAGCTCCCCATCGCCAGCAGCGGCAGCCCGTGAGAGCGGTCCTCTACCAGCCGGAGACCGAGCTCGGGACCCCCGGCCAGGGGTTCCGCATTCGCTTCGACGGCGGCGAGGGCTCGCCCGCCGAAGCGGGGTTCGACGGCCCGCTCGAGCTGCTTCTCCGCATGGTGCGCGAAGGGCGGGCGGATCCGCTGCGGATCGAGATCGCGTCCATCACCCGGCAATACCTGGAGACCCTGGAACTCCTCGAGATCCTGGACCTGCGGGTGGGATCCGAGTTCCTCAAGATGGCGACCGCGCTCCTCCGGATCAAGGCGCGGCGCCTCCTCCCGCGGCCCGTCCCGGCGGGCGCGGGAACGGAAGCGGACCCACTGGCCGACCTGGAGGACCGCCTACGGGACTACGCCCGCTACCGGGACGCCGCCCGGAAGCTCAAGGAGAGCCTCGAGGCCCGCCGTTCGGTGTGGGTGCGCGAGCCCGCCCTCGGGCTCGTCGAGAGCGAGGCGGCGAACGGCGACTCGATGAGCGCCGAACCGGAAACCCTGCTGCAGGTGGACCTCTTCGCGGTGGTCGAGGCCTTCCGGCGGGTCGTCGTCCGGGCGCGGGCGCGGCCCCGGGTGCCGCTCCCCGAGCGGCGCATCTCCATGGCGGTCCTGATCCGCCGCATCGAGACGGCCGTTCCGCCCGGCGTCGAGCAGGACTTCGAGGAACTCCTCTTCGAGGTCATCGAAGGAAGCGTGGATCGGGGGACCCTCGTCGCCGCGTTCCTGGCGATCCTGGAACTGGCCCGCCGGCGCCGGATCTCGGTGGGCCAGGACGAGAACTTCGGTCCCATCCGGATCGCCGGCCTGGCGCCCGCGTGACCATGCCGGACACGGTGCTGCACGCCGGCGACGCCTCCGGGGAGGCGCCCGAGCCGGCCGTGGACCCGGACCGCCTCGCGGCCGCGGTGGAGGCGCTGCTCTTTTCCCACGGCGCCCCGGTGACCGGGGAACGGCTGGCGGACGTGCTGGACACCGACCTGAAGGCCGTTCGCGCGGCCCTCGACGCGTTGGAGACGCGGTACTCGGCGCTGGAATCGGGACTGCGGCTGGCCCGGATCGCGGGAGGCTTTCAGCTCACCACCCAGACGGAATGGCGTGACGCCATCGAGCGTCTCATGGCGCCGAAGCGGGAGCAGGCGCTGACCGAGGCGGCGCTCGAAGCGCTCTCGGTCATTGCCTACCGGCAGCCGATCACGATGCCCGAGCTGAACGAGATCCGCGGGGTGAACTCGCAGAGTGTGGTCACCACCCTCATGAAACACCGCCTGGTCCGCTCGCGGGGACGGAAGCAGGTGGTCGGCCGGCCGCTCCTCTACGGGACCACGAAGGACTTTCTGGAGCGCTTCGAACTCGACCGGCTCGAGGACCTGCCCAAGCTCCGCGAATTCGAGGAAGCGCTGGTCGCCGCGGTCCAGGTTCCACAACCGGGTGGAACCGATGCCCCCGACGCTTCGGATCCCGCCAGCCGGTCCGGAGCCGGAGACGCCGCCGAATGACCGCCGAGCGGCTCCAGAAGCTGATCGCGGCCGCGGGGATCGCGTCGCGGCGCAGCGCGGAGCGGATGATCGCCGAGGGCCGCGTCACCGTGGACGGTGAGGTGGTGCGGGTTCCCGGGGTGCGTGCGGACCCCGCGCTCCACGACATCCGGGTGGACGGGGCGCGCCTCCGGGGGGTCGGCAAGCCGCGGCGCTACCTGATTCTGAACAAGCCCATCGGACACCTCACGACCCGCTCGGACCCGGGACGCCGTTCCACCGTGATGGACCTGCTCCCCCACTCGTTCCGCTCGCTGGTTCCGGTCGGCCGGCTCGACGGCAACAGCTCCGGACTCGTGCTGCTGACCGATGACGGGGAGCTGGCGCAGCGGGTCACGCATCCCCGCTACCGGTTGCCCAAGACCTACTACGCCACCGTCCGGGGGCTTCCCGGAGAAGACGTGCTCGAGCGGGCGCAGCGCGGTATCCGGGTCGATGGCGAAGGATTGCGGCTCGACCAGGTCGAGGTCATCGCCCGTTTCCCGCACCGCGCGGAATCGAAGCGCCGCACGCGGCTGCGGGTCACTCTCCGGGGCGGACGGAACCGGGAGATCCGCCGGGTCCTGAGCGTCCTCGGCCATCCGGTGCTCGAGTTGCACCGCACCCGGATCGGCTGCCTCGCCGACACCGGGCTCACGCCGGGGAGCTGGCGCAAGCTGCAGAGCGATGAGGTCGAAGAACTCCGGGAACTCATCCGGAGGTGCGCGGGAGAGATCGCCGCGCCCGCCCGGGCGGCGGATTCCGGACCGCCGGCGCCGCCTGCCCGTCCCGCGCCGGCTGCGTTCGTGGTGGCCATCGATGGCCCGGCGGGCTCCGGGAAGACGTCCGTGGCGCGGGCGGTGGCCGAACGCTTCGGATTCGGCTACTTCAACACCGGTGCGTCGGTGCGCGCGGTCGCGCTCTCGGCGATGCGGCAGGCCCTCGATCTCGACGACGGCCCGTCGCTCAGGACCCTTGCCTACCGGGTGATCCTCGATCCGGAGGGTCGCGTCTTTCTCGATGGGGAGGACGTGTCCGGGGCTGTCCGCACTCCCGAGGTCTCCGCCGGCGCTTCCCGGGTGGCCGTCCATCCGGAACTCCGCGAGGTCCTGGTGGAACGCTGGCGGCAGTTCGCGGCCGCCGGGGGCGTCGTCGAAGGGCGGGACATCGGCACCGTGGTCTTCCCCGAGGCCCCGGTAAAGGTCTTTCTGGACGCGCGGCCGGAGGTCCGGGCCCGGCGCCGTTCGTCGGATGAGGGAGACCGCGACGTGGGCGCCGTGCAGTCCGAAATTTCGAGCCGCGACCACACCGATTCGGGCCGGGCCGTGGCCCCCCTCCGCCGGGCGGAGGACGCCCACCGCCTCGACACCAGCGACCTCACGCTCGGGGAAACCGTGGACCGGGTGGCGGCACTGGTGGAAGCCGCTCGGTCCCGCGACCGCGCCTGATCGGCCGCGTCTCCCGGGGGGACGACGGGCGGCATTGGCCACTTGATTGGTGGCACGGTCCTCGAGGGACAGGGTGCGTCGCGTGCGCACGGATGCCGGAGGCCGAAGCCTCCCGAGGCCCGCCGTCCCCGCGGGGGGCGGACCGGCGAAATTAACAACAGCACCGCCGCCGGCGCAACCGCAGGCAGCCGGGTGGAGGCGCGCTCCTGCGGCGGCGGCTCGTTCGTTTCGCGTCAGCCCCGGGCGGCTGATTCCGGGTGCGGGTGCGTCGCCCGGCTCCAGCGAAGCGCGCCGGGGTGGAACCGGGAGGCGGACCGCTTCGTAACTCTTGGGTGATGCGGACCCGGCCCGGCGAGCGAGGGAGCGCTGCGGCCTCCGCCGCCACTCTTTGACATGAAGCGCGCCGCGCGGGCGCTCCTCCACAGCGGCGGCTACGCCGGGCTGGCGGTCGCGGTCATCGCCCTCGCGGTGGGCGCGAACACCGCCGTCTTCACGGTCGCCTACGGAGCGCTCTTCGCGCCCCTCCCCTATCGCGCTCCGGAAGCGCTCGTCCGGGTGGCGACCCAGTTTCCGACGATGGGCTTCGACCGGTTCTGGATCTCCGCGCCGGAGTACCTCGAATACCGCGACTGGAGCGCGTCGTTTGCGGAAGCCGGGGCGTTCAACACCGGAATGGCATCGGTGGTGGGGGCCGGGGAGCCATTCCGCGCGCAGCAGGCCGCGTCCACGGCGAGCCTTTTCCGGACCCTGGGAATCTCGGCCTCGCTGGGACGGGTCTTCACCGACGCGGAGGACCGCCCGGGAACGGAGCCGGTCATGGTCCTCTCCAACGGGCTCTGGCGACGCGCCTTCGGCGGCGCCCCGGACATCCTCGGCCGGCGCCTCACGGTGGACGGCGTCCGGCGAACCGTGGTCGGAGTCCTGCCTCCCGGCGTGGACCTTCTGGATCGGCGCGTCGAGTTCTGGATCCCGCTCGCCCTCGACCCCGCGGACCTGCCCGGCCGCGGATCCCACAACTACATCATGGTGGCGCGCCTCGCTCCGGGGATCACGATCGACGCGGCCCGGGCCGAGCTCCCCGCGCTGCTCGAGCGTTGGCGCTCCGAGTCCGCGGACACCCACGCGCCGCATCCCGAGTTCCACCCGGTGATCCTCGTTGACCTCCACGAGGAGGTCGTGGGCGAACAGGGCGATCGCCTGCTGGCCCTGCTCGCGCTGTCGGCGCTGCTCCTGCTCGCCGGCTGCGCCAACCTGGCCAACCTGATCGTGGGCCGGGCCGAGTCCCGGCGGGGCGACATCGCGCTCCGCGCCGCCCTCGGCGCGGGCCGCGCGGGCGCCGCCGCTCCCTTCCTGCGGGAAGGGATCCTGCTTGCCGGCGCCGGCGGCGCGCTCGGGCTCCTGTTGGCTCAGGCGGGGGTGTCCGCGCTGCTCGCCGCCTATCCCGGCGGGGTCCCCCGGATCGCGGAGATCGGGTTCTCGGGCCCCGTCGTCATCTTCGCCCTCCTCGCTACGGCCATCACCGGGATCGTCTGCGGCGCGGCGCCCGTGGCCGGACTCGCCACCGCGGGACGCGAAGCGCAACTGCTCAGCACCCTGCAGGCCGGCGGGAAACGGATCACCGGCGGCCGCAACCGGTTCCGGAGCGGGCTCGTCGCCTTCGAGGTCGCGCTGTCCGCGGCGCTGCTCATCGCCTGCCTCCTCCTGGTCCGGAGCCTGTTCGCGATCCAGGCAACGGACCCCGGGTTCGATCCCGAGAACCTCTCCACCTACCAGACCTACCTGCCGGAGACCGCCTACCCGACGGCCTCCGACCAGCTCGCGTTCCTCGAGCGGCTCCGCGCCGAAGCCGCAGCGCTTCCCGGCGTCGAGGCGGCCACCTACATGAGCGGCCTCCCGCCGCGGCGCCGTCTGAACGCGAACGACACGGCCCTCGAGGGCGTGCCGTCGGGCGAAGGCCACCCGGCCCACAACATGGACTACTGGCAGTTCGCCGGGCCCGGCTATTTCGAGGCGATGGGGATTCCGCTGCTCTCGGGACGCGGCTTCACCGCTTCGGACGACGGCGGAGCCAACCCGGTGGCGGTGGTCAACCGCGCGGCGGCGGAACTGTTCTGGCCCGGGCAGGATCCGGTCGGCCGGCGCCTGCGCCCGCCCTCCCCCGACATCCCGTGGTTCACGATCATCGGCGTCGCCGGGGACGTGAAGCAGGGCGGCCTCGAAGCCGAGACCGGCACGGAGGTCTATTTCCACTACCCGCAGACGGCCGAGGCGGTCGGGTTCGCACCCCGGACGGTGAACGTCGTGGTGCGATCGCGCCTGCCCGCACCGGCGCTCGCGCCCACGGTCCGGGAGGTCACCCACCGGCTCGACCCGGCCCTGCCGGTGGACTCCTTCCGGCCCCTGACCGAGGTGATCGGCGCCTCGGTGGCGGGGCCCCGGTTTCTCGCCTTGCTCGCGGGGGTGTTCGCGGCCCTCTCGGTGCTGCTCGCCGGCGCCGGCGTGTTCGGGGTGATGTCCGCCCGCGTGACCGAGCAAACCCCGGAACTGGGAGTGCGCATGGCATTCGGCGCCGCGAGCCGGGACGTGCTGGGGCTTGTGTTCCGGCAGGGGATGCGGGTCGCGCTGCCGGGTCTCGCCCTCGGCCTCCTCGCCGCGTTCGCCGCGAGCCGCTACCTGGCGGGCATCCTCTTCGGGATCGCTCCCGGGGACCCCGTGTCCTACCTGCTGGCCTTCGGCGTCGTTCTCGGGGCGGCCGTCCTCGCCTGCCTCGCGCCGGCGGTCCGGGCGACCCGCACCCAGCCGACCGCGGCGCTACGGCACGGCTGAACTCTTCGGCCGGCAAGCGGCGGATCGGCGAAACGCGACCGATAGACTCGGCCCATGGACCCTCTGCGGAATCCCTACCGCCCCGGAGGCGGACGTCGGCCGCCGGCGCTGGTGGGGCGGGACGGCGAGATCCGTGACTTCGAGATCGCGCTGCAACGGTTCGAGATCGGAGACGATGACCGCAGTCAGCTCCTCTACGGCCTGCGGGGCGTCGGGAAGACCGTCCTGCTGGGGGAGTTCCAGAGGATTGCCGAAGCACGCAACTGGCCCTGCCATTCGATCGAGATCAGCGAGCGGGTCGATTTCGCGAAAGAGATCGCCAATCTGGCCCGCAAGGCGCTGCTGCAACTCTCGGCCCGGGAGAAGCTCGGCGACCTGGTTCGCCGCGGACTTTCCGTACTCCGGTCCTTTCAGATTCGCTACCAACTCCCCGAGGGACCCGAGGTCGCATTCGGGCTGGAGCCGGCCTTGGGCGTGGCCGACTACGGCAGTCTGCACGGGGACATCAGCGACCTGCTGGTGGCCGTTGGGCGAGCGGCACAGCCCAGGGGGTCTGGCGCGGTGTTCACGGTGGACGAGTTCCAGTTCCTTCCCGCGGAGGAGATGGAGGCGCTGATCGTCGCGCTCCACCGGATCAGCCAGCAAGGGCTTCCAGTGCTGTTCGTCGGGGCCGGGCTTCCCTCACTTCCCGGCAAGATGGGGGACGCCCGGTCGTACGCGGAGCGGCTGTTCGAGTTCCGCCGCATCAACAGCCTCGGCCCGGACGAGGCGCGGTTGGCGCTTGCTCGCCCCGCCACGGAACGCGGTGTCCGCTGGACCGAGGCCGCGCTCGATGCAGTCGTGCGGCGTACGCGCGGATATCCGTACTTCCTCCAGGCTTTCGGCCGGCACTGCTGGAGGGCCGCGCCCGGCCCCACGGAGATCACGGAGGTGGACGTCGCCCGGGCAACTCGCGATGCCTTCGGATCCCTCGACGAGGGTTTCTTCCAGGTCCGCTACGACCGCGCGACGCCCGCCGGGCACCGGTATCTCGAGGCGATGGCCGCCCTGGGATCCGGCCCCTATCTGTCACGAGATGTCGCCGCCCGGTTGAAGCGCCGTCCGAACCAGGTCAGCGCGCAGCGCGACGCCCTGATCCGCCTCGGCCTCTGCTACGCCCCCCGCCACGGCGAGATCGCGTTCACGGTCCCGCTGTTCGACGAGTTCGTGCGGCGCACGAGCACCTGATCGTCGCTTCGAGGCAGCCGATGAATGGATCCCCCTTGTCCACGTCGAATCTCGACCAGGCCGGCGTCCTTCATACGTTGGAGATGGCCCTCCAACTCCGCACGGCTGAGGTCCAGCCGCTCGCTCAGCGCCTTGCGTCCCGGAGACATTCCCTCGGCGAGGGCACGATAGATGGCGCGGCCTACTCCGCTGTCTTCGTCTCTCCCGTAGATTTCATGGAACCACTTCATGCGGCGGAAACCTCCTGAGAATCACATTCCAAAGGCGGCTCCCGATCAACCCCGGGCGGCGCGCCAGGTGTCCACGCAGGACCGGTAGGTGGCGGCGATCTGCTCGATCGCGTCCGCTTCGCCGAGCTGGCCGTTCAGATACGCCCCGAGAGGCTCCCGGAAGTTGGTCCGGCCGACGGCGAAACCGATGAAGCCGTCCACCGGCGCCGCCACCCGGAGCCATTCGTGCACCTGGGCGGCATCGGAACCGCGTCCCAGCACGATGGAGCCGACGTGTTCCCGTCCCTTCCCGCTGCGGACCGCCGCCGCGACGCGTTCGGCGTCCTCGGCGCGATCCACGCCCTCGATCTTCCAGATGTCCGGTTCGATGCCGAAGTCCTGGATCAGGTGGATGGCCCGCACCATGTGCCCGGGACGGATGTCCCGGTCATAGGCGTCGCCGGCCTCCCTGTCCGCCTCGGTGGTGGCGGGCACCAGCAACTCGAACATGAACAGGCGCCGTTCGTGACCGTGGAGGTAGTCCGAGACCAACTGGAGTCGGGTGAGCTGCGCGGCCGTGTCGGCGGCGGGGTCGTCGGGGTGGAGGCGGACCAGCACCTTGACGATGTCCGGCCGGTGATAGCGGATGTGGGTCACCCAGCGCACTCCGTACTCGAAGTCGAAGACCGCCTGGCCGCTCTTCTCGATGCAGACCGCCCGCGGAATCCCCCGCGCCGCCGCGTCGGCGAGGATCTGGCCGCCGAACTGCGCGTCCACCAGGATTCCGACCTGCTCCTTCGGAACCCCGCCTTCGATCGCCCGCAGCAGGCCGCGGTAGATCAGGCTCTTGGCGGCGGCGACGGGTGCGAATCCGTCGCCTGCGGGTGAGATTTCCGGAGCCCCGCGAAAGCCGAAGTAGGACTTCGTGAAGCTGCCCCGGTGGTCGAAGGGCTGGATGAAGAGCGGCTGGTCGTAGCCGATGGCGGAGGAGTTGTTCATGGGAATTGAGAGACCTTTCCGGGGGAGAGTGTACGGGGCGGCGGCGCCCCGGGAGCGGCGAGAAATGCGCGTTTCGCGGACCCCCGGCGGGCGGCGCCGGCGGGGTGGGCGGCGGCCGGAGTTGTGGGCCGCTTCGGGGAGCGATGCCGGTTCGAAAGACCGGCGCTCCCGGGGGCGTTCGGGCCATCTTCCCTTTAGACTCCCGGGAAAGCCCATGGAGCCCGATCACATCGTGGTGCGGGGCGCCCGGCAGCACAATCTCAAGAACATTACCGTTCGCCTTCCGAAGAAGCGCCTCGTTGTCCTGAGCGGGGTCTCGGGGTCGGGAAAGTCGTCGCTGGCGCTCGACACCCTCTACGCCGAAGGTCAGCGCCGCTACGTCGAATCGCTGTCCAGTTACGCCCGTCAGTTCCTGGGGCAGATGGACAAGCCCCTCTACGACACGATCCAGGGGCTCTCGCCGACCATCTCGGTAGATCAGAAGTCGGCGAGCCACAACCCCCGTTCGACGGTCGGAACGATCACCGAGATCTCCGACTACCTGCGCGTGCTCTTCGCCCGGGTGGGCTTGGCCCATTGCCCGCGGTGCGGGCGCGCCGTCAGCCCGCAGACGGCCCAGGAGATCGTGGAGGAACTGGCGCACCTGCCGGCGGGCGCGCGGTTCCTGCTGTTGGCGCCGGTTCTGGAGAACCGGCGCGGCGAGTTCCGCTCCACCCTGGAGAGCATCCTGCGCCGTGGGTTCTCGAGAGCCCGGATCGACGGGGAGGTCCAGCTCATCGAGGAGGTCACGGCCCTCGACAAACGGAAGAAGCACAACGTCCAGATCGTCGTGGATCGGCTCACCCGCAAGGATCCGGCCGGCGAAGACTGGCGGGGCCGGGTCACGGACTCGGTCGAGACCGCCCTTCGCGAAGGGGACGGCATCGTGATCGCGGCCGTGGAGGGGGAGTCCCGCGACCGTATGTTCTCCGAGAAGAACGGTTGCCCGGACTGCGGCATCGGGTTTCCCGAGCTCTCACCGCAGCTCTTTTCCTTCAACAGCCCGCAGGGCATGTGCAAGGAGTGCAACGGCCTCGGCGCCCGGAGCGAGGTGGACGAGGACCTGGTGGTGCCCGATCCGCGTCTCAGCATCAACGAGGGCGCGGTGGCGCTGTGGGGCCGGTTCGCCGAGCGCGACGGCTGGGAAGCTACGGTGGTCCGGGGCGTGGCGAAGAAGTTCGCCGTGGATCTCGACCGTCCCTGGGCGCGGCTCGCCGCCGGCAAGCGGAAAGTCCTCCTGTGGGGAGCCGGCCGCGAGCGGATTCCCGTCAAGTACCAGCGAAGCTCCCGGGCGGTCCACTGGGAGGGAGTCCTCAACCTGCTGACCCGCCGGATGCGGGAAACCTCCTCCGACCGGGCGCGCCGCTACTACGCGCGGTTCTTCTCGAGCCGGTCCTGCCGTGCCTGCGGAGGGACCCGGTTGCGGCCGGAGGCGCTCGCCGTCAGCGTGGGTGGCCGGACCATCGCGGACATTTCCTCGATGTCCATCGAGGACGCGCTCGACTTCATGGGAAACCTCGAACTGGAGGGCACGGCGCTCGTCATCGGGGCGGAACTCCTGAAGGAGATCCGGAACCGGCTCCGCTTCCTCGCCGACGTGGGGCTCGGCTACCTCTCGCTCGACCGGCTGGCGCCGAGCCTGTCCGGGGGAGAATCGCAGCGCATCCGGCTCGCCAGCCAGATCGGGTCCGAACTCACGGGCGTCATCTACATCCTCGACGAGCCGTCCATCGGGCTCCATCCGCGCGACAACGGAAAGCTGCTGGAGGCTCTCCACCGGCTACGGGACATCGGCAACACGGTCGTGGTCGTGGAACACGACCGGGAGACCATCGAGGCCGCGGACCACGTGCTGGACTTCGGTCCGGGGGCCGGGGTTTACGGCGGCGAGGTGGTTGCGGAAGGGACCCCGGCCGAGATCCAGGACGAGCCGAAATCCCTGACGGGCCGCTATCTCCGCGGCGACCTCGACATTGCCGTGCCTCCGCGCCGGCGCTCTTCCCGGCATTCCATCCGGATCGTGGGGGCCCGCGCGAACAACCTGAAGGAAGTGGACGCCGCCTTTCCGCTGGGAGCCCTTACCTGCGTCACCGGAGTTTCGGGGGCGGGGAAGAGCACGCTGGTGTACGAGGTGCTCTACCGGGCGCTCGCCCGCGCGCTGCATCGCTCGGAGCGTCCGGTCGGGCGGCATTCGCACATCGAGGGGGTCGAACGGGTCGGACGGGTGGTGGACATCGACCAGTCCCCCATCGGCCGCACCCCGCGGTCCAATCCGGCGACCTACACGAAGGTGTTCGACGGCATCCGTTCGCTCTTCGCCGCGCTCCCCGCCGCCCGCGCCCAGGGCTACAAGCCGGGACGCTTTTCCTTCAACGTGCCGGGCGGGCGTTGCGAGCACTGCCAGGGCGACGGGGTGATCCGGGTGGAGATGCACTTTCTCGCGGATGTCTTCGTGACCTGCCAGGTGTGCGGTGGCCGGCGATTCAACGATCAGACCCTGACGGTGCGCTACCAGGGCCGTTCCATCGCCGACGTGCTCGACCTCACGGTGAGCGAGGCCGTCACCGTGTTCCGGTCCCAGCCCGGCATCCTCCACATCCTGGAAACGCTCCAGGACGTAGGGCTCGGCTACATCCGCCTCGGGCAGCCGTCTCCCACCCTCTCGGGCGGAGAAGCGCAGCGGGTCAAGCTCTCGCGCGAGCTGGCGAAGCGTTCCACCGGCGACACGCTCTACATCCTCGACGAGCCCACCACCGGCCTGCACTTTGACGACATTGCCCGTCTCCTCCGGGTGCTCGACCGGCTGGTCGACGCCGGGAACACCGTGGTGGTGATCGAACACAACCTGGACGTGATCAAGACCGCCGACTACCTGGTCGACCTCGGGCCGGACGGCGGTGGGCGCGGCGGAGAACTCGTGGTCTCGGGGACCCCCGAGGCGGTGTCCCGGAACGCCAGGTCGTGGACCGGGCGTTATCTGCGCGAGATCCTCGAACCGGCGCCGGCGGCCCGGCGCGCTTCCTGACGGGTCCTCATGTACCGCAGCTATCGGACCGGGGTGGGTTTCGGCGGCGGGGCCATGCCGTCCGGCGTCAAGCAGCTCATCCTGATTACCGGCGGGGTGTACCTGGTCCAGCTCCTGATCCCGGCGGTGACCGTGTACCTGGGGCTTTATCCGCCCGCGGTTCTCTCGCTCGAGGTGTGGCGCCTCTTCACCTACATGTTCCTCCATGGCGGGCTGTTCCACCTGCTGATGAACATGTTCGTGCTCTACATGTTCGGGTCGCAGCTCGAGCAGGTCTGGGGACGGCGCCGGTTCCTCCGCTACTACCTGCTCTGCGGCGTCGGGGCCGGACTCTTCGCGCTGTTGCCGCTGCCGGCGTTCTTCGACGCGCTGCACATCGGTGCTTCGGGAGCGGTCTACGGGCTGCTGCTGGCCTTCGGCCTCCTGTTCCCCTCGGCTCAGGTGTACCTGCTCGGGATTCTGCCGATGAGCGCGCGCCACATGGTGATCCTCTTCGGTTTCATTTCGCTCGCGGGTTCCCTTTCCGCAACGTCCGGCGGGGTCTCCCACATCGCCCACCTCGGGGGGCTGGTGGTGGGGTATGTGCTGTTGCGGCGCGACCGCCTGATTCCGACGCGCCGCTCCCGTTTGGGGGTCCTGTGGGACGGCCTCAGACGCCGCCGGCGGCGCGCCCGGTTCGAGCGCTACTACGAAGAGCAGACGCGGAAGCGGTCCGAAACGCTCCACTGATCGGGTTTCCGCCGCGTCCGGGCGGGTCGCCGCCGCACCTGAAGGAGCCGTAAAGGCCTTTGGTACGACCGCCCTTTGACTCGGTGGCGGCCGTCTTGTTACAAAAGGCAGTTCGCTGGCCCCGGCTGGCTCATGCGGTTTACCGTTGTGTCGCCTGGAGGGGCCGACCGAGGAGGCTGCTATGAGATTCCGCTTTGCATTCGCGGCTGCGGCCGCGTTCGCGCTCCTGATCGTCCCCGCGGGGTTGGCTCAGGATCCCCCTGCCGAAGAAGAGGAGTTGACCGAATCGCACGAGATCACCCTCGATAACGTGGGGGAGTCATTGGTGGTTCGGGGACGGATTGCCAGGACCGAGGCCAACCCCGTCCAGGGCGTCACGATCCACTTCGACCGCGCCCACATCGACTACCCCTTCCGGGTGTTCATTCCCCGGGATAACCTCGGCGACTGGGAAGGCACGGACCCCGTGAAGGTCTACGCCAGGGGACGCATCATCAAGATCACCGGCGAGATCGAGGAACAGGGTGAGTTGCCCTATATCCGGGTCACCGAGCGCAGTCAGATCGAGATCATCCCCCGGACCCGCCGCAGGCGCAGGCGCCCGCGCGGCCCGGATCCGGCTGCGGTGATCCAGGCGGCCGCCGCGATCTCCCGCGCCCACGCGGTTTCGCCCGCCGGCCGCTAGAACTTCGAACGGCGCCTTCGGCGACACCCAAAGGCCGCGCGCCGCCGGTTCCGGTTGCCCGTGCGGGCAGCCGGGATCGGTCGTGCCCGGGAGCCGGAAAGACTTGACTCGGGGCGTGGCGGCTCGCTAGAACACAGGTGCCGGTACCGGCTCGCCACGAAGGGGCCGACCGAGGAGGCTGCCATGAGATCCCGCTCTACCATCGCGGCTGCGGCCGCGTTCGCGCTCCTGATCGCCCCGATGGTGTTGGCGCAGGATCCCCCGGCCGAGGAAGCGGTGGAAGTCGTCGGAGTCCGGGACGTGACCGCCGACCACGTCGGCGACGAGATCACGGTTGGCGGCCGGGTCGTGGACGTCAAGCGGATTCAGGCGTCCGGCCTGCACATCTCCTTCATGACGAGTTTTCTGGTCCTCATCCCCGAAACGCACATGCATCTGTGGACGGGAGTGGACCCCATCAAGCGCTACAAGGGGCGGAATCTCCAGATCACCGGCGAGGTCATGGAGGAGAACGACCAGTTGTTCATCGGCGTTACCGATCCGGACCAGATGAAGGTGATCCAGCGGCAGCGCCGCCGCCGGCGCTGAATCACGGCTGCCGGAGAGCTGGCTCGCCCGTTCTCCGAAATCCGCAAGAAAGGACCAAGGTTCCCCGCGGAATCCGCCGCGGGAGTTCCATGTTCCCGCTAGTGTGGTGTCCCGGAAACCGTGCGAGTCACCGAGAGCGGCCCAGTTGCTATGGAAGAACGAACTCTGTCTTACATGTGGCGGGGTGAGCGGACGGACCGATCATGGACATTTCTCCCGGTGGGGGCGGCGCCCGGCTGACAAGGCGTGAATCGGGAGGAATACCGAGCGTATTCCGACCGATTCGGAACGCCGAGCGCAGCGGTGAACAGCCGGTGGGGTAACTCCACCCGCCCGTACGGCGGAAGCGGCTTGGGACGCCCGCCTCAGCCCGCCCCCCCCGGGCCAGAGCCCCGCCGGAACCCCCCCCGCCCGTGCGGCGGAAGCGGCTTGGACCGCCGGCTTCAGCCGGCACCCGCTGGGCGAGAGCCCAGCGGAACCGCACCCTTCCACGTTCTGTCACGGCAGCCCGGCGCTTAGCCAAGCGGCCCGGTTCAGCCGGGATGGATCGCCGGCCGAACGCCGCGCGGGTTCCCCCACCGGCTGTTTTGGCCGGGATGCATCGCAAGGTCGCTTCCGGAGCGGGGCGAGAGCCCCGCGGAAACCCCTTGAGCGCGAGGGACGGAGGTTGGCGTCCGGCCAACCTCCATTCCTCGTGGCTCGGGCATGCCGCGCGATTTCCGGGACGCCGCACTATCATGGGGTTGATGAAACAGATACGTGCAAAGAATGTGAATCGACGGTTCCGGCAGTTGGCCGGCGCCATTCGGCGCGCCCCGGTCTTCCTGGTGCGGAGTGGCAAAGAGGTCGGCGTGATCCTCTCCCTGGAGCAGTTCGAAGGCCTTCGCGACACCGCCTGGAAGCGGGCCTGCCGGAGACCGCACCTCGACGCCGGAGCCGAGGCGGGACGTCCCGCTCCCGGCTGACAAGGCTTCCCCCGGGACCGCCAGACGACCCCCCGGAGGGGGTGAAGCTGCGGCGTCCGGACTTCCCGGCCCGAGGTCAGGCCGGGAAGTGAATCGGGGACTGCTCGCTCAGCGGTTGTCGAGGCTCCATTTCCCGGCCCCGGCCATCGCGATGAAGAAGAAGAGGAAGCAGTAAACGAGCGCCAGTTCGCCGCCGCTGCCGACGCCCTCGACGCGCTGGGCCGGCCAGAGCCCGGTGGGGAAGTGCGCCATGAAGTAGGCGACGGCCATCTGGCCGCTGCTGATGAAGGCGGCGATGCCGGTCATGAAACCGGCGAGGATCATCAGGCCGCCGACCAGCTCGATGACGCCGGCCAGGCCGATAAGGGAGAAGAGCTCTCGCTGGCTCCCTCCCATGATCCCGAAAACCTTTCCGGCGCCGTGGGTGAAGAACAGGAAACCGCTGACGATGCGCAGGAGCGCGTAGGCGGTGTCCTTGTGTTGGGCAAGCATGGTCTTCATGGTGTTTTCCTTTCCCGCTCGGGCGGGATCTGGGTCAGAAATCCATCAGGATCGTGTACTTCGCGATCAGCGCGCGGTCGAGGCGGTTGCCCATCGGGTCGCGCCGGTCGTTGAGCACGATGAAGAAGTCGGACAGCGGCCGGTGGATCAGGTTGAAGCGGATGTTCGAACTCCAGTCCTCGGCCACGCTGTTGTACTGGATGAGGGCGTTCAGGAACATGCTCGTGGTGAACGTGTAGGTCACCCGCGCGGTGAGCAAGTCGGCGACGAACGCGCCCTCGGGGAGCGCGATGTCGTTCCGGCTCCAGCCCACGTAGGAGGTCAGCTTTCCGCCGACGCGGACCACCGTGCTCAGGTTCAGCGCCTTCCGGTCCCCGGAATAGAAGCCGCCCCAGTCGTAGCGGGCGTTCAGCGAGACCGGCCGGCTCGGGTCCGAAAAGAACATCACGAACCACTCTTCGTAGTGGTGCTCGCCCGGCTGGACGATGGTGGTCGGGTGCAGGCTGAACGGCGTGAAGTTCTGCTCGATGCTGTCGTTGTAGCCGAACTCGAGGAACGCGCCGCTCTGGTGCCGGAACCCGAGGTGGGAGTTGACGTAGCGGCTCACCAGTTCCCCGTCGGAGTTGACATAGTCGTTGAACTCGAAGTGGGGGTTGAACTCCCGCAGGAAGTCGCTCCACCAGTCGGGGCGGTAGTGGTAGCCGACGTAGCCGAGCAGGCGGCGGACCCCGATGCGGGGTGCGAACCCCATTTCCGGGTTGAAGTCGTCTCCGAGCCTGGACCAGGCGCCCCGAAACTGCCAGAGCCGGCCGTCGTAATTCCCCGCGACCCGCGCCGCCTGGTCGTCGCCGGTGCGGCCGGGGCTGGCGGTCCGGGCCCAGTAGGAGTTGACTTCGATCTCGGGCGTGACCCGCCAGTTGGCGTCGAGGCCCATCGAGCGGTTGTAGTGGTCGCTGCCGGATCCCGTTTCCCGGTTCAGGAAAATGGCGCCGACATCCGAGTTGCCACCGACGTTGCGGCGCACCCGGACCGCCGAGAAGTTCTCTGTTCCGACCGCGTCGTCGTGTTCGCCGGTCTGGATGTTCATGACCCCGAGCTCGTAGGGGCCCGCCCTTCCGGTGAGCCTGCCGCCGCCCAGCACGGGGATCGGGGTCCCGGTGTCGGAAAGGCCGATCCGCCGGCTGAAGAACAGGTAGAGATCGTCTCCCCGGCTCTGGCTGGCGCGCAGCACCGAGGGGTTGAACGCCTGGCCGAAATCGGCCCGGAACTGCATGATCCTTGAATCGTTCGGGACGCCGAAGCGAAAAATGCCGGAGTTCTCGATGAAGAAGTCCCGCTTTTCCGGGAAGAAGAGGCTGTACTGGGTGAGGTTCACCTGCTGGATGTCGGCCTCGACCTGGGAGAAGTCGGTGTTTACGGTCAGGTCCAGGTTCAACCCGGTGCCGACCAGCACCTTCGCGTCCACCCCCAGATCCGCGGAGTTCATGGTGCCCTCGTCGGCCTCCGCGGCGCCCTGGCTCGTCTCCGCCCCCACGTAGGGCGTCACCTTGAACCGGCCCCCCGCTCGCAACCCGCTGAGCCCCTCGATGGTCCCCGAGTAGGAAATGCGGGCGAAGTTGAAGAACCGCGGAATCGGCGCCCAGAACGAGTCCTGGTTCAGCCGGCGCACCCGACGCAGGAAGTTGATCCCCCATGTCTGTTCGGGGCTCTCGCGGAACCGCATGGTCTTGAAGGGGATGGCCATCTCCACCTGCCAGCCGCCTTCGGTACGCAGAGTCTCGACGTACCAGACGCCGTCCCAGTCGCGGTTGAATTCCCGCCCTTCGTTGAAGACCTGTCCGTCGAACTTGGCGCCTGCCGGGTTCGTCTCGAACATGTAGCCGTTCCGCCGGTCGTGGAAGGTGTCCACCGTGACCCCGAAGATGTCCCCGGCGCGGGTGGAGAAGTCCCGCGAAAGGTCGTTGACGATCAGGCCGTCGGGGTCGTCGTGGGCGTAGGCGCCGACATAGAGGAACTCGTCGTCGTAGAGCACCCGCACCTCGGTCTTGAAGGTCGCCGGCATGCCTTCATTGGGGTTGCCCTGGGTGAAGTCCGTCGCGACGGGAGCGTTCGCCCACTCGTCCTCGTCGAGGACGCCGTCGATCCGGATCGGATTCTCCGCGCGCACTGCCGGCAGGCGCCGCTCGAGACGCGCGGTCTCGAAGTCCACCCGCTCCTGGGAAAGAGCCGTACCGGGGGTCCAGAACGGCAAAAGGGCCGCGCAGATTCCCGGGATCAGAACCCGGACTGCGGCCCTTCCGCGGAGTAGGGCCGCGAACATGTCCACCGGCCAATGTACCACCGCCCGGGAAGGCCGGAGACGCCGAATTTCAGGACCGGGGCGGCGCCGTATCGCCGGCCGGCGGGGGCCGAAACACGGGGAGCGCGGCGTCCAGGCTCTCCCGGTCGCCGATCAGCACGACCGTGTCGCCGGCCTGATACGGGGCTTCCGCCTGCCGCTCGTGGATCGGCCGGCCGTCGCGGACCACGGCTACCTGGATGGCGCCGGTGCGCTTCCGGAGATCGAGCGTGGAGGCGGTCTCACCCACTGCGGCGGCGCCCGTTTCCACTTCGACCAGCTCCAGCGCGTCGTGGATTCCGAGATGTTTCAGTGCGTCGAGGCGCAGATCGGGATGCGGGCGGTCCCGAAACAGGCCGTAGTGCTCGGCCCGGACGGATTCCAATTCGCGCCAGATGCGGTTAATGGGGATTTCGTAGCTTTCGAGCGCCTTGGCGAACAACTCGAGTGACGCCTCGAATTCCTCGACGACGACGTCATTGGCGCCGAGCGCCAGCAGGTCGTCGATCGCCCGCACGTAGCGCGTGCGGACCACAATGTGGACGGAAGGGTTCAGCTCGCGCGCCAGCACCACCCCGCGCCGTTCGTCGCCGGGGGAGTTGATGGTGAAGAAGATCGTGCGCGCCCGCCGCACCCGCACGTGGTCGAGCACCGCCGGTTGGGTGCCGTTCCCGAAGAGAGCCGGGATGCCGTCGGCGCGGGCGCGGCGGATGAGTTCCGGGTTCTGATCGACGACGATGCAGGCGATGCCCGCCGCCTGGAGTACCCGCGCCAGGTACCGGCCGGCGAGGCCGTAGCCGACGACGACCGTGTGATCCGCAGCCCCGTGGATCGCTTCGCTGTCCGGGTGCCACTCGTGGGGCCGGCGCTGGTCCACCCACTCGACGATCGCGGGGCCGGTCCGAATCAGGAAGGGCGCGGCGATCATGGACAGCACGGCGGTGCTCAGGAACAACTGGTAGTCGGCGCCCCGGAACAGACCGAGCGGAATGCCGACCGCCGCGAGCAGGAAGGCGAACTCGCCGACCGGGGCGAGAGCGGCCCTTTCACCGCGGGGCCCGCCACTCCCAGCCCGACCACGAGCACGGGGTTCCCCGCCAGGACCGCCGGATCGAGCAGCATCCCGATCGAGCTGAAGAACACCCCGGTGAACAACGCGCGAAAGGGCA
>MPMW01000035.1 GCA_002238705.1 Acidobacteria bacterium bin61 | reverse complement strand
ATAGCCGCCGCCACCGTCGTGGTGCACAAGGAGTCGCCGGCGTCCGGGGCGGGGCCCGGTCGTCGGTTTCGGCGACTCCTTCCCGTGCTCGTGGGAGCCGCCCTCGTTACCGAACCCTCGAGCGCCTACCGGTTTTACGGGTGGAATCTCGTGGACCAGGTCACGTCCCTCGGAGCGGCGAAGTGGGCCGATGAGTCCCTCCCGCTGCGCTTCCGGAGCGTCAACAACGACGCCTTTCCCGCCGTCCTGCCCGAGGAAACATGGCGCGAGGGCGTCCGGCGGGGTTTCGCCGCCTGGGAAGAGGTCCCGACGTCCCGCATCGGATTGGTGCTTGAAGATGCCAACGTCTCCGCCGACGGGTGGCGGGACCGGAACGGGATCAACACGATCGGCTTCGTGGCGCCGGAAGAGGGCTTCAACGCGGCGGTCGCCAATCTGTTCATCGAGGACGGGGTGATCGTGGAGTGCGACATCACCGTCGGGGCGACGGGGTGGAACCAGCTACCCGAGGAGGTCGCCACTGAGGAACTGGTGAGGCGGGCGCGTAGCGTGACGCTCCATGAGGTCGGCCACTGCCTCGGACTCACCCATTCCGCGGCCAACCCCATGTGGCGGGTGTGGCAGGAAGCCCCGAGCGAGTGGTCCCGCGACGGAGACCCACCTGAGGGTGTCCGGACCTTCTTTCCGAACTCCAAGATGGCCTACGCGAGCAGCTATGGCTATCCCGGGTTGCACCCGGACGACATCGCCGGGATCTCTCTCCTCTATCCGGCAGCCGGATACCTGGAGGACAGCGGAACCATCCGGGGCCGGATTGTCTTTTCCGATGGATCCCCGGCGTCCTTCGCGGTGGTGAGTTCGGCAGACGCCGGACGGCCGGACAATCCGTTCGGGCCCCATGCCTTCACCGACGCGCACGGCCAGTTCGTGCTCGAGGGCCTCCGTCCGGGTCGGACCATCCTCTGGATTCACCCGTACCTGGTCCCGGCGGGCAAGGCATTCAGCAGCACGGACGTAGCGACGCCCGCCATCCACAACACCCTGCTCTGGCCCGTCGTCGAGGCCGGCCGGGTCCTCGATCTGGGAGAGATCCGGGTCACCCGAGACGAAGAGGAAGCACCGTGACGTTCCGCTGGACCGCCATTCTTCTGCCGGCGGCCTGCGTGTTCCTCGCGCCCGCCTGCCAGCCGGAGCCGACAGCGCGTCCGGCGCCGACGCTCCCGTTGCCACCGCCACCGCCTCCTTCCACCGCGCCGGAACCGGCCGAGGAGAACTACCTGGTCCCCGGCTTCACCGGCCTGTACGTCACGCCCGGTCAGCCACTCGTGCTCGCCGAGGGATCCAGTGTCTTCGTGGACGTCAATTGGGTCGGCGGAGGCAGTGAGTGGCGCGATCCCGTGACGGTCCGGATCGTTTCTGGCGCGCCACCCAGCGAGTTGACGGTAGAGCCGTCCCTCGTGGAGTTTGGCCCCGGCGCCGAGAACGCGGGCGCCATCTTCCTGAGCACGGTCGCCGACGATCGCGACGGAGAAGCCCCGGCAACCTACACCGTCCAGTTTGGGGCGGGAGGCCGCACGCCGGACGGCTGGGCCTGGGACCTTTCCCGGGCGCAGATGCAGGTCACCGTCGTGGAGGCCGAACCTTCACCCCCGGGCGCAGAAACCTCACCATCCGCGTGCAGCCAGACGTCGCTGCAGGCGGTCGCGCACGGGGAAACACGGGACGCTGGAAGCTGGATGCGGGCGGTTCATGGAGACGACCTCAGGCGGTACTTCTCCGGCGACATCCGGCTGCGCGCAGCCCATCCAGGATCGGCCCTGACGTTGGTCGCTCCGTACCGGCGACCGTTCGCTCACCGCGAGGAAGAGGACGGAGCACCGCTCTATCGCCCCTATCCGTTCGGTTTCCTGTTCGATCTGGATCTGAGGGAGACCGGAGACAGTTTCGAGCAGGCCATGGCCCTCGCGTGGTTCGACGATTTGCACCTGCGGCTCGATGTCCCGGGATGTGGCAGCGTGGAAGCGATCTGCGAGGACGGCGCCTGCCGGGTGCGCTGAATCCGTTCCTCGAACCGCCGGCAAACGGCTCCGGACGATCCAGCTTGCAACCCCCGCGAGGCGCGGTCCACACCTGCTCGGGTGGGGTTCCGGCTTTGCGCCTTCCGTCAGACCTCTACATCCTCGCGGATGCGGAAGATCGAGACGGCACGGATGCGGTCGCGTAGCGGGTAGGTCTCCCGCCCGGCGTGGATCACGTCAAGGCGCTCAAGACCGAGGTCCTCGATCGCGGTGTGCATCGAACGCGTCGTGCGCGGCGCGGTGGTGCGCTTGACCTCGAAAGCGCGACGCTCCCGGGCGCGGATGACCAGCAAATCCACTTCCGCGCCGGTGTGGGTTCGCCAGAAATAGCACTCCTCGGGCTGTGCGTCGAGGTGCGCGATCAGCTCGTGGATCGCGAACCCCTCGAAAGAGGCTCCCACCTTGGGGTGGCTTTCGAGGTCTTCCGTCGTGCGGATGTCGAGAAGGTAGTGAAGGATTCCGCTGTCGCGGAGGTAGATGCGGGGCGCTTTCACCTGACGCTTTCCGAGGTTCTGCGACCACGGCGGCAGGATCCTCAGCACGAGCGCGGCGTCAAGCAGGTCGCGGTAGCTCCGGGCGGCCTTCGCCGAACCGCCGAGGGCCCGCGCCATTTCGGCGTGGTTCCAGAGTTGGCCGTGGATGTGCGCCGTCATGGTCCAGAACCGCCGCAACGCCGGCGCCGGCTGCCGCGCGCCCAGTTGCGGCAGGTCGCGTTCCAGGAACGTGCGCGCGAACTCGCGCCGCCACTCGAAGCTCGCGCGATCGCTCGGCGCAAGGAATGCCCGCGGGAATCCCCCGCGCAGCCAACGGCTCGGCAGGGCGTCGGTTCCGGTCTCCTCGGCATCCAGCCCTGAAAGTTCCCGGAACACGATTCGTCCGGCGAGGGTCTCGCTCGACTGCCGCAGCAGATCCGGGCTGGCGGATCCCAGGATGAGGAATCGCGCCGGGTTCTCCGGGCGGTCGAGCAGCACGCGGAGCGCGGGGAAGAGCTCGGGACGACGCTGGATCTCGTCGAGCACGATGAGACCGCGCAGTCCTTCCAGCGCAGCGAGGGGGTCTTCCAGACGTGACAGATGCCGCGCGTTCTCGAGATCGAAGTGGGTCACCGGCTGCCCGCAGCGTTCGCCGTACTGGCGGGCGAGGGTGGTCTTGCCGATCTGGCGGGGGCCAAGGATCGCTACCGCCGACGTGTCTTCGAACGCCGTGTCCAAGGCTCGAAGTGATCGGTGTCGTTCCAGCATGGAACTATTTTAGTGTGCAAAACCGCATCTCATTAGCTGATTTACTCAGTTAAATAACTGAAGTTCGAGAGCGGGAAGAAGGACGGGAGAAATCCCGAGCGGTGTCACCGGGGGCTGCGGCGTCTGCCCGAACGCCACCGTGAGGGTGATCCTGACGGCGTTCGACGACGGCGTGGGGAGAGGGGTCGCCCGCCTGGCGCCGAGGTCCGTGCCGCCGCCCGACTCCGGCGGGCTGTATTGGCCTGGAGGCCGGCCCAGGTCTGCTGGTGGGGGCTCCCCGTCCTTTACCGGAGCGTCACTTCGGCTGGCACAGGTCGTCCGTTGCCTTTCGTACCTGAAACACGACCGGGTCGAGGGGGACCGGTTGAACGAGCGCCTGCCGGCTAGAAGACGATCCGGAGGCCGAGTTGCGCCTGGCGCTGGGCGCCCACCCGGGCGGCCCCGAGCCCGAACTCCGGGTTCGGCGCGCCGTCGTCGAGCACCGGTTCCTGCTGGTCGGCGCCCGACACCCGGAACGTCGCCGCGTTCATGACGTTGAACACCTCGAAGAGGGCTTCGAGCTGGGCGCCGGCGAGTCCGAAGCGCTTGGTGATCCGGAGGTCGAGGTTCGTCCAGGCGTCGTTCCGCTCGCCGTTCACCGGCGCGAGCTCACCGCCGATCACCGCCCTCGTCTGGGGTCCGTAGGGGCCGACGTAGAAGTCCGGGTGGTTGTGGAAGCCAACCCGCGGGTCGAGCGCGGTGAAGGGCGAACCGGACTGGGCGGTCAGGATGCCGCTCGCCAGGATGTCGAAGGGCAGGGTGAAGACGCCGCTCGCCACGAAGCGGTGCGGGATGTCCCGGCTGGAGATGCCCCAGTCATAGTCCGGGTCCGACGGATCGGTCAGCGTCAGGCTGCCCGAGGACCGCTCGTTGTCATCGTTCGACCGGTCCCGCGACCAGGTGTAGTGGGCCTGGAACTGAATGCCGTCCCGAAACCGGCGGCGGAGCCCGGCGGTCAGCGCCACGTAGTCGGAACGGGCCAGGGAGTCCCGCACCAGCATCGTTCCGTAGTTCGGATTGATCCGCTCACCGGAATACACCGGCCGGCCGAAGGCGTCCCGGGAGGGAGCCGGTGTGTTCCCGTCCACGTTGGAGGCCAGTAGATCGCCCCGCGCATGGACGAAGTCGAGCGAGGCGGCGAGATCACTGGCGACCTCCCGTTCGTACCCCAGGTTGAAGCGGGTGGTGCGGGGGTCCTCGAAGTCGGGATGGACGTAGCTGAGCGACGGGGTCAACCCGGCCGGCGGATTGGCGTTGTCGATCCCCGTTCCGAGCGGCACGAATCCGGTCTCTCCCGGGGACACGACCGCGTTGCCGAAGCGGGGAAACACACCGGTGTCGCTGTAGGCGGAAAAGAACAGCAGCGTCGGCGTCCGGCCGTAGAAGACGCCGGCGCCGCCCCGCAGGACGCTCCGTGAATCGAGCGAATAGGCGAATCCCGCCCGCGGGGAGATGTTGTCGAAGTCGTCCGGGATGGAGGCGCCCTCGGGAAGCACGTGCTCGATCCCGCTCGGATTGAAGGTCCCGTCCCAGCGGACCCCGAGGTTCAGGGTGAGCCGGGCGCTGGGGCTCCAGTTGTCCTGCACGTAGAACCCGAGCGTCTGCTGGGTGACGTCGAAATTCGGGTTGTCCACGTTCCCGAAGAAAATCCGGGCCCGCGCGGCGTCGCCGGTCAGGAAATCGTCGATGGTGTCGAAGTCGTAGCGGCCGTCGGCGTTGCCGGCGAAGTACTCGGTCAGGTCGTCCCTGCTGTAGTCGAAACCGAGACGGATCTCGTGGTTCCCGGAGAGGAACGAGAAGCGCTCCTGGACCTGGAACTTCCGCTCGTCCACATAGATGGGCAGCCACCAGGGCTTCCCGAAGGAACCGAACGAGGGCTCGAAGATGCGGAAATTGGCCTGGAGGGCGCTGTCCGGCAGGTTTGCGAGTCGATCGAGGTCGTCGTAGGCGTACTGGACCCGGAACTCGTTGACTCCGGTCTCACCGATCAGCGAGACCATCGACCCGACGAGCGCGTGGGTCCGTTCGAGTTTTCGCGATTCCTCGGCCACGTAGTCCGAGGTCCGGGCGTAGTCCGTGAAGTTGTAGCGAAGGGTGAGCGAGTGCTTGTCGCTCAGCCGGTGGTTCAGCTTGCCGAACAGGATCAGGTTGTCGGTCTCCCGGACGAACTGCCCGCTGGCGGTTCCGTCTCCGTTCGGACTGAACCCGGCCAGCAGGTCGGGATAGGTGGGCAGGATCGCGTCGTACTGGCCTGCGCCGCGGATGTCCCGGATGAAAGGCTGGCTCCGGGCCGTCTGGTCGTAAGAGAGAAAGAAATGCGTGCGGTCCCGCGCGATGGGACCTCCGAAGGAGGCGCCCCAGTTGTAGCGCTCGAACTCGTCCACCTCGTAGCGGTCGTCGTTCGCATCGATTCCCCGGTGCGCATCCAGCGGGGATTGCGGAAGCCGCCCGACCATCCGCTGGTCGCGGAAGAAGAGGAAGCTCGATCCGGAAAACTGATTCGTGCCGGCCTTGGTGACCACGTTGATGGTTCCGCCTCCGGATCGCCCGGCCTCGGCGGAATAGCCGCTCGTGACGACCTGGAACTCCTTGACGGACTCCTGCGCCACCACCAGGCCGCCGTTCTCCGTGGCCTCGCCGCCGCGGCCGTAGCCGAAGAAGGCGCTCTTCGCGTCCGCACCGTCGATCGTGAGGCCGGAGTTGATCCCGCGCTGGCCGCTCAGCGAGATCCCCCCGCGCTGCGGCTCCACCTTCACGGTCGGCTTCAGCAGGGCGAACTGGACGTAGTCGCGCCCCTGGATGGGCAGCGCGCTGATCTCGTTTTCGTCCACGTAGCCGGCCGCGCCGCCCCGGCCGACCTCGAGCAGCGGCGTCTCGGCGGTCACCACCACGGTCTCGAGGACGCCCGACAGCTCCAGTCGAAGGTCGGTCTCGAGGACCTGGCCCACCAGGAGCTGGATTCCCTCCCGGCGGACGGTCTGAAAGCCATCGAGCGCGACGGTCAGGTCGTAGGTCCCGCTGGGAACGGACCGAACGGCGAAGAATCCCCGGCCGTTCGTGACTGCGGTCCGGGTCTGGCCGCGCTCGGCATCCATCAGCTCGATGCTTGCGCCGGGTAGCGCCGCGCCGCTCTCGTCGGTGACGAATCCCTGCACCGTCCCGAGGGATTGCAGAGCGGCGGCCGGAAGGGCCACGAAAATGGCCAGCAAAATGCTGGCGGTCAGCGACTTGGTGATGGACACTTGCGTTCTCCAGGGCATCCAGGAAACAGGAAGCCGGAAGGCTGAAACCCCCGGCGGTGCCGGAATCCTTGACGCGGAAACGCTCCCTGGCAAGGAAAACCGGAAAAATCTCCGAGACGGCCGGGCGTCCGTTCAGAAAAGGATGCGCAGGGCGAGCTGGGCCTGACGCTGGGCGCCGACGAGCGCGCCGGCGAGACCGAACTCCGGGTTCGGGGTCACGCCGTCGTCGAGGAAGACCTCCTGTTGGTCAACGTCCCCCACCCGGAAGGCGGCGCCGTTCAGGACGTTGAAGACCTCGAAGAGCGCCTCGGCCCGTGCGGGGCCGAGTCCGAAACGCTTCGTGATCCGCAGGTCGAGGTTCGTCCAGGTTTCGTTCCGCTCGCCGTTCAGCGGGACGAGCGCGCCCCCCACCACCGCCCGCGCATGAGCGCCGTGCGGGCCGACCGCGAAGCCGGGATGGTTGTGGAAGCCCACGGCGGGATCGAGGGCCGTGTAGGGCGAGCCGGATTGGGCGGTGAAGATGCCGCTCGCCTGCAAACCGATCGGCAGGGTGAACGCACCGCCCGCCCCCGGCCGGTGGGGCGTGTCCCGGTTCGAGAGCCCCCAGGCGTAGTCGGGGTCCGTGGGATCGGTGAGGGTCAGCCGTCCCGAACGCTCGCTGTCGTCGTTCGAGCGGTCGCGGGACCAGGTGTAGTGGGCCTGGAACTGGACGCCATCGCGTAACCGGCGCCGCACCGCGGCGGTGACCGCCACGTAGTCCGAACGCCCGAGCGCGGCCCGCACCAGGACGGGCCCGTAGGCCGGATTGACCCGCTCGCCCGAGTACACCGGTCGCCCGAAGGCGTCCCGGCTCGGCGCCGGGACGTTCGCGTCCCGGTTCGACTGCAGGAAACGGCTCCGCGCCGCCAGGAGGTCGAGCGAGGCGGAGAGCCCCCGCCGGATCTCGCGCTCGTAGCCGAGGTTGAAGCGCTCCGTCCGGGGATCCTCGAAGCCGGGATCGAAGTAACTGAGCGCCGGGATCATCCCGGCGGGCGGGTTCTCGTTGTCGATCGGGTCGCCAAGCGGAACGAAACCCGTGTCCCCGGGGGCGAGGATCGCGTTGCCGAAGCGGGGAAAGATGCCCGTGTCGCTGTGGGCGGTGGAGAACAGCAGGGTGGGGGTCCGGGCGTAGAAGATCCCGCCCCCCGCGCGCACGACGCTCCGCGAGTCGAGGGACCAGACGAACCCTCCCCGCAGCGAGACGTTGTCGAGGTCATCGGGGATGGCCCGGCCATCCGGGAGCACGTGTTCGATGCCGCCGGGGTTGAATGTCCCGTCCCAGCGCGCGCCGGCGTTCAGGGTGAGCCGCGGGTTCGGGCTCCACGAGTCCTGGAGGTAGACGCCGAGGATCTGTTGGGCGACCCGGAAATTGGGCTTGGCCTTGCTCCCGAACCAGATGACGGCGCGGGCGGCGTCGCCGGCGACAAAGTCCTCCAGCGTGTCGAAGTCGTAGCCGCCGTCGGCGTTGCCTACGAAGTACTCGTTCAGGGTGTCGTGGCTGAGGGTGAAGCCGGCGCGGACTTCGTGGCTGCCCAGCAGCAGGGAGAACCGTTCGCGCACCTCGAACTTCCGCTCGTGGTTGAAGACGGGCAGCCACCAGGGTTTGCCGAACGAGCCGGTTGACGGGGAGAAGATGCGGAAATGCGCCTGGAGCGCGCCTTCCGGCAGGTGGGAACTCCGGTCGAAGTGGTCGTAGGCGTACTGGATTCGGAGCTCGTTGACGCCGGCGCTCCCGACGAGCGAAACGAGCGATCCCACCAGCGAGTGGCTCTCGACGAACCGCCGGGACTCCTCGCCGACGTAATCCGAGACCCGGTCGTAGTCCGTGAAGTTGTAACGGACGGCCAGCGAGTGCCGATCGTTCACCCGGTGGTTCAGTTTCCCGAAGAGGATGAGGTTGCCTGTCTCGCGCAGGAACTGGCCGCTCGCGGTGCGGCCCCGCTGCGGGTCGGGGGCGGCGATTCCGTCGTCGTTCGGGCGGAAGCCGGCGACGAGCTCCGGGAACGCGGCGAGCACGGCGTCGTAGTGACCGCGGCCCCGGATGTCCCGCAGGAAGGGCTGGTTCTGGGCGGTCTGGTCGTAGGACACGAAGAAGTGCGTGCGGTCGCGCCGGATCGGACCGCCCAGCGACGCGCCCCAATTGGCGCGGCGAAAGGCGTCCGCCTGGTAGCGGTCGTCGTCCGGCGAAACGCCGCGGAACGCGTCGAGCGGCGACTGCGGGAGCCGGGCGACCATGCGGTCGTTCCGGAGGAACCAGAACGCCGAACCCGCGAATTCGTTGCCGCCGGACTTGGTCACGACGTTCATGGCGCCGCCGCCGGAGCGGCCCGCCTCTACCGAATACCCGCTGGTGATCACCTGGAATTCCTTCACGGACTCCTGCGCCACCAGCGTGCCCCCGCCCTCCCGGGCGAGGCCGCCGCGGCCGAACCCGAAGAAGGCGCTCTTCGCGTTCGCGCCGTCAATCGTGAGGCCGGAGTTCACGGCCCGCTGCCCGCTGACGGAGAGCGTCCCCCGGTTCGGGTCCACCTGGACCGTGGGCTGCAGGAGCGCGAACCGGACGAAGTCCCGGCCCGCGATCGGGAGCGCCGCGATCTCTTCCTCGTCCACATAGCCCGCGGCGCCGGACCTGCCGAGCTCCAGCAGCGGCGCTTCGGCGTTCACCGTCACCGTCTCCTCAACCGAAGCGAGGCCAAGCCGCAGATCGAGTTCAACGCTCTGGCCGACGTGAAGATGGAGGTGTTCCCGCCGCACGGTCCGAAACCCGGGCAGCGAAGCGGTGAGGTCGTATTCGCCGCTTAGGACCGCCCGCAGCGCGAAGAAGCCCCGGTCGTCCGAAACCACCGTCCGGCGGTGACCGCGCTCGCGGTCCACGAGTTCGACCGTCACCCCGGGAAGCGCGGCGCCGGTGTCGTCGCTCACGAAACCGTGCACCGACGAGAGCGATTGCGCGGCCGCGGCCGCAGCGGCGAGCGTCAGCGCCAGGGCCGCGCGCACGGCCAGCCCACGAGAAAGAACCATCCCGTGGGCATTTTCGCTCATAGAATCGCCCGGATGGAACTGTCCTGCCGACGAGGAAGCCGGATCCGCGCATGACCCGGCTGGCGGGACGGGTGGCGGTGGTCTCCGGGGCCGCCGCCGGGATCGGCCGGGCCACCGCGGAGCTCTTCGCCGAAGAAGGAGCCCGGGTGGTTCTCGCCGACATCGCCGCGGACGCGGTGCGGGAGGTCGCGGCCGGAATTCGCGATGCGGGCGGCTCCGCGGTGGCGGTGGTCGCCGACGTCTCGACGGAAGAAGGGGTGGAAGCCGTGGCCGGAACCGCGGAGCGCGAGTTCGGGCCCGTGGACGTGCTCGTGAACAACGCCGGTGTCGAACTCAAGAAGCTCGTCGAGGACACGAGTCTCGCCGAGTGGGAGCGGATCCTGCGGACGAACCTCACGTCGGCCTTCCTGATGTGCCGCCGCGTCGTCCCCGGCATGAAAGAGCGCCGGCGAGGAACCATCGTCATGAATTCCTCGGTCGGGAACTTCATCGCCGCAACGAAAAGCTCCGCATACGGAGCGTCGAAGGCCGGGATGATGGCCCTCACCCGGAGCCTGGCGCTCGAGGGGGCGCCCTACGGCATTCGCGTGAACGCCGTGTGCCCGGGGGTCATCGACACCCCGATGAACGAGCGCAATCTCTCGCGGAGCGAAGACCCGGAAGCCATGCGCCGTTCCTGGTACGAGATCACGCCCCTCGGCCGCCTGGGAACGCCGCGCGACGTAGCCCAGGCGATGCTGTTCCTTGCCTGCGACGAATCCGGTTTCGTGACCGGCCTCCCGCTGGTCATCGACGGCGGGAGACTCATTCAGTAACGTATTCGTTACCATATAAGAACTGCCTACTCAGTAACGAATACGTTACTATCGTTGAATGCCGGTTCGGCGAACGTTCCGCAAGGCGGTCCGCGCCCGCGCGGTTCGGGATCCGGCCTTTCGCTCCTCGCTGCTCGCATCCGGATTCGACGCGCTGCTCGCCGGCGACCTGGCGGCCTTCCGGAGCGGACTCCGGACCTACGTGAACGCGACCCTCGGGTTCGCGAGGCTCGCAGATCGGACCGGTATCCCCGAAAAAAGCCTGATGCGCATGCTCGGCCCGGCGGGAAACCCCCGCGCGGAGCACCTCGCGACGCTGATCGGCACCATTTCCGAGCACGAAGGGGTCGAGATCACCGCCCGCATCACGGACCCGGAGTAGCGGACAGGGCGCGGGGGCGTGGAACCCCCATCGGAGGACCGGGGCGGCCTTCCGGCCGGCATCGCGCGCCGGAGGTGCGCTGCAAGGCAGGTTGCGGAACGCCGAAGGCGGACCGGATGGACACGAAGTTCGTGTTCTATTGTTCTCCTGATATGAAGAACATCACCGTGACGCTGCCGGAGGAAACGGCCCGCTGGGTGCGCGTCCGCGCCGCCGAGAACGAGCGCAGCGTTTCGCGCTGGCTCGCGGAACTGCTCGAAGGAATGCGCAGCGGGGAGGACGCATACGACGTCGCAATGAAGAGTTATCTCGCCAGGCAGCCGCGCAGGCTGCACTGGCTCGACGGTCGTCGTCCGACGCGGGCCGAGCTGCATGACAGGGCTGGTCTTCGTTGATACGAACGTCCTCGTGTATCGGGAGGACAACTCGGATCCGGCGAAACAGTCCCGGGCGCAGGACTGGATCGCGCTGCTGGTGCATCGTCGCGCGGCGCGGATCAGCTTCCAGGTGCTTCAGGAGCTCCATGCGGCACTGGTCAGCAAGCTCGGAGGCATCAGCGTCGGGGAGTCCCGACAGATCGTCCGGGAGCTTGCGGCGTGGCGGCCGGTGTCGCCGGACCTCGCTCCTGTTGAGCACTCCTGGCGCCTGCAGGAGCGCTATCGGCTCTCGTGGTGGGACGCCCTGATCGTTGCGGCGGCGCACCGCTGCAAGTGTTCCGCGCTGCTCACCGAGGATCTCCAGCACGACCAGCTCCTCGACGAGATCCGGGTGGTCAATCCCTTCCGGTCGCCGGAGCGCACACCCGCCGAAGTCCTGGAGGCGCTCCCCAGGTGAGCGGCTTGGACCGGCGAGCCCTGCTCGTGCTGTCGGCTCTGGCCGTCGCCGCGTGGTCCTGCGCCCGCGACGACGGCGAATACGCCGACCTCGTCGCGACCGGCGGCGCCGTCCTCACCGTGGACGCGGACTTCACCGTCGCCGAGGCGCTCGCGGTGCGGGAGGGCCGGGTCCTGGCGGTCGGCCCCGACGAGGAGATCCGCGCCTTCGTCGGCCCGGACACCCAAGTCATTGATCTTGCGGGCAGGACCGTGGTTCCGGGCCTCGCCGACAACCACCTCCACAGCGCTGGCGGGGGCGACGGGGTGGATCTTTCCCGGGTCCGCACGATGGACGAATTGCTGGGCGCGATCACCGGGCGCGCCGAAGCCTCCGGCCCGGGGGAACTGGTAACGACAAACTCCGACTGGCACGAGGGCCAGCTCCGGGAACAGCGCCTCCCCCTGCGGCGGGATCTGGACAGGGCCGCGCCGGGCAACCCGGTGGTGGTCGTCCGGGGCGGCCACGAGTACATCCTGAACTCGCAGGCGCTCGAGAGGTGGGAAATCACCACGGACACCCCGGTCCCCGACGGGGGCCGGATCACGAGGTACCCCGACGGGGAGTTGAACGGGGAGCTGGTGGACACCGCCAAACGGCTCGTCACGCTGCCCGAGCGGCCGCCGCGCGACCTCGAGACCCGGATCCAGGACCAGGTCGAGCAGTACCGCACCCTCCATGGCGTCGGTTTGACGAGCATCCGGCATCCCGGCGGCAGCCTGGAACAGTTCCGGCTGCTCGAGGAGATGAGGCGGCGGGGCCTGCTCACCATGCGGGTGACCTTTCTCATGCGGATGCGCGCCCGCACCGCCGAGGAAGTGGACGCGGCGCTCGCCGCCTGGGATCTCGAACCGCAGGCGGGCGACGAGTGGCTCCGCCTCGGCGGGATCAAGCTCGGCGTGGACGGGGGTTTCGAGGGCGGGCTGATGCGCGAGCCGTACGAGGAGCCGTGGGGCCAGGGCGGAACGTTCCACGGACTCCGGACGATGCCGCAGGACACCTACAACGAGGTCGTCCTGCGGCTCGCCGAGCGCGGCTGGCGGGTGGCCACCCACGCGGTGGGCGACCTCGCCATCGACCAGGTTCTCGAGGGTTACGAGAAGGCCGACGAGGTCGTGCCGCTCGCCGGCAAACGCTGGGCGATCGAGCACGGTTTCATCCCGCAGCCCGATCAATTCCCGACCATGAACCGCCTGGGGCTCCTGGTCGCCGGCCAGCATCACCTCTATCTCGCGGGTCCCAGCCTCGAGAAGTACTGGGGCCGGGAGCGGGCCGACTGGACGACTCCGATGCGCGCCTATCTCGACGCCGGGGTGATGGTCTCGGCCGGTACCGACGCCCCGGTGGTCCCCTACCCGCCGCTATGGGTCCTCCACCACTTCGTCACCCGCGAGACGATCAGCGGCGGCGTCTTCGGCGAGGACCAGCGGGTGAGCGTGGAAGAGGGCCTCCGCCTGATCACCCACGCTCCGGCCTTCCTGAACTTCGAGGAAGACCTCAAGGGCACCCTCGAACCGGGCAAGCTCGCCGACTTCGTCGTGCTTTCGGACGACCCGCGCGAGGTTCCCGCGGACGAGATTCAGGTGGAAATGACGGTGGTGGGCGGGGAGACGGTCTTCCAGCGCTGAACGGCGGAGGAGGACCTCCGAGCCCGGCAGCCTGCCGGGCCGCGATAATGGGCGGTGGTCCCAAAGCTCCGCCATGAACGACACGCAGTTCGCCCGCCGGATTCGGCTCCGCGAGGACTCCACCCCCGCACTGCAGGGAGGGGGCTTCGAGGGGAAGGGGGGTGGCTCAAAAGCCCCCGTCATGACCGACGCGCAGTCCCCCCGCCGGATTCGGCTCGGCGAGGACTCCACCCTCGAACTGAAGGAAGTGCGCTTCGAGGGCAGGGCGATCCGGGGGCCGCGAAGGGACGTTCTCGCGGACGAACTGGCGGCGTTCGCCAACGCTGGTGGCGGAACTCTCATTCTCGGGATCACGGATGCCCGCCGGGTGGTGGGCATTGCGCTCCCGCGTCTCGATGCGGTGGAGCGCCTCGTACGCGAGACCTGTAGCGATTCGATCACCCCTCCGCTCGACGCGGACATCCACAAGATCGAGCTCGCCGCTGGCCCGCTCGATGGCGGCGAACCCATGGGGGCGCCCGTGCCGATCCTGGTGGTCGTGGTGCCCCGCAGCCTGGCGGTTCACAAGAGTCCGGGTGGTTATTTCCGCCGCGTCGGGAGTTCGAAGCGGGAGTTGGAGCCGGACGCCCTGGCCCGCCTGTTCGAGGAGCGGAAGGCGGGCCGGCGGGTCTGGTACGAGGAGTTTCCGGTGCCCGGCACTCGACCCCTGGACCTCGACGAAGTGCTCGCCCGGCGATTCGTCGGGGACGAAGCGGACTTCGATGAGACTGTCCGCAAGATGCGCCTCGTCACCGAAGAAAGTGACGGAACGGAGCGCCTGACGGTTGCCGGCGCGCTCCTCGCCACCCCGAACCCGCAGCAGTGGCTGCCCCATGCGTTCATCCAGGCGGTCCTCTACGCCGGCGACCAGCGCCAGGCCGAACTCCAGATTGATGCGGAGGACATTGGCGGACCGCTGGATTCGCAGGCGCTCGCCGCTTTCCGCTTCGTGCGCCGGAACATGCGGATCGGCGCGGTCAAACGGTTCGGCCGCGTGGACATCCCGCAGTACAGCGAGCGGGCCGTGTTCGAGGCGCTGGTCAACGCGGTGGCGCACCGCGATTACTCGATGGCCGGGAGCCACATCCGGCTCCAGATGTTCCCGGAACGGTTCGAGCTCTACGTACCCGGCGGGCTGCTCAACACGATGACGCCGGACTCGCTCCATCTCCGGCAGGTGGCGCGGAACCACCTCGTCGTTTCGCTGCTCGCCCGCTGCGCCGCACCGCAGGGCATGCGCCGGGAGACGCTCATGGACCGCCGGGGCCTCGGCGTACCGGTCATCATCGAGGAGACGCGCGCCCTGTCCGGAGAGCCGCCGAGCTACGAACTGCTCGACGAGAGCGAGCTGCGGCTCGTGCTACCGGCGGCGAAACCGTTCGGACACAACCTGTGACGGCGAGGCGTCCGATCGTCTGATCAGCCACACCGAAATGGATGCTTTCCTCGTCCACGACCTCTTCGAGAGGTCTCGGAGGGTGAAACCGCATCTTTCGTTCTTGGGCGTAGAGCTTCAGCCCCGCTCGGCGGCAGGAGCGCGGAGTATGCGAAAACGGGTCCCACGCGCAACAAGAGCGGCGGACGGGAATCCACGAGATCACGACTCGCCGGAGTCAGGATCCGTCAGCCCTTGGAGCTCAGGAGGCCTGCAAGAACTGATGGTAGCGAAGATCCAGGCGGTCCGGGTCGGGGTGGTCTGCGGTGCGGCGCGGGCGATGGATGTGCTGGTGATGGAGGCCCTTCAGGCCGTGTTGCAGCATGGGGCCGTCCGTTTCCTTGAGGAGGTCGGGGCGCACCTCAATGACCCCCTTGGGCGTTACGCCCAGGAACAACTGATCGAAGGCAGCGTGGTGAATCTTGCAGAGGGAGAGTCCGTTCGGCACCACCGGATCCCCCGTGGGATCCTTGTCGGCGACGATGTGCGCCGCATCCAATAGCGGCTCCTGCCGCAGACGGCAGAAGGCGCAGCGACTCCGGTAGGCATGCAACACCCGATGCCGGAAGACCCGCTGGTGGATGCGGGTCAGGGTCGTACGCGTCGCATAACGCCGCTCCAGCTCGCGATCTCCGGCCGCGGCCACGGAGATTCCGGCACCCTCCGTTGCCAGTTGATCCTCGGCAAAGGCCGGGTGGTCTGCGGCAACGGTGAAGGTCAGGCTGGTTGGATCGTCCCCGACAATGAAGACCGGCCAGATCGGCAAATAGCGTCCCGGACGAATGCCGTGGAAATAGATCAAGGGCCGCTGCGTCGCCATGATCCGGCGGAGTCCCACGTTGTCCGCGTGGTTCGGATCGGTTCCGAAGTAGCGGTAGTGCAGGAGCTGGGTGGTCGGGTCGAAGCTGTCCCGATACGGGTTGTCCGGGGAGGTGCGGATGGAGAGCGGCATGTCCATCGCTTTCGGCTTCCAGATTCCCCGCTGGTTGACGAGACCGATGCGCTCGGCCCGGAACGTGAACCCGTGGAGGAGTTCGCTCCACCCAAGCTCCGGGCCCCGGTGGTCCATCTGCTCGCCAAGCGACTTGCCGGCCGCGAGGCGGATCGCGTGGTCGTCGAACTGCGCCGGGGACACTCTTGGAGGGACACGACCTTCGCTGGGGCCGTGGCGCGGCCATCGTACCAAGTGTGCCCGCGGCTCTCGCAGGGAACGCGCGCGGGTCCCGTCATCCCCGTCAAGTCCCCCCGGGACCCCTTGGAGACGGTTCTGGGGGCTTGAATCCGCGTCCGCCGAGTCGACGATCTCGTTGCCGGGTCGCCTCGCAAGCCCCGCTCCGGGCGCTAGCATCGGGACCATGCGAAACCTGACGCGTCTCTCCCTCCGGACCCGGTTCGGCGCGGCGGCGTTCGCCGGGGCGCTCGTTGCCCTCTTCGCCGCCGGGTGCGGCGAGGACGCGAGCCCGACCACCCCGGCGCCACCGGCGCCAGCCCCCGCACCGCCGCCAGCGCCCCCGCCCGAGGAGCCCGAGCCGGCCCCTATCCAGGCGGGAGAGGTGGTGGACCGCGAGACATTGAAGCTCTTCGTGGAGGCGGCGGCAGCCGAGGCCGCCGCGCAGATCACCACGGCGGCGGACGCCTACGCCTTCTTCGACGCCAACTTCCGGCCCGAGGGCCCGTGGCGTCAGGGGGAGATCTACCTGTTCGCGCACCACTTCGACGGGATCCAGTTCTTCCACGCCGTGACCCCGGAGACCGAGGGGCTCGACCGCTCGGAACTCGAGGACGTGAACGGGGTGAAGCTGATCCAGGAAATCCTCGCCGCCGCTGCCGCGGGCGGGGGATACGTCGGGTACCGGTGGCCCAACCCGGTGGTCGAGGGGGACGAGGACACGGGCTCGCCGAAGGTGAGCTACGCCGTCCCGCTGAAGATCGGGGACCTGGAGCTGTCACTCGGGGCGGGGATCTACGTGCCGGTAACCGCGGCCGACGTCCTGAACCGCGGGAACCTGCAGCAGTTCGTGGAGCGGGCAGCGGATGCCCTGTCCGAGCACACGGCCGACCGGGAGACCGCGCACGCCTTCCTCGATGCGAACTTCCGTGACGAGGGCGAGTGGCTGCACCACGACATCTACGTCTTCGTCATCACCATGGAAGGGATCAACTTCTTCCAGGCGCCCGACCCCGATTGGGAGGGGACGGACGTTTCCGACCTCGAGGACCTGAACGGGGTGAGGCTGGGCCAGGGGCTGCTCGAGGCGGCCCGCGCGGGCGGCGGGTTCGTGGAGTATTCGTGGGACAACCCGGCGGTCGAGGGCGACGAGGAGTACGGATCGCCCAAGCTGGCCTACGCCGTTCCGATCACCGTCGGCGAAGAGCCAATGCTCCTCGGATCCGGGATTTACCTGGACGTGTCGGAGCAATAGGCCGGGAAGTAGCCCGTATTCCCCCCGGCCGGTGTTGCGGGCAAGCTCGCCGCCTCCGTGGTGCTGTCGGACGACCCGCGGGAGGTTCCGGCGGACGAGATTCAGGTGGAAATGACGGTGGTCGGCGGGGAGACGGTGTTCGAGCGGTGAGGTTCGCGCCTTTCGCCGGACCCGTTCACACCAGGTCGCCCGCCCACAGGCGCTCGAGAAACTCTCGCCAGGGCAGAATCCAGAGCCCGTCGCTGGTCCGCCGGAGAGCAGTTTCGTTGGCGACGAGGACGGCATGACGCGGCTTGTGCTCTTCGCGGTAGGCCCGCAGTCCCGTCAGATCCCGGGACTGCACGTTGGTCTTGCCCTTCACTTCGACCGCCACCTCTCCCTCCCGGCCCAGGACGAAATCGCACTCGAGACCCGTCTTGGTGCGCCAGAACCGAATGGGGTAGTCCTGTTCCCGATAACTGCGGTACGCGAGGAGTTCCATCAGGACGAAGTGCTTCAGCGCCCGGCCGAACTCCGGCCCGGTGGGCCGCTCGATCCGCCGCCCCATGAGGTACCCCGCGACCCCTACATCGAAGAGATAGAACCTTGGAGTCCGGGTGATTACGGAGCGAGAGCGGCGACGGGAGAACGGCTCGACAAAGACGCCGAGCAGGATGTCCACGAGGATCTGGAAATACTCGCGGACGGTCTTGGCGTCTACGCCGCAATCGCGGGCGATGTGCGTCTTGGAAAGCCTCTTCTGGAGCGATCCCGGCAGAACCGCGCCGCGATGCTGCGGCGCCGCCTCGCGATTCGACGGACAGCCGTCGCAGGCGTCGCCCGCCGGCCCCTCGACGCCGCAGCGGCGGAGGATGCAACGGCCCTTCAACAGCGTGCCGAACCCGAGCGCTCCGCATTCGTATTGCAAATGAACGATAATGTCATTCATCAGGAGGATCCCAACCCCATGGCCGCGAATCAACTTGTCCAAGCTCGCATTGATCCCGCTGTGAAGGAGGAAGCGGCCGCCGTGCTGGCCGCCGTGGGTCTGACCGTCTCCGACGCAATTCGGCTGCTGCTGACCCGGGTGGCGCACGAGAAGGCGCTGCCGTTCGCGCCTCTTGTCCCCAACGCGGCGACAGTTGAAGCGATGAAGGAAGCCCGCAAGGGCAACCTTCCCCGGTTCGACAGCGCGCAGGCTCTACTCGACGATCTGCATGCGGGCGATTGAGCGGACCAGCCAGTTCAAGCGGGACTACAAGCGCGAATCAAGAGGGAGACATCGAGCGTCACTGGATGAGGGCCTGACTCCCGTCGTGGAGGCTTTGGCGAAGGATCAGCCGCTGCACCCGCGACGCCGCGACCACGCCCTGAGCGGCCCGTGGTCCGATTACCGGGACTGCCACATCAAGCCCGATCTGGTCCTGATCTATTCCAAACCGGATGCCGGCACGTTACGACTCGTCCGCCTCGGGTCGCACTCGGAACTGGGGTTCTGACCAACCGGTCTCAAGACCGCGCGGGCCGGTTCGGAGCACGGGAGGATCAGACGTCCATCGGAGGCTGCGGCTCCGGCTGCTCCGCCCGGGGACAGCCGTCGCAGGCGTCGCCCGCCGGCCCCTCGACGCCGCAGCGGCGGAGGATGCAACGGCCCTTGAGCAGCGTGCCGAGCCCTAGCAGGAAGATGGACAGGGTCACCACTGCCAGGGAGAGGAGGACGACCCCGAGCGCCTGAAGCATTCCGGGTCATCCTACCGTTGTGCATCATCGTCCCTGAAGCTCGCGATGACCTACTCCCCGCCGGACAGGGCGAAGGCGAAGGCGAACCCGGGGGCATGCAGCACGCCACCGTCGGGTAGGGCGCCGCGAAGAACCCCTCCAAACCAGCGGCGAATCGTTTCCGATGGTGAGCTTGAAAATTTCAGATCATCGGATGTGACCCTTACAGATGGTCAGGCGGACTTCGAAGAGTGAACCGTTTCCATTGCCGTTGGCAGTCATGACCTGACGAACCCGAGGAAGACCCTGGCCAGTGCCGGAGGAGCTCACGCGGAAGAGGAGCGGCACCATATTCTTTCAAATGGCGGTGGATTATTTTTCTATCAGTCGCTCATGTACCATCCTGGCCGAAGCGACCGGCGCCAGATGTACCCCCGCCATGTGGAACGACGCGTCCGCGCGGCCATGGGCGACACCCGGGTCGTCCTGATTTGCGGCCCCCGTCAGTCGGGAAAGACCACCCTCGCGTCGCGCATCGCCGGCGAGGGCATCCCATTCCACACGCTCGACGACCCCGCGGTCCGCGACCTGGCCGCGGCCGACCCGACGGGTTTCATTCGCGGACTGGATCGAGCGGTCATTGACGAGGTCCAGCGCGCGCCCGAGCTCCTCCTCGCGATCAAGATGGCGGTGGACCGGGACCCGCGCCCCGGCCGGTTCCTGCTCACCGGGTCGGCGAACCTGATGACCCTTCCCACCGTAGCCGACTCGCTTGCCGGCCGGCTGGGGCTCATTCACCTGCTCCCCCTCGCCCAGGCGGAACTCCGGGGGACCGAGCCGTCCTTCCTCCGCCGTGCCTTCGCCGGCGAGCTGCCGGAATCCGGAACCCCGGTGACCGGAGACGACCTGATCGAGGTCGTCCTCGCCGGGGGATATCCGGAGGCGCTGCCCCGTTCCCGCTGGGAACGTCGGCAGGATTGGCACGTCGACTACGCCGAAGCGATCCTGAAACGGGATGTGCGCGACATCGCCCGCGTGGACCAACTCGACCGGATGCCGGACCTCTTGCGGGTTCTCGCCGAACATTCGGGGAACCTGGTCAACTTCGCGGACCTGGGCGCCGCCCTCGGGTTGAACCATGTCACTACCCGCAGGTATGTGGGGGTGATCGAGAACCTCTTCCTGATGAGCACGCTGCGGCCGTGGTTCACGAACGCGCTGAAACGTCTGGTGAAGACGCCCAAACTCCATTTCCTCGACTCCGGGTTGCTCGCGTCGCTCCGTGGCGTCTCGCCGGATCAGCTCCGGCGCAACCGCACTGCCTTGGGACCTCTCCTGGAGACTTTCGTATTCGCCGAGTTGTTCAAGCTCGCAAGTTGGGACGACGGCCGCCACCGCTTCCACCACTTCCGTGACAGGGAGAAGAACGAGGTGGACCTCGTCATCGAAGACCGCCAGGGGCGGATCGTCGGCGTCGAGGTGAAGGCCTCGGCCACGGTAAGACCCAGGGACTTCTCCGGCCTCGTCCGCCTCAAGGCGGCATGCGGCGAACGCTTCCGACTCGGCCTGGTCCTCCATGACCACGACACGACCATCCCCTTCGGCGACCGGCTGGCGGCGGCTCCGGTTTCGAGCCTCTGGTCCTGACCACCGCGGGGGTATGGGAGGACGATCGTGAGCGCCGGGGTGGAGGACTGATTCCTCAATCGTTCCGGGGGCGCGCGGCGGCGAAGGCGGTGGTGGCGGCCTCCTCGACGGTTCCGTCCGCGTTCGCCGTGAGGAAGAGGGCGGCGAAGCCGTGGGCTTCGGCCAGTTCAAGTCCCGCGTCGGGGCCGAGCACGTAGAGAGCCGTGGCCCAGGCGTCCGCTTCGAGGCAGGATTCGGCGAGCACGGTCACCGAGCCGGTCCGCCGCTCGACCGGGCGGCCAATTCGAGGATCCAGGATGTGGGTCCAGAAGCGTCCCTCCCCTTCGCCGGCGGCCGCGCGGAAATCCCGGTAGCCGCCGGAGGTGGCCATCCCGAGGTTCCGAACCGGAAACGAACGGTGGATCGCGGTGGCCAGGCCGCCGGTGGGGTCCTGAACGCCGAGCGTCCACGCGCCCGTCGCCCGGATTTCGCCGCCGACCTCGACGAGGTGCTCGGCGAACCCGCGTTCCGTGAGCACGGTGGCGACCCGGTCCACTGCATATCCCTTGGCGATCCCGGAGAGGTCCAGTTCGACGCCCGGAACGTGTCGCCGGACGGTCGCCTGTCCGTTCGACCGCTCCAGGGAAAGCAGCTCGCTGCCCACCCGGGCGCGGGCGGCCCGGGCCTCTGCCGGAGCGGGCGCCGTGGAGGCCGGATCGCCGCCGGGGCCGAAGCCGAACAAACGGAGGAGGGGGCCGACGGTGATGTCGAACGCCCCGCCCGATTCCTCATGGACCTCGAGCGCGCCCTCCAGCACCAGCGCCAGGGGATCGGAAACCGGCAACGGTTCCGAAGACTCCGACGCATTCAGGCGGGAGATCTCCGAATCCGCCCGCCAGTTCGACATGCTGCGGTCCACTGCATCGAGTTCCGCTTCGATCGCCGCGCGGACCTCATCGCCGTTCGTTTCCGCACCGCGGATGCGGACCGTCCAGCGGGTGCCGAAGGCTTCGCCGTCGAGGGTCCAGGTGGGGTCGGGAGGGGGGGCGCAGGCGGCGGCGTGGACCAACGCCGCGAGCGCGAACAGCAGTGAGCGTTCGGCTCGTCTGCGGCCCGCGGTGCCGACCGGAGGTCGGCGTTCCCGTACCGGTCGTGCCGTCTGCACAGGGAGCGGAGCGCTGCCGGCCGGAGGCCGGCGCTCCCGGGCGCTTTCGGGTGTCAGGCGCCGGGGAGACGGTACTGGACGGACTTGGATTTCGCTACGGCCGCGTCGATGTCCTGCGCGCTGAGCAGGACGGTCGTCTGGACCGTGAGCGCACCCGCCGCGGCGATG
>MPMW01000034.1 GCA_002238705.1 Acidobacteria bacterium bin61 | reverse complement strand
ACCCTGGCGTTCGCAACGTGGACGCTCTTGAACGTGATTGGCGTGATCCGTTCCGCGGCCCTCTCGGGCCGCGGGTGCCGACTGAAGTCGGCGTTCCAAGCCGTCTTGGCCGTGAACGCGATGTGCCTGGTGCGGTTCCGCCAGCTACCCCCACAGCAGACACGGCCGGCGCGCGGGCTGCAGGCCCGCAGGCGGGTTCGTAGCTCGCGCTTGCGGCGCAAACGATCCCTGCGGGAAGGCTACTCCGGGCTGATGGCGCCATCCGCGACTCCGCAGTGCCGGTGCGTCCGGGTGTCGAGGTCCTGCGCGGGAGCCCAGACCACGTGGCTGGATCATCGAAGTGATCGGCGGGTGTCTCCCGAATCGTCCGCTCCATTTCCCGTACCAACCGGGTGAAGGCGTTGTACTCCATAACTGCCCGCGCCAGAACCAGCAGCCTGAGCACGAGCACTCCCGCGAGGACGAGGGCGACTACCAATACGAGGACTCGTCGGCGCGCACATGGTCAGGCATGTCGTAGCGCAGCCCCACGTCTTCGTACATCGACGCGCCGAAGGCGGCCACCAACCCGTTGTTGCCTCTGCGCAGGAGTTTGCCGAGCGCGTTGTCCAAGCGGAACTCCAACAGCGCGAGCCGCATCCTGAGCCTTCCACTCTTCGGGATATTGAGCTTGTCCGCGAGGTCCTTGCCGATCAGGAAGCGGCAGACGGGGTAGATGGTCTTCTCGACCAACTTCGCCCGCGCGGCGGGATCCGTGGTCCCCACGACCAGGGGCGCGGAGTTGATCAGCGCATGGACCATGATGACAGCATGTTCGCCGGGCGGCGGCTCGCAGGCAGAACCGATTTCGTACCACCTCAGAGCGTCCTCTTCGTCGGTGTAGAGCATGGCGTCGGGAACGCCCATGAGATGTCCGGCATAGCGCCACACGGCGCAGAAGCTCTCTCGCTCCTCCTGGGTATAGACCGCACCCAGGGTCTCGGAGTGCTTCAGCGTCCTCGCAGAGAAACAGGCGAGTGCAAAGCCCATGTGAGCGGCACTGATCGGTGTCCCGTGGCTCTTGAAGTCCCATTCCGGGGACTGGCTCAGCAGATACCGGACCTGCGCATGAACCAACCGGATTCGGACCGACAGCTTCCAGCCTTCGCCGTCCCGATGCAGCCCCTCCGGCCAGAAGATCTCCACCTGGTGCCGGTTGTTCTGCCTGAGCCGCCTGACGCCGTAGTCAAAGACGCGCCCGGTCTGGAAGAAGGACTCGCTGATCAGCGTTGAGAAGCCGTCGATCAGCGTCCCGGCAACGAACGCGACGAAGACGTTGACGACATTGGCCAGGAAGGCGCGGGTGCCCGGCCGGAAGGCATCGTAGTCGAGCCAGGGCGGTTCGGGTTCGGAGAAGAGATCGCGCAGCGACTCCGGCGCGTTGCGAAAAACGTCCTCGTTCTGGTCCATGCCTGCCTGGATGAACCGCGACGCCTCGGCTCGTGGCAGCAAGGCGAGGTCCTTCACCGCCGCGTCCGCCAGGGGATCGCCGATCCGAGTGTGCCGGATGTAGATATCGGCTCGCCTCTTGTCGATGGCAGCAGCCTTGACATGGCCTTCCACATACGCGGAAGGGACTCCGTTCTCCATGGGTTCGGTTATTGGTGTACGACGAAGACATCATGGTACGCTCTTATGCGTGATTATTGGACGAGTTTGTAGTATTTCTTGGTAACAAATAAGTGACTCATGGGCCGTGCTTCCTTTCTACACTCCGAGAACCCCGACAGCGACCGGTTCTCCCGGCGCCGCGCTTCCTGCTTGGCCTCTGCGTCCGCGGGCTTCAAGGAATCGGTGTGCGCCGCCCGTGGCCGACTCTTGACGAAAAACGGGGACGCTTCCGCCACACTCCTCCGCCTGTGGATCAGCAGTCTGGAGTAGCCTTCCCGCAGGGGTCATTCGCGCCGCAGGCGCGGGCCGGGAGCGACCCCGCACTACGAATAGAGCGGCGAATGAAGCGCCGGGTTTCGGGGCTGTAGATCCGTAGAGTGGCCCCGAGGCGCCCCCGCCGCGGGTGCATTGCTCGTGGGAGCCCGCCCCGCTTCGCGCTTGGTCAGGAACCCCGGCGCGGCGGCTCAGAGCGCCGGGCTACGGTGAGAGCGGACCCGAACGCAACGAGATTGACGAATCGCGGCCAGCCCCCCGTCGGCCCTGCTGGATGGGCCTTGATTTGCGCCGTGTCGTTGGTGGCGTGTGATTCCTCTTCTCCGACCGGCCCCGAGCCGGTGCAGCCTCTTCGGCAGACGCAAAGGACCGGCGCCGCGTTGCCATCGTGGGAGGACCGGACCACGAACGTCTCAGAGCCCTTGCACGCGGGACAGTCGCCGATCCGCTCGGAGCCGGACTGCCGGAGCCCGAGCGCTGAGCCCATGCGATCCACGCCGCCCTCGTAGCGGTAGGGGACGGCCAGCGTTTTCATCGCGACCCGGTTGCGGTTTCCCACGGGCCTTCCGCGCCGCGCGCCACTCCGCCCAGGTCATCCTGACGCCATTGGAATCCGGCGAGGCACGGACATCAGCGCCACATCCTATTCTTGCTACGGTCTTCCAGTATCGCGCCGATATCACGCTCTCCGGTGTACAGTCGGTCCGAGTCGGGCGATTGGGAGGACATTGTGTCGCTTTGGGAGGAACCGCGCACCAGAATATCCTGCCATCGCCGCCAGGCTCCTCTGGATCGTCATCCCGGATCCTCGGGATGTACCGATGCTTCCGCGGTCGGGCCGCAGCGATGGAATCGGAGGGCTTCGCGATGGAATACCCGATCGGGATTTCGAGCGACGATGAGGCCGTGCCCGGCGCGCCACCGTCGGGACGACCGCCGCCGCGGAAAGGACGTGCTGGCCTTCCACGACGATCATTGCGTGTCATCCGACCGGGAAGCGGAGCACGGGAACGGGAATACGCGCTTCCGCGGTCACTGGCCCGGAGTCCTCATGCCCGGGAGCCCCGGCCGAGTCGCCGAAGGCGCCGCGCAGACCTCGAGTGCGCCAATGGCGGCACGAAAGCGGCCGGGCAGGTTGGCGCCCGCAGGCGTTGGACGCGTTCCGAGAGCGAGACCTGAGAGCCCCGAGTGAGCGAGCGCGACTCCGGAGCCCCGAGGGAGCCCGCGCGACGGGTTCCGCCCGCGGGGGGACGTGGGCCCATCGCCTACATGGCCCGCAACCGCGTCGCCGCCAACCTCCTGCTTGCGTTCATCCTCTTCGCCGGCTTCTTCTCGCTGGCGAGTCTGCCGCAGGAGTTCGTCCCGGAGGTTTCGATGGACCGCGTGTCCGTCTCGGTCTCGTATCCCGGCGCCACCCCGGACGAGGTCGAGCAGTCGGTCCTATTGAAGATCGAAGAGCAGATCGAGCAGGTCGAGGGATTGAAACGGACCCGGGCGACGGCCGTTGAGGGCCGCGCGCTGCTCGTTGCGGAAGTCGATCGGGGCTGGAATGTCCGCCGCTTCCTTGGCGATGTCGAGGCCCGGATCAACGGGATTCAGACGTTCCCGGTCGGCGCCGAGCGCCCGGAGCTGGCTGAGGTGACGAACCGGCAAAGCGTCATTCGCATCGTGCTCTACGGCGATGCCCCCGAGCGCACCCTCAAGGAACTCGCCTACCGGACCGAGGACGGGCTCTCCGCACTGCCCGAGGTCTCGTATGTGGAGACGACCGGCATTCGCGACTACGAGATTTCAATCGAGGCGCCGCTCCCGCGCCTGCGCGCGCTCGGCCTCACCCTCGGTGACATCGCCAGCGCGGTGCGGGCGGGCTCGCGGGACGTTGGGGCCGGAAGCATCGACACCCCCGACGAGGAGGTGCGGATCCGAACGACCGGGCTGAAGTACACGCGGCAGGATTTCGAGGAGATCATCGTCCTGGCCGGGACCGACGGCGCGGTCGTGCGGTTGGGCGACATCGCCGAGGTGCGAGACGGCTTCCGGGATGCGCCCATCGCCGGGCGTTACCGGGGGCTGCCGGCGGCCTACGTCGAGGTCTTCCGGACCGCCGACGAGAAGATTCTGGAGATCGTGGACGCCGTCGAGCATCACCTCGAGGCGGAAGTGAGGCCTTCGCTCCCCGCAGGTGTGCAGCTCGATATCTGGAACAACGACGGCGACACCGTGAGATCCCGTCTCGGGCTCCTGGTCGAGAACGGACTCCTGGGGCTGGTCCTGGTTCTGGTCTCCCTGGCCCTGTTCCTGGAGCTGCGGTTGGCGTTTTGGGTCGCGATCGGAATCGGCGTGTCCTTCGTGGGCACCTTTGCGGTCATGGCGATCTCCGGATCGTCCATCAACCAGTTGTCCCTCTTCGGCTTCATTCTCGCCGTGGGGATCGTCGTCGACGATGCGATCGTCGTCGGCGAGAACATCTTCGCCGAACGCCAGCGGGGGGCGCCGGCGGTCGCCGCCTCCATCGGCGGCGCCCGCGGGGTCATGAGGCCGGTGATCTTCGCGGTCCTCACCTCGGTGGCCGCGTTCTGCCCGCTCCTGTTCATTCCGAGCGCTCTCGGAAGGTTGTTCGGCGAAATCCCGGTCATTGTCATCGCGGTTCTGCTGCTGTCGCTGCTCGAATCCCTCCTGATTCTCCCGCATCACCTCGCGCCCGTCCGGGTCGCGTCCCGGTCCCCGGGGAGGGTCCGCCTGGTGGCCGCCCGGATCCATGCCGGCGTGGCCGGCGCCCTGGGGCGGTTCGTGGAGGGTCCTCTCGACCGCATCCTGCGCTTCGCCACCCGCCGGCCCGGAGCGGTGATCGCGACGGCGGTCGCCGCGGTCATCGTCACCGTCGCCGTGATTCCGGCCGGAATCATGAAGTTCGATGTCCTGCCTTCGCTCGAAGGGGATCTGGTGACCGCCAGCCTGGAGATGCCCGAAGGCACTCCGGCCCATCGAACCTCCGGCGTGGTCCGGACCGTGGAGGCGGCGGGACACCGGGCGATCGAGCGACTCTCATCCCGCCGTGGCGAGGATTCCGGGGCCATCCTCTCGGGCGTGAACGTCACGCTCGGCCTGCCGGCACGCCAGAGCGGGCTCGGCGGCGCGGCCACCGACGAAACCAACCCGCGGGCCAACGTCGCGGCGGTCGAGTTCAAACTCGTGAGCGCCGACCGGCGGGACATCTCCGCCACCGAGCTTCAAGACGAATGGCGCGAGGAACTCGGTTCGCTGCCGGGAGTCAAGTCCCTCACCGTCTCGGCCGACGTGCTCAGCCTCGGCGCCCCGGTCCATGTCGAACTGTCCCATCCGGACCCGCGCCGGCTGGCGGCGATTGCCGACACCCTGATGGCGAGGCTCCGGGCGATCGCCGGTGTCGTCGAGGTCCAGGCCGACCAGAACGAGGGAGTCCGGGAGATCCAGCTCGACGTGTTGCCCGAAGCACGGACCCTGGGACTCACGCTCGATGGCCTCGCCCGGCAGGTCCGCGCCGCCTTCTTCGGCCAGGAAGTCCTGCGGGTGCAGCGCGATCGCGAGGACGTTCGCGTCTACGTCCGGGTCCCGGAGGCGGACCGCAACACCATCGCCGACCTGGAGGGGATGCTGGTGCGGACCCCGGCCGGCGACGCGGTTCCGCTACCGCGCGTTGCGTCGGTGCAGTTCGGCAGATCGCCCACCACCATCAGGCGCAAGGACGGCCAGCGCGTCCTCGCCGTCACCGCCGACGTGGTTGCCGGCGTCGTCACGGGCGACGAGATCACGCGCCTCCTCGGCGCATCGGTCCTCCCGGAGCTGGCGCGCCGCAACCCGGGCCTGGCCTACAGCTTCGGGGGCGAACGCCAGGAACAGGTCGAGTCCCTCGGCGCGCTCGGCAGCGGCTTCGCACTCGCTCTGCTGGCGATCTATGCCCTCCTGGCGATCCCGCTCGGCTCCTATACCAAGCCCGTGATCGTCATGGCCGCCATCCCGTTCGGGATCGTGGGCGCCTTGTGGGGCCACCTCATCCTGGGGCTCGATCTGTCCTTCCTCTCGCTGTTCGGCATCGTTGGTCTGAGCGGCGTCGTCGTGAACGATTCGCTCGTGATGATCGACTCCATCAACGAACGCAGGCGCCGTGGCATGCCGGGCCGGGAAGCCATCCTCGCCGGCGCCAAGGCGCGCTTCCGTCCGATCTTCCTCACTTCGCTGACCACCTTTCTCGGCGTGGCGCCGCTCATGTTCGAGAGGAGCCTCCAGGCGCAGTACCTCATTCCCCCGGCGGTTTCAGTGGGGTTCGGAATCGTGTTCGGTACGGCGGTCCTGCTGATCGTCGTGCCGGCGCTCGCGACGGTGGAGCACCGGATGATGACCTGACCACGCGTCCGGTTGCTCTCGCGAGGGATCCAACGGGCGCTCCGAGGCTCGCCTCCGCCAACCAGCCCACGGTCTCCATGATGTCGGGGCGCGCCAACGAACAACCCGGTCCGAATCTGCGCCCCTCCCCGCCGGGGCGCCCGATCGCCGCGTCGGGGCGATCCTGGAGGAGGGCCGACGCCGACTGAGTATCACCCAATTATCACCTAAAGGGGATCGTAGTGGGATCAAAAGATCATACATGATCTGCTATAAATGTTGTTTGGTACCAAATGGATGACAGGAGTACATTCAACGTCGGCCTGGCCGGATGTTCGCGTGCAGGCAGGTCCGGAGATCGGAGGAGTGACCGCCCGATAACGGATCGCCCTGGCCCCGGGGGGTGGCGGCGGGCGCCTGCCCGGCCGGAGCCGGAGTCGGTCCGCAGGATGATCCGGATCGAAGGCCACGCCTCCCGCAGACGGTCCAGCAGCCAACCCCGGTCTTCCTCACCCCCCCCCCCCCCGCGTCCCCCCCCCCCCCCCGCCGCCGCGTCCCGCGCTGCGCTCCATATCCGCACCGGCACCGGCTGTCGCCCGATCGAGACCCGCAGCGGCAGGTAGCAATACTCCCGGTGATACCCGTGGAAGAAACGCTCCTCCGGGCATCGGGGGACTCGGCTACCCGGTCGACGCACCCCGGCTGAATCCGGCAATCTCGGGGAAGCCGGTAGCACCGTGAGGGTGGTGGTCGTCGGCGCGGGGGCCGCCGGACTCTCCGCCGCCTGGGAGCTGCGCAAACGCGGCGTCGATTTCACGGTGCTGGAGGCGGCCGGCCACGCCGGTGGGCGCATCGCCGTTGAGGAAGTGGAGGGATGCCGGATCGACACCGGCGCGCAGGTATTCACGGCGGCGTACGACACCGCACTTCGGCTTTGTCGCGAACTCGACGTCCCGGTTCGCGCAGTCAGTCGCCGAGCGGGGATCTGGAGCCGGGGTGGATTCCGGGTCTTCGACCGGGACGACAAGTGGAGGACCCTGAGGACGCTGCTCGCCTTCAGGGCGTTTCCGCCCCGGAGCCTGTGGCAGTCCGTCCGACTCGAATGGAGGCTCCGCCGCCATGCCGCCGACCTGAGCCTGGCCGACCCCTCGCGGGCGTTGGCGCATGACGCGGACACGAGCATCGCCGACTGGATCCGGACGAATGCCGGCCCCGAAGCGCTCGAGGGGCTGGGGGGCTCGAGCATACGGGCCCTGACCCTCGCCGAGCCCGAAGACGTGGGCGCCGCCTACGGAATGGCCCTGCTCTGGGGTTTCAACTTCGAGCCCGGCGACATGCTCACTCCCGAACGCGGGATGGGGCAGTTCACCGAGGCCCTCGTCAACACTGTCGCCGACCGGATACGACTCTCCACCAAGGTGGAGCGCGCCGTCATCCGGAACGGCGCGGTGGCCGGAGTGCAGACCGACAGCGGCTTCGTCGCCGCCGACGGGATCATCTGCGCCACGCCCGCCACCGAGGCGCGCCGCCTGCTGCCGGATCTACCGGCGGACATCGACCGTACGCTCGGGCGGGTGACCTACTCGTCCACCTGCCGCGTGGTATTCGGCGTCGACCGGCCGACGTTGCGCGACGGATGCTATTTCGTCGCCTTGCCGCGTCGCGAGGAGTCGTTCATCGTGAGCTACAGCGACGCTGCCGTCAAATCTCCGCAGGTGGCGCCGTCCGGGGGGTTGATCCACGCCGAGTCGGCAAGCGATCGCGCCGAGTCCCTCGCGCAGCTTCCGGATGCGGATCTCCGCCAACGCTTTGTGGACGAGATCCGTCGCTACTCGCCAGGCATGCAGGAACCGCGGTTCGCGCGGGTATATCGCTGGAAGGAGGCCGTGTGCCTCATGCCCGGCGGCGCTTTGACCGCAATCGCCCGGGCACGCGGGAGCCTGCCGAAGCAGGTTCGGGGACTGGCTCTCGCGGGCGACTACATGCACATCCCTTCGGTCAACGGCGCCGCCGCGAGCGGCATTGCAGCGGTGGACGAGCTGATGCGAGCCGTTCCGTCAACTTAGCCGGCCGGGCAGCCAGGATGCGCGGCGCCTCCTCGACAATGCCAACGCTCCTTTACCCGACAGAGGTGAGCTGAGCCAAGCTCTGGAAAGCCGGTCAACCATGCCCCCCAACCCTCCGATTCCGGCCAGTCCGGACGCCATCACTCCCGCGTGGATGCAGGAGGCCCTGGCTGCGGGCGGCGCGTCCGGTTTGCCGCCCATCGAAGCCATGACCGTCAGCAGGATCGGATCCGAAATGGGCATGCAGGCGGAACTGCTGCGCTGCCGGATGAGCTGGAGGGAAGCTGCCGCCCCTTTTGAGAGCGTTGTCGTCAAGTTGCCCAGTCCGGTATCCAGGACCCGCCGGGTGTCCACCAGCCTGAAGTTCTACCGGCGGGAGTACGACTTCTACCGCCATGTTGCCCATCGTCTGCCGTTCCGAACGCCCGCGCTGCTCTACGGTGACTGCCGGGGCGGCAACCAGGATTTCGTGCTCGTGCTGGAGGACCTGGAAGGCAGCGAGATGGTGCCGGTCGAGGCGGGCGCAACCGCAGCGCAGGCACGGGGCGCCGTGCGCACCATTGCGAAGCTGCACGGCCGGTATTGGGAGAACTACTCCGACCAGCCGGGGCCGGGCTTTCACGACGCTCTCAACCGGAAGACCCGGATACTGTCGCAGCTCGCCTACCTGAGATACCTCGCCCCGGCTCTCAAGCACTTCGGACACCTGTTCTCGGACGACCTGAACCGGTTTGCCGAAGCCTTCGGACCGAGGGTCTCCGATTACCTGCGCGACGTGGGAGAGAGGCCCAGGACCTTCATCCACGGCGACTATTACCTGCCCAACCTCTTCTACGGCAGCGGTGGCCCGGACGACATCATCGTGATCGATTGGCAGGTCAGCGGCATCGCCAGCGGTCCGTTTGACGTCTCGTACTTCATGGCGCGCAGCGTTGCGCCGCAAGTGCGCCGGGAGATCGAACGCGAGGCGGTGGCCGAGTACCGCGACATCGTGGCGAGCATGGGAGCAAGACATCTCACGTTCGAGGAGTGCTGGGACCTCTACCGGCGCAACATGCTGACATGTCTCATGATCCTGGTCGTCTCCCTCGGCCTGCTGGGCCACACCGACCAACTGAGCAGACGCCTGGTGGAGGTCGCAATGGCGCGATTGGTCGCCGCCTTCGAAGATCTGGATGCGTACGAGTTTCTCCCGGGACCGCGCCCCTTCTTCAGTCTCGCCAATGCCTTTTCCGCCTCGTCCCGCCTCGGCTACCGGCTGTCCAGGGGCATCGCGTGATGGGGACGGGGCCGGACCGCTTCGGCCGAGGCAGGGATCCGGTGGCGCGCCCGGGTCCCGCATCCGCACCCGCAAGGAGGTCGGGACCCGATGTCTGAGCCGCCGGTGATCGTGATTGGAGGTGGCGCCGCGGGACTGTCGGCGGCCCATGAACTCCGCAAACGCGGGATCTCCGTGCTCCTGCTGGAGGCTTCGGACCGCGCGGGGGGGCGGATGGCCGGCGAGGTGATCGGGGATTTTCACGTCGATACCGGGGCGCAGCTCTTCTCCACCGCCTACACCGCGGCCCTCGGGCTGGCGAAGGAACTGCACGTCCGGTTCGATCGCTCCCCCGTTTCGGCCATTGCCACGGTCTACAACAGCCGCAAGCAGAAAACGGGGGTCATGAATCCCTCAGCCTTCCTTCATCCCGACAACGTCAGGACTCTGCTGTCCCGCTCCCTCTTCTCTCCCCGGGGGCTCGCGCAGTTCGGCCGCTTCGCCCGGCTCCTGAGGAAGCGCAAGGCCGACTTCCAGTCCGGCGACTACCTGAGTCTGCTCGATCTGGATGTCGAGGAAACGTGCGCGGAATGGTGCCGCAAGAACGTTGGACAGGAGTTCCTTGACGAGTTCGGTGATTTCGCCGTCGCCAGCATCACGTTGAGCACTCCGGAACGCATCGGCGCGTTGAACGGGATGATGATGCTCTGGATGGCTTTTCTGGAGCGGCAACACACGCTTCGCATGCCGGAGTACGGGATGGGCTACTTCTCCCGGAGGCTGGCGAAGGCCTGTGAGGACGTGACGCGCCTGGGCGCGCCGGTGGAGCGGGTCCTGGTCGGCGACGGCGCGGTTCGCGGCGTCGTGACGCCGCGGGACGGTTTTCTGGAAGCCCGCGCCGTGATCTGCGCCACGACGGCGCCCGCCGCGCTGCGAATCCTTCCCGGACTTCCGGGCCGGACGCGGGAGTTCCTCGAGTCCGTTCGGTACTCCTGCTGTTGTCACGTCGTTTTCGGGGTTGACCGCCACCCCCTCCCGAACGGCCACTACTTCTTCATGCTGCAGCGGAAGGGCGAGTCCTTGCTGGATTGCTTCCTGGACAGCACGGTCGGTTCCCCGTTGTCCGCGCCGGAGGGCTACGGCTGTATTCACGCCTATCCGTCGGAGGAGGCTTCCCGCGAGTTGATCGGGCTTGACGATGAGGAGATCAAACGCACGGTCCTCGATGAAATCCGCCGCTACGCCCCGGCGATGCCCGAAGAACCGCTGTTCACTCGTGTGTATCGTTGGGAGGAGGCCGTGGTCCTCCCCGACGGAGGGATGATGCGGCGCATCGAAACGCTGCGCGCCGAAGGGTTTCCGGGGGTTCGGGGCCTTTTTCTGGCGGGCGACTACCTGCACATGATCGCCAATGTGAATGGCGCCCTGATGACCGGCATCCGCGCGGCCGACGAGGCCGACCGCTACCTTCAAGCCTCGTCCCACTCGGAAACCTCCGCGTGACGCCGGACCGGGCGGCTGGCGGCCGCGCTGCGGTGCACCTGCCCGAACGACAGAAAGCGCTGACCATGGCCGGCGCCGTGCTGGCCCTGTTCCTCGCCTCACTCGGCCAGATCATCGTAGCCACGGCCTTGCCCGGCATCGTCGCCGACCTGGGCGGGTTCGAGAGCTATACGTGGGTGGCGACCAGCTACGTCCTCGCCTCCGCCATCACCATTCCCATCTCCGGCCGCCTCGGCGACATTCACGGCCGCAAACTCATCTTCGTCCTGGGCATTGCCGTCTTCCTCGTCGCCTCCGCCGCGTGCGGCTTCAGCCTGACCATGCACCAACTGGCGGCGGCGCGCGCGGTGCAGGGCATCGGAGGCGGCGCGATGCTGGCCCTGGGATTCGTCGCCGTCGCGGACCTTTTTCCGCCGGAGGAGCGCGGCAAGCAGCATGGATTGAACAGCCTCGTGTTCGGCATGGCCGCGCTGATCGGACCTCTGCTGGGGGCCTACCTCACCGAGCAGGTGTCCTGGCGATGGGTCTTCTTCTTGAACCTTCCGCTGGGCCTGCCCCTGCTGTTGCTGATCGCCCGGGTCTACCCGAAGATCGAATCCGAAGAGGAGCGCCGCTCCACCGACTACCTTGGCATGGCGGCGTTGGCCCTTGCCGTCGCGGCGATACTGCTGGCCTTGACGTGGGCCGGCGTTCAATACGAGTGGAGCTCCCCGCAGATCATCGGTCTGCTGTCGTTCGGGATGGCGATGGCGGTGGGACTGGTGGTCGTGGAATCGAAGGCGGCGTCTCCGATCATGCCAATGGAGATTTACCGGGAGCCCGTGGTGGCGGCTTCGCTGGCGATGGTGTTTCTCGCGGGGTCGGCGTTGTACGCCAGCGTGATCTTCGTGCCCCTGCTTTTCCAGGCGAGCCTGGGGGTATCGGCGACCGGCAGCGGCGCCTTCTTGACCGTAATGGTGCTCTCCATGGTGTTGGCCATGGTCCTGTCGGCCAGGTTCCTTTCGAAACGCAACCCGCGCTACCGGTTCGTGGGCGTCGCCGCCACGGGATTGATGGCCGTGGGCGTGTATCTGATCGCCACCGTCGACCCCGGTGCGGGTATTGCCCGTGCGGCGGCGTCCGTCGCCGTCGTTGGGGTTGGCCTGGGCGGCGTTTTGGCCACCGTACTGCTGGCGGTCCAGAACACCGTTCCCTTCGAGAACGTGGGCATCGCGACCGCCGCCGTGCAGTTCTACCGGCAGGTCGGCGGCATGCTCGGCCTGGCGGCCCTGGGAGCCTCCATGGCGGTCAGGTTCTCTGCCGAGATGGAGACGGCGGTCAGCGACGCGGCGCGTGGTGTCGGCTCCCCCGAGCAGCTTGAGGCCATACGGGAAGACCCGGCGATTCTTTTGGATCGGGCGGAAGTTGCGGCCCTCGGGCTGCCGGATGCGCTGCTCGATGCCCTGCGATCCGCCCTGGCCAGCGCCGTCGGCGACACCCTCACCATCTGCGCGGTCGCCGTCGCGCTGTCCGTGGTGGCTGCTTTCTTCCTCGGTTCGCCCCCCCGAGCGCACGCGGCGGCCCGCCGGCCCGCAAGCTGACAGCAGGTGGTCAGGAGACTCCCATGACACTTCGCGACGCCCTCCGCTCCGGCATCGCGCCAATCTATATTCGGGCGCGTCTGCTGCAGGAACGCATCCAGTCGGGTGTCGTGTGGAACCCGTTCGATCCGGACTACCTCGCCGATCCGTATCCCGCCTGCCGGCGACTCCGCGAGCGTGACCCCTGCCACTACAGCCCGCTCACCGGGATGCTGGTCCTGTCGCGATACCAGGATGTTGACGAGGTCCTGCGCGACCACCGGCGTTTCGGGAGCGTCCAGAGGGCCGGGGGAGGCCGGAGGTCGCGGCTCTCGGGCGCCCGCCGGCAACTCGACCACACGCTTCCCAGGCTCGACCCTCCCGACCACACGCGCCTGCGCGGGCTGGCCGAGCACGCGTTCACGGCGCACCGAATGGAAGAGATGGAGAACTGGATCCGCGACACGGTGCACGCCATGCTGGACCGGGCTCGCGACCCCCGCGAATTCGACCTGATGTCCACGCTGGCGACGCCGCTGCCGGTGGTTGTGATCGCGGAGATGATCGGCGTGCCTTCCGAGAAGCGCCGGCAGTTCGACGCGTGGGCGCAACGAATCAAGCGCATAAGCGAACCAAGCCTGAAGCGCGACCAACTGCGGTCGACCGTCGAGGCCATGCACGAGTTCGACCGCTACTTCGCGCCGATCGTCGAGGCGCGCCGGGACGACCCCGCGGACGACCTGGTCTCCAGGCTCACCCGCGCCGAGCAGGACGGCCAGACGATGACCGCCGCAGAAATCCTGGCCACCCTGCGCTTGTTGCTCATGGCGGGTTGCGATCCGCCCACCGACCTCATCGGCAATGGCCTGCACGCGCTCCTCGAGCACCCCGAGCAACTGCAACTTCTTCGAGAGCGCCCCGACCTGATTCCGGATGCCGTTGAGGAGCTGCTCCGCTATGACGCACCCGTGCAGTTGGGTCGCCGCTACGTCAACGAGGATGTCCGGGTCGGGAACCGGCTGGCGAAAGCGGGCTCGCAGGTCGTCCTCCTCCAGGGCGCGGCCAACCGCGACCCGGAGGTGTTCCGCGACCCCGACACCCTCGATGTCACCCGGAAGGGCGCCGGCCACCTCTCCTTTGCGCAGGGAATCCACCGCTGCCTGGGGGCTCCGCTGGCGCGCCTCATCGGACGCGTCGTGCTGGAGGGTCTGCTGGAGCGCTTCGGCAGTATCCGGTTCGGCGCGCGTGAGCCCCTCCATAAACCCAGTTATGTATTTCGTGGGTTGCAATACCTGGACATTCGCGTCCGCCGCAGCAGCGGCCGGAGCTTCCCTGTCCACCGGGACAACTCCCCACCCTGAACCCGCGTCAAGCCACGCCACACGTTTCTCTCCCGGTGGAGTCGGGGAAGGACGGCCAGAGCGGCCGACGTGGAAATCCCGGCCACGCTGCGCCGGTTACTCATGGCGGGTTGCCAGCGGCCCGGGGACCTGATTGGCAACGGCCCGTGCGCGCTGCTCCAATTCCCCGAGCAACTGCAACTCCTTCGGGAGCGGCCGGCACGGATTCCTGACGCCGTCGAAGAGCGGCTCCGCTACGACGCGCCCGTGCCGCTCGGCCGCCGCTACGTCTCGGAGGATGTCCAGGTGGGGAACCGGGAGGCGAATGCGGGCTCGCCTGCTCCTCCAGGGTGCGGCGAACCGCGACCCGGAGGTGTTCGGCGATCCCGACCTTTCCCCTCAGGTCGGCACGCTCCCAACGGCGACGGCTGGCGGCGTGCGGTCGGTGCTCCGCCGGGACGAGGAACCGGATCGAGCACGCCTACGACGCGTCCGCCGAGGCGTTCGCGTTCGTGGGGGCGCGGGTGGCTACCGCCAACCGGCGGTGAGCAGCTCGGAGTTCGAGCCGGAGCGCGGCGAGGAGGGCCGCAGTCTGCCCGTTCCACAGGGGTCCGCAGAGTGTCCTGACATTCCCCTGACATGACGGTTTATCATCGCGTTACGGTGCCATACCGTTCCCTCCTGGAACGTCGCAGACTCCCCCGTTCCCGCACGGCGCGGTGCGCTTTCTTGTGGACGCGAGCCGGAGCGTCGAGGCGGCGGCGGAGCTGTTCGGCGAGCTCCGGCCCGGCACGGTGATCGTCTGCGACCGCTACCGCGAGGGGCTCAGCGTGTTCGCCGACCGCCCCCGGGAGCGGCGGCCCGAAGGTCGGCGTTCCCGTACCGGGTGGGCCGTGAAGGTGGGTGGGGTTGCGGTTCCGCTGCGCTCTCGCGCAGCGGGTGCCGGCTGAAGCCGGCGTTCCAAGCCGTTACCCCGTCAACGGCGAGGAAGGGTCCACTCCGGCTCTTCCTGTCGGGGTGGTTGGGGGGTGCGGTTCCGCTGCGCTCTCGCGCAGCGGGTGCCGGCTGAAGCCGGCGTTCCAAGCCGTTACTCCGTCAACGGCGAGGAAGGGTCCCCTCCGGCTCTTCCTGTCGGGGTGGTTGGGGGGTGCCGGTTCCGCTGCGCTCTTGGGCAGCGGGCGGCGGCGGGAGGCGGCGGTCCCGCGCCGCTTGGGGGCGGGGGGGGCCGTTTGAAGCCGGCGTTCCAAGCCGTTACCCCGTCAACAGCGAGGAAGGGTCCCCTCCGGCTCTTCCTGTGGGGGCGGTTGGGGGGTGCGATTTCGACCGCCTCTCGGCGGTCGATGCCGGCCGGAGGCCGGCGCTCCGAACCTGCGCGAAGAAGCGGTGGAGACGGTCTTGGTCCGGAGGGGCGGTGAGGCGGGAGACCACCACCAGGGCCAGCGCGGAGACGAGAACGACCGCGGCGGCCGGTTCGACGCCGCTCTCGGCGATGGTCCAACCCGGAGCTCCTTCGGAGGAGACGAAGAAGTACGTCCAGACCAGGAGTCCGCTCAGGATCGCCGCGGCCGCACCGGCTCCGGTGCTCCGTTTCCAGTAGATCGCACCGACGAGCACGGGAAACAGCGTCGAGAAGCCCGAGAGCGCCCAGATCCCCAGGCTGAAGATCGTTTGGGTGGAGACCAGGCTGAGGACGAACACCACGACCAGGAATCCGGCCACGAAGACCCGGCCGAGCAGGGCCTGACGGCTCTGGCTCCAGGACGCGAACCGCGGGACGCGCGCCGCCGCGTTCCTGGTGAGCATCGTTCCCACGGCCAGGGTCTGGGAGTCGAGCGACGACATGATCGCCGCGAACACCCCGGCCGCCAGCAGGCCCGCGAGCACGCTGCCGGAGTGCTCGCGGATCAAGAGGATGATGACCGGCCCCGCCGCGTCCTGGGGGACATCCAGCCGGCCCAGGGCTCCGAGCACAACCGAGGGGAACCAGACGGCCGCGATGCAGGCGGGATAGGCCAGCACGGGCAACCGGAACGCCTCCGCGCTCCGGGCGGACATCCAGTGACTGAAGATGTGGGGAAAGCACGAGGTGGACAGCGGCACGAAGAGATAGGTCGCGATCTGGATCCAGTCCCGCGGCGAGCGGGCGAGCTCCAGGAGTTCCGGGGACTGCTCGCCGAGCCGGGCAATCGCAGAGGCGAAACCTCCCATTCCGGCAGTGATCACGAAGAACGCGAGGGCGCTGACGCCGATGAAGACGAGCGTCTGGAAGGTGTTCACGAGCGCGGTGCTGCGCATGCCGCCGAGGACGACGTAGACCAGCACCACCAGGCACATCACCAGGCTGCCGGCCCAGGGCGGAATGGCGGCGTCGGTCCCGGCAATGGCGGCCAGGGCGTCCCCGCCGCCCTTGACTCCGATGAGCACGTAGGGGACGAGCCAGAGCAGCGACGCCCCGAGCACCAGGAGTCCCAGCCCGGAGGATCCGTAGCGTTCCTCGAAGAACTCGGCCTGGGTGGCAAACCCGAACCGCTTTCCGAACCGCCAGAGGGGAACCCCGATCACGAGGAAAGTCATCGGGATGACGATCGCCGAGCTGGTCGCCATGAGGGCGAACACCCGGATCCCCTGGCGGTAGGCCTCGCCGGAGGCCCCCAGGATGGTGAAGGCCGTCATGTTCGTTCCGAAGAGCGTCATCAACAGGACGAACGGACCGATCGAGCGCCCGGCCAGGAAATACCCCTCCCCGGCGCGGTCCGGCCCGCTCGCGAGGCCGAGCCGGGACGCCAGCCCGATCCCGATGACCGCGGCCAGATAGAGGGCGACGACCGCGAGCGTCATTGGGGGTCCTGGTTGCCGGTGCCCGAGCGGCCGGAAGCGGACGCGTCGCCGGCGCGTTCGGATTCGGGCAACAGCACCCGCACCCCAACCCACAGACTGAGGGTGGACAGCCCCACGAGGGCCACTTCCAGAACCAGCCCGAAGGGCGTCCCGAAGAGCCGCGGCTCCGCCGGCGCGAGCGCCACGAGGAGATGCAGGAGGACGAGCGCCGCTACCGAGGCAACCAGCCGGCTACGGCCAGGCAACGTGCCAGCAGCCCGGGAACGCTAGCGAGCCCGGAGTTCGTGCGTCCGCTTGAGGTTGAACCGGATTCCGACGACGCCGGAGAAGTTGTCCTGAAACTCCGTAACGTGCCGTGCGAACAGGCGCAACTCGGTGAAGATCTGCGTCCGGCCGGCCTGGTAGTAAGTAGGCAGGTTGAACCCCGCGGTGGCGAAGACTCCGGCGTCCATGATGTCCGGGTCGCCCGGCGCCCAGAGCCCGGCGCCGGCCCCGAAGAATCCCCCCTCGGTCTGCTGGGCGAGGATCACGTCAATCGACGATCCCCCCCAGCGGTTGTGGGCGAGCCCGCCCGCAACGCGCAGCATGAGCGTGCGGGTCCGCACCTCGGCCGGCTGGTGCGCGATCGTGAGCGCAGCGGCGCCGCCGGCCAGCAGGCTGGACGGGTCGGACATGATGTCGGGACGCATCGCGCGGTAAAGGCCGCCGCCCAGATCAAGCGAAGGCCAAATGCGCGCGTGGAGAGCGTCCACACCAACGTCAGCGCTGCTGCAGGTGGCGGTGACGCCTCGATCGTCCGCGATCGTCACCGTGGCCTCGTAGTTCCCGTCCCCCGGGAGGATGAAGCGGCGTTCGCATTGGTCGCTGGCGTCGAGGGTGGAGATCTGCACCCCGTCCTGGGTGACAGTGATGTAGCGCGTCGCAATGTCGCCGGTAACCGCGCTGGAGCCACAGGCGTCCACCACGAACTCGGCAGACAGGTAGTGCGTGGCCTGCTCGGGCGCGCTGATGCTCAGCGAACAGGTCGGGGCGCCCGCCTCGAGCGAGACGCTCGCGTTCGCCGACCGCGGGGATCCCACCCCGCTCACCGTCGCTTCGGCCCGCCAGGCGCCGGCTTCGCGCAGTTGACCCGTCCAGGAAAACCGCTTGCCCTCCCGGTCCATCGTGAGGTTCTCGCTCGATCCCGAGGGGGAGGTGAGGGTCACGTTCAGGCGCGCGCCCTCCTCGAGGCGCACGTCCACCGTGATCCGCGCCGCGGAGAAGGCGTACTCGCCGGACGCCACGAAGTGGAGTACCGGAGGATCCTGCAGCAACTGCGTTGCGGTGGACGCGGCGAACCCCGGTGACACCGAGAGGACAAGGAACGCCGAAGCCAGGCCGAGACGCCTCGCCGGACGAAACGCGGGACGGTGGATCAGATGGGTCATGGGGTTCCCTTCGCCTCCTCGGCCTGAACGGAAAGACGGCCAGCGACTCGGCGGGTAGTTCCAGGTGGGCCGGCAAGCTTACTTTCTCCCGGGGAATCCTCCACCCTGACGGCAGGAGAACCGGCATCCACTGATAGAATCTCCCGCCGTTTGAGTTCGGAACCGGATATGCGCCCCGCACGCGGCGGGATACGGCTTCACCTTGAGGACGGCGCCGAATTTTCCGGCGGCTCGTTCGGTGCGGCCCTCGATCGACCGGTGGCCGGAGAAGTCGTGTTCAACACCGGGATGGCCGGGTACGTGGAGACGCTCACCGACCCGTCGTACCGGGGGCAGATCCTGGTTCTGACCTATCCGCTCCAGGGGAACTACGGCGTTCCCCCCGCGCGCCCGGAAGGCTCCATCGAGGGACCCTTCGAATCCGGACGAATCCAGGTCCAGGGGCTCGTGGTGCAGCATCACGAACCGCAGTACAGCCACCATGCCGGGGTCCGGTCGCTCGGCGCCTGGCTCGCGGCCGAAGGGGTGCCCGGAATCCAGGGAGTGGATACGCGCGCACTCACCATGCGGCTCCGCGAAGCCGGCACCATGCAGGGGGTGCTCTCTCCTGCCGGGCTCGCCCCGGCGGATGCCCGGGAGCGGGCGTCCGCCGTGGAAATGCGCCGGCAGGTCTTCGAGCAGGTGGTACCCGCTGCTCCTGTCCGTTACGGCCCCGAGGACGGGCCGGAAGTGCTGCTGGTGGACGTGGGCGCCAAGGACAACATCGTCCGCTCCCTCGTCTCCCGGGGCGCCCGGGTGCATCGGGTTTCCGGGCTCGAACCGTTCGCCGGGGCGGCGCGGTCCGCCGCCGGGATCGTGCTCGGGAACGGCCCCGGGGATCCCGGGGACCTCCAGGACCTCGCCCGGGAGCTCCGCGGGGTGATGGGGTGGTTCCGGGGGCCGATCTTCGGCGTCTGTCTCGGCAACCAGTTGCTCGCGATGGCCGCGGGCGCCCGCACGTTCAAGCTGCCCTACGGGCACCGCAGCGTGAACCAGCCGGTTCGCGACCTGACCACCGGCCGCTCCTTCATCACCAGCCAGAACCACGGCTACGCGGTGGATGAAGACGCCCTTCCGGCCGGCTGGAAGCCGTGGTTCCACAACCTCAACGACGGGACCAACGAGGGAATCCGGTCGCTCGAACGGCCCTTCCGGAGCATCCAGTTCCACCCCGAGGCCCATCCCGGACCGGAGGACACCGCCTACCTCTTCGACGATTTCCTCGAGGAGTGCACGCGGCAGTGAGCACAACCCCGCAAAAGCCCCGTTCCGTCATCGTCCTCGGCTCCGGGGCGCTCCAGATCGGCCAGGCGGGCGAGTTCGACTATTCGGGGTCCCAGGCCATCAAGGCGCTGAGCGAAGAGGGAGTGCGCACCGTCCTCGTGAATCCGAACATCGCGACCATCCAGACCAGCGAGGGGATGGCGGACCGCCTCTACCTGAACGCGGTGACGCCGCGCCTCGTCCGGCAGGTCGCCGAGGAGGAGGGGGTGGACGGCGTCGCGCTCTCCTTCGGCGGCCAGACCGCACTCAACTGCGGCCTCGAACTCGAAGAGTGGTTCCGGGACGCCGGGATCCAGGTGCTGGGCACCCCGGTGAAGAGCATTCGGGACACCGAGGACCGGGGGCGCTTCAACGCGCGGCTCGCCGAGATCGGCGTGCTGACCGCGCGCAGCATCGTCTGCCACCGCCGCACCGAGGCCCGGGAGGCCGCCCGGAAGATCGGGCTCCCGCTGATGCTGCGCATCGGCTTCGCGCTGGGCGGCAAGGGCAGCGCCATCGTCGAGACCGAGGCCGAGCTCGAAGCCGCCCTCGTGGGCATCTTCGGGACGCACGACACCAAACAGGCCCAGGTCCTCGTGGAGGAATCGCTCCGCGGCTGGAAGGAAATCGAATACGAGGTGGTGCGCGACCGGGAGAACAACTGCATCACCGTCTGCAACATGGAAAACATGGATCCGATGGGGATCCACACCGGGGAGTCCCTGGTGGTGGCGCCGTCGCAGACGCTGAACGACGAGGAATACCAGCTCCTGCGAACGGTCTCGATCAGGACGATCCAGCACCTCGGCATCGTGGGCGAGTGCAACGTGCAGTTCGCGCTGAGCCCGGCGGGAGCCGACTACCGGGTGATCGAGGTGAACGCCCGGCTCTCCCGCTCTTCGGCGCTCGCCAGCAAGGCGACCGGATATCCGCTCGCCTACGTGGCGGCGAAACTGGGGCTCGGGTTCACCCTTCCCGACCTGAAGAACGCCATCACCGGGGTCACGAAGGCGTTCTTCGAGCCGGCGCTCGACTACCTGGTGCTCAAGGCGCCCCGCTGGGACCTCGGCAAGTTCCAGGCGGCCGGAACCCGCATCGGCAGCGAAATGAAGAGCGTCGGAGAAGTGATGGCCATCGGCCGGACCTTTCCCGAAGTGCTCCAGAAGGCGCTTCGCATGCTGGACATCGGCGTCAAGGGACTCGATTCCCGGGCCTTCGAGTTCGAGGACCGCGAGGACGAACTGAAGAACGCGACGCCGCGCCGCGTCTTCGCGCTCGCCTCGGCGCTCAGGGAGGCGGTCGAGGCGGAACGCGTGCCGGAAGCGGTCGCCGAAATCCACGGCCTCACCCGGATCGACCCCTGGTTCCTCCACGGGATCGCCGAGGCCATGCGGACGGAGGCGGAGGTCGAGCGGGGTGGCTGGCCCATCCCCGAGCCGACCCTGCGGAAGGCCAAGGAACAGGGCTTTTCCGACGAGTCGCTCGAGTTCCTGACCGGGAGGGCGCGGGGCGAGGCGCGCACGGCGCGCCGGGAGGCCGGCATCGGTCCCCACATCGCCCGGATCGACACCCTGGCCGCCGAGTTCCCCGCCGAGACGAACTACCTCTACTCGACCTACCACGCGAGCGGCGACGAAGGCGTGGGGCTCCCCGCCGGCGGCCGGCGCCGGATCCTGGTGATCGGGTCCGGGGTCTACCGGATCGGATCTTCGGTCGAGTTCGACTGGTGCTGCGTGAACGCCGTGCAGGCCGCGGCGGAGCTCGGGTTCGAAACACTGATGCTCAACTACAACCCGGAGACGGTGAGCACGGACTACGACATCTGCGACAAGCTGGTCTTCGACGAGGTGAGCGTGGAGTCGGTGCTGGACCTCGTCGAGAAGGAGCGGCCGGACGGGGTGGTGGTGAGCATGGGCGGCCAGATCCCGAACCGGCTGGCGATGCGCCTCCACCACGCCGGCGTGCCGATCCTGGGCACCTCCGCCGAGGACATCGACCGGGCCGAGGACCGCAACAAGTTCAGCGCCCTGCTGGACCGGATCGGGGTGGATCAGCCGCTCTGGGCGCACGTGACCGATGTGGGCGACGCGGAGCGGATCGTGGAGGAGCTCGGGGGCTTCCCCGTGCTCGTGCGTCCGAGCTACGTGCTGAGCGGCGCCGCGATGTCCGTCGCCCACGAACACCACGAACTCGCCCGCATCCTGCGGAAGGCGAAGGCGATTTCCCCGGAGCACCCGGTCGTGATCTCCAAGTTCGAGGAGGACGCCCGGGAAATCGAGATCGATCTCGTCGCGAACCAGGGCGAGGTGGTGCTCTGGGCGGTCAGCGAGCACGTCGAGGACGCCGGTGTCCACAGCGGAGATGCGACGCTCGTCCTTCCGCCCGTGGACATGACGATTCCCACGCTGGGTCAGGTGCGGCGCATCGCGGAGCAGATCGCGAAGGAACTCCGGGTCACCGGCCCCTGCAACATCCAGTTGCTGCATCGCGACGGGATCGCCAAGGTGATCGAGTGCAACCTGCGCGCGTCGCGGAGCCTGCCGTTCGTGTCCAAGGTCACCGGACGCAACTACGCGAGGGCGGCCACCCGCATCATGCTGGGAGCGGACCCGGGGATGGATCACCGGCCGCTCTACGAACTCGAGCACGTGGGCGTCAAGGTGCCGCAGTTCTCCTTCTCGCGGCTCATGGGCGCCGATCCGCTGCTCGGCGTGGAAATGGCCAGCACCGGCGAAGTCGGATGCCTCGGCGAGTCCTTCCACGAGGCGCTCCTGCACGGCCTGGTCGCCACCGGGTTCCGGTCGCCGAAGAAGGGCGTACTGCTCTCGCTCGGGCCGCCGCGCTGGAAGCACCGCTTCGTCCGCACCGCCCGGACCATGGCGGAGGAGCTGGGTCTCAAGATCTACGCGACCTCCGGGACCTGCCGCGTGCTCCGCGACAACGGCATCGAGGCCACCGAAGTGGCGCGGGTGGCCACGCCGCAGCGTCCCCTGGGGGAAGGCTTCGACCAGCCGGGCCCGCCCAGCGCCCTCGACCTCATCGACCGCGGGGAAGTGGACTTCGTGGTGAACGTGCCCGTCGCGTTCGACCCCGAGGGCCGCCCGGACGGTTACCTGGTGCGCCGGCGCGCCGTGGATCGCGGCGTCCCGCTCATCACCGATCCCTCACTGGCCCGCCACGTGGTCACGGCGCTCGTGACCCACGGGGAAGACAACCTCCGCGCCCGCGCCTGGAACGACTTCCTGGA
>MPMW01000033.1 GCA_002238705.1 Acidobacteria bacterium bin61 | reverse complement strand
ACGGGACGCGTCTGTCGCTCCTTGCGAAATGCGGCGTAGCCGCCCGCGACTCAGGCCTCAGGATTCCCGGTGGTGCCACCACTCTTCGAGACGCGTACACCGTAGAGCGCCTCCTTCCGCGACAAACGCAAGTCGGAATGCCCCGTCGAGCTCGACCCGAACACCGGAGGCCTTTCGCGTGAAACTGGCTTGCCAGCCGGCAATTGCCGTTTCCTCCACGACTGCCCAGACCTGTGCGGAAAACTCGACGTTCTCCTGTGCGTCTGCCGCACCGTCCTGCCAGTACTTCCGTATTTCCCGTCGCCCTCTCATGGGCTCATCGAAGGGCGTTTCGCGATAAACGGCGGTGTCGGTGAAGAGCACTGCCGCCTGGTCCGGATCGCCGTTGACCCAGGCGCGGCCATACTCGTCGAGCCATCTCTGAACGTCCTGTTCCGTCATTGCCCATTCCCTCCCGGGTGTGAGCCGGACCTGTCTCGAGACGGGCCGGTTTTCATCGCTCGCGGCTCTGAGGCGCCAGGTGCCGTGTCGCCGCGAGGCGGATGCCATTGCGCTCGGGGGACGCCATTGCGCTCGGGGGACGCCCGCAGGGCACGCGTCGGCGCGATGCGGGCGATCATGGTTGTATCGTAGGTGTGACTGCGATTCAACGCCCCGGCGGCCCGTCAGTGCTGTCCGCACACCGCCGCATGTCCGACCCTCCCTCCGCCTCCCCGTTCCGTCTCCTGCGGCGCACGCTCCTCGCGTGGTTCCAGAAGAACAAGCGGTCGCTTCCTTTCCGGGAATCAAGCGATGCCTGGAGCGTCTGGGTCTCGGAGGTGATGCTCCAACAGACCCGAGTGGAGGCGATGCTGCCTCGTTACCGGGCCTTCCTCGCCGGTTTCCCGGACCCCGGATCGCTGGCCGCAGCCAGCGCGGACGAGGTGCTCGCCGCCTGGGCGGGTCTCGGCTACTACGGCCGCGCCCGCGCTCTCCACCGGGCCGCGCGGCGACTGGCCGCCGAAGGCCGGGGAGTTCCGCAAAACGCCGCTTCGCTCCGGAGACTTCCCGGTATCGGCGAGTACACCGCGGCGGCGATCGCCTCGATCTCTTTCAAGGAGCCGGTCGCCGCGGTGGACGGGAACGTCCGGCGCGTGTTGTCCCGGCTGTTTGCGGTTGGGGGGGTACGGGGACGGGCGCCGTTCGAGGGACGGATCCGGGAACTGGCCGACCGGCTCATGGAAGCGGACGACGCCCGTGAACCGGGCGACTGGAACCAGGCGCTGATGGAGCTCGGGGCGACCGTGTGCACGGCAACCGGTCCCCGCTGCGACCGTTGTCCGGTCCGTGAGTTCTGCTGGGCCCGCCTGGGAGGGAAACCGGAAGAGTTTCCCGAGCGTCCGCCGCCTCGCCCCACAGATTCCGTACGGCTCGCGATGGCCGTGGTGCGGGACCCGGAAGGACGGATTCTGGTGTTTCGCCGCCGTGAAAGCCCGATGCGGGGGCTTTACGAACTGCCGTGCGGTGAGTGCCGGAGCGGGGAGTCCGCGGAGGACGCGCTCGTTCGGGAGACGGCCGCGAACTACGGGATCCGGCTGCGCCCGGCGCGGGAGTTCCCGGGCTTCCGGCATACCGTGATGCAGCGAAGGATCGCGGTGGTTCCGTTCGAGGCGAATCTCGTGGAGCCGGCCTCGGCCGGCGCCGTTTCGGGAGCCCGTTTCGTGCGTCCGAAGGACCTCGATCGGATCCCGTCCGGCTCGATGCTCAGGAAGGCTTTGGCGCGGGTCGGTTCCACGCGCCAGGGGTCTGAAGTCCGGCCGGACGCTGCCGGAAGTCTGCCTGGGTCACTCGACTAGACTCCGCGCCCGACGAGCGATGAGCACATTTCACGAACGCGTCGAAACCAAGTGGCAGGACCGCTGGGAACGCGAGGGTTCCTTCCGGACGCCGGACCTGCCGGAGGGGCCGCGTTTCTATTGCCTCGAGATGCTGCCCTATCCATCCGGACGCATCCACATGGGGCACGTTCGGAACTACTCCATCGGCGACGTCGTCGCCCGCTTCTACCGGCGGAACGGCTTCACGGTGATGCACCCCATCGGATGGGACGCGCTCGGTCTGCCGGCGGAAAACGCGGCGCTCCAGCGGGGAGCCCACCCGGCTGACTGGACGACGCAGAACATCGATCACATGCGGAGACAACTCCGCCGACTCGGGTTCAGTTACGACTGGGAGCGTGAGTTCGCCACCTGTGACTCCTCGTACTACCGCTGGAACCAGTGGTTCTTCCTGAAGATGTGGGAGCGCGGACTCGCGTACCGGAAGAACGGCACCGTCAACTGGTGCCCGGGCTGCGAGACCGTGCTCGCCAACGAGCAGGTGGAGGCCGGAAAGTGCTGGCGCTGCGAGGCTGAGGTCGAGGAGCGCGAACTGCCACAGTGGTTCCTGCGCATCACGGATTACGCCGACGAACTGCTCGACGAGATGGAGCGGATGCCCGGCTGGCCGCACAAGGTGCTGGTGCTGCAGCGCAACTGGATCGGACGCTCGGAGGGAGCCGAGATCCACTTCCGGATCCCTGCTCTGGGAGACCGGGGCGACGTTCCCGTGTTCACCACCCGGGTGGACACCATCTACGGCGCTACCGCACTGGTGCTCGCTCCCCGGCATGCCGCCGCCGGGGCCATTGCGGCGCAGAACTCCGAAGTGGCGGAATACTGCCGCGCCGCGGCCGCCGCCCACGCCGGCGAGAGCCACCCGACCGGGGAGACCGAAAAGACCGGGGTGAACACCGGCTTTCGGGCGGTGAATCCGTTTTCGGGAGAGGAAATCCCGGTCTTCGTCGCCGACTACGTGCTCATGGAGTACGGGACGGGAGCCGTCATGGCGGTCCCGGCACACGACGAGCGGGACTACGAATTCGCGAAGAAGTACGGGATCGAGATCCGGACCGTCGTCATCCCGAACGATCCCGAGGGTTCCGGGCCGGACGAGAGCGGCGCCTTCGTGGACTACGGGACCGTGGTGGATTCCGGCCGGTTCAGCGGTTTGCCGACGGAGGAGGCCAAGACCGCGATGGCGGAGCACGCGCGCGAGGGCGGCTACGGCGAGCCCAGGATCGCGTGGCGGTTCCGCGACTGGGGGATCTCCCGGCAGCGCTACTGGGGGACGCCCATCCCGATGATCCATTGTCCGGAATGCGGTGAAGTTCCGGTGCCCGAGGAAGACCTCCCGGTGGAGTTGCCGCGGGACGTCGAGATCACGGGCATGGGGGGGTCGGCTCTTTCGAGAATCGAGTCCTGGCGGCGGGTCGACTGCCCGCGCTGCGGGACCCCCGCCCGCCGGGAGACCGACACCATGGACACCTTCGTGGATTCGTCCTGGTACTTCTACCGCTACCTCGATCCGGGGAACGCCGAGGCGCCGTTCGACGCCGAAAAGGCGCGCGCCTGGTTCCCCATCGATCTCTACATCGGCGGCGTCGAGCACGCCATCCTGCACCTCATCTATTGCCGATTCTGGACCAAGATGATGCGCGACCTGGGGTTGGCCAGCACCGATGAGCCCGTGGTCCGCCAGTTGAGCCAGGGGATGGTCATCAAGGACGGCGCCAAGATGTCCAAGAGCAAGGGCAACATCGTGGATCCTGACGCCGTGGTCGAACGGCATGGGGCCGACGCAATCCGTCTCTACGTTCTCTTCGAGTCGCCTCCGGAAAAGGAGATGGACTGGACCGACGCCCGCTTGTCGGGGCCGGCGCGCTACCTGAGACGGCTGGAACGGATGATCCCCGGAGACGCTGACTGGCTGGTTTCCACTCCCGTCCCGGCGGGGGATGAAGATTTCGCGCCGGAAGACGTGGCGCTCCGGCGGAAGACCCACCAGACCATCCGGCGGGTCACCCGAGATCTCGCAGAACGAATCCACCCGAACACCGCCATTGCCGCCGTCATGGAATTGACCACGGCGTTTTCGCATCGGTTGCCCGAGGCGGTCAGCGAAGCGTCCCGGCGGGCCGTCCGCGAGGCGGTGGAGGCCGTGGTTTCTCTCCTGAACCCGATGGCCCCGCACCTCACCGAGGAACTCTGGGAGCGGTTGGGCGGCGAGGCGATGCTGGTGGAGACGCCGTGGCCGGAATGCGACGAGGATCTGGCCCGGGAAGAACAGGTGCTCGTCGTCCTGCAGGTGAACGGGAAGCTCCGGGGACGCCTCGAGGTGTCGGCGGGACTCGAACGCGAGGCGCTTTTGGACCAGGCCCGGGAGAACGCGGGGATCCGCCGTCACCTGGACGGACTCGAGGTTCGCCGCGTCGTCACGGTGCCCGACCGGCTCGTGAACTTCGTTGCGGCTCGTCGGTCGTGATTTCCGGCCCCCACTCCGCCCGCGGGCGCGCCTGTCGGGCATGGGGCCGGACACCGCTTGCCGGGTTGTTGCTGCTCGGTGCTCTCGGCGGATGCGGCTACCGGCTGGCGGGTGTCGGCTCCGGGTTGCCTGGTCACATCCAGACTGTCGCGATCCTGCCCTTCGACAACGAGAGCGCCTTCCCCGAGGTGGAGGAGCAGATGACGGAGCAGATCATCGAGGGGTTCAACCGGCGCGGACGCTACGAGGTGCAGGAGGTGGAGGAGGGGGCGGACGCCGTGATGCGGGGGACGGTGCTGAGCGTGGATTTCTCACCGGCGCAACTCGATCCGGCGACCGGATCGGCTTCCACCTACCTCATCATCGTGCGCGCTACGGTGGAGTTCACCGACGTCGCAAACGACGTGGTGCTGTTCGAGTCCGACGAGTTCACGCTCCGCGACGAGTTTGCGATCGGGGACGATCCCGACGCGGCCTTTGACCGGGAGGGGTTGGCCTTTTCCCGGCTCGCGAGCGCGTTCGCGGACTCGCTGCTGGTCGCGATTCTCGAAGGGTTCTGATGGCCTTCGCCGAAGCCGGGTTCGGCAAGGCCTTCGCCGCGCTCAACCCCGTTCCCGCGGAGAAGATCGCGGATCGGTTGCCGGCCCCCGACGCGGGCGCTCTCTATGTCGTTGGGGGGGCGGACAGTTGGCTTCGCCAGGCGACGCTGCGCAAGCTGGCCGGGCACCATCTCGGGGAACCTCCGGCTCCGTTCCGGCTGCGCCGCTTCGACGGCCGGACGGCGAGCGCCGACCAGGTGGTGAGCGCCACCCGGACAGTTTCCTTCAGCGGCGGCCCCGTCGTGCTCATCGAAAACGCCCTTCGGATCGCCCAGCCGCCCGCCAGGGCCCCCGGGCTCTCCGGGGTCATCGCGGAGCTCCTCGACCGGCCACCCGGGCGGGCGGTCATCGCCCTCGAATGGGAGCGGAACCCCGACCGCCGGCGCAAGGACTGGAAGGCGCTGGCTGCTTCGCTGAAGGGCGCCGTCGCGGGCGGCGGGGCGCTGCTGATCGACTGCGACGCGCCGCCGCCGGCCCGAATGACCAACTGGATTCGCCGCACTGCGCGGGAGCGCGGTCTCAACCTTCCCGAACAGGGTGCGGAACTGCTCTTCGAGCGCTTCGGGCGCGAGTTGCGCCAGCAGGTGAACGAAATCGAAAAGCTCGCGGTCTACGCCGCCGGCGATCAGGACGGAGACGTCACCCTCCAGGACATGGAGCGCGTGCTCGGGGGCGGCAGCGTGCAGGACCGGTTCCGTTTCACCGATGCCCTGCAGGCAGGCCGGACGGCGGCGGCGCTTGCTTCGCTCGAGGCGCTGCTTCGGGACGGGGAGTCACCGCAGGCGCTCATGGCCCTGCTGTACCGGCTCGTTACTCAGATCCAGTTGGCGCAGGCGCACCGCGGGGAAGAGCCGCTCACCGAAGTGCTGCGGGTGCCTCGCCGGGTCGCAGACGACCTCGAGCGCGCCGCCCGGCGCTTCAGTCCCGCCGAGCTCAGGGCCATGCTCAGGCAGCTCGCCGAAATGGACCTCAGGATGAAGACCACCCGGGTCCCGGATCGCGCCGCGCTCTCCTCCCTGGCGCTGCTCCTCGGCCGGGTGTCATCGGGCGCGCGGCGGCGCGCAACCTGAGGCGTTCGAGCGAACGGGGCCGAAAACCCGCGGCGCACCCATAGAATTCGTGGCGTGACCTCCCTTCTACCACGGGAGCCCGGCATCGACCGGCTCTCGGCTCACCATCTCCACGCGCTGGCCTTGGCCGTACTCATCGACCGCTATCTCAAGGTGGATCCGACGCCCGAGAGACTGGCGGACCTGGCCGGCAAAGTGGCGGGTTTTGCCGACAAGGAACTGTTCCCCCACTTTCAGGTGGAGGAGACGGCGCTCTTCCCGGTGCTGCGCCCGGTGCTCGACGCCGATGAACTGCTCGACGAGCTGATTGGCCACCACCGGAAGATGGAAGACCTGGTCCGGCGGGTCGCGGAGTCGTCCGACGACGAGCGGGCCTCGCTGCTGAGGCAATTCGGGGCATCGCTTCGCCGCCACATCCGCATGGAGGAAGTGGAACTCTTCCGGCAAATCGGCAAGAACCTGGATGAGGCCCGCCGGGAAGAACTCGGCCGGAACGTTGACGACGCGGCTCGGGCGATGGGGCTCACGGTTCACAGGCTTTGGTAAAGACTGGAGTGGGGGCATGACCCCCGAGCCCCTGCACCGGGATCCGAGCCTCATCCCGCTTTCCCATCAACACCAGCACGGGCTCGCGCTCACTGTCTTCATCGACCGGGGGCTGAAGGCGGAACCGACCCGCGAGAAGGGGTTGGAGCTTGCGGCGAAGGTGGCCCGCGCCGCCGAGGTCGAACTCCTCGGGCACTTTCGCGTCGAGGAGGAGATCCTCTTCCCCGCGGTCCGGCGCTACCTGGCGTCGGGTGAGTTGCTCGACCGGCTCATCGCCGAACACCGGGTGATGGAGGATCTCGTGCGGCGGATCGCCCACGCGACGGACGAGGACCGGATTCCGCTGCTGAAGCGGTTCGGAGAGGTGCTCCACGGTCACATCCGCACCGAGGAGCGCCAACTCTTCCAGGACATCCAGGAACGACTCGACGCATCCCGGCTCAAAGAACTCGGACGGGCCGTCGCTGCCAGGGTCGAGGCCGTCTGCCCGCTCTCCGACCGGCTTCCCTGGGCGGAGAAGTAGCCCGTGGCGCCGCCCCTCACGCCCTCCGGCTTCGATGCCGCCAGGGCTTTGGAAGCCTCCGGAAAGGCTCCGCTCCGTGGTACCCTCCGCGCCGTGATGCAGCTCGACGAATCCGCCCAACCTCCGGAACCCATCCGGAGAACCGCCCCCGTCGAGGTGCGCCCTTCCGGTACTCGCCATGGTTCTCACCAAGACCCCGCTGCTCGCGGAGACGGTGCGCAAACTGGTGTCCCGGGGGGCGTTCGCTAACGCACACCGCATCCTCGAGAAGCTACATCCGGCGGATGTGGCGCAGGTCCTTGCCGACCTGCCCGGGGCCTATCGGCTGAAGACGTTCCGCGTCGTCTTCCAGCGGGATCTGAACCTCGCCGCGGCGGCACTCGGAGAGTTCGGGGTCGAGCGGGCCGCCGACCTGATGCCGCGGCTCGAGCCCGCCGAGATTTCACAGCTTCTCCAGGAACTCGACCCCGACGACGCCGCGGAGTTCCTGAGCGAACTCCCCGAGGAACTCCGGGAGCAGGTGCTCCGGGGGATGCGAACCCGCGAGGCCTCGGACGTCGAGGACCTGCTCCAGTATCCGGAAGAGACCGCCGGGCGGATCATGAGTCCGAAGGTGTTCTCGGTGCCCGAGGACGCCACCATCGGGGCAACGATCGAGCGGCTTCAGGAGTCTCCCGATGTGGAGATGGTCTTCTACATCTACGTGGTGGACGGCCACGGCACCCTGGTGGGGGTCTTGTCCCTGCGCCAACTCCTCCAGCGGCGCCCCGGGGCCCTGCTCTCGGAGGTCATGGTGACCGACGTCCTCCGCGTGCGCACCGAGATGGACCAGGAGGAGGTCGCGCAACTGGTGGCCAGCTACAACATCCTCGCGGTGCCGGTGGTGAACCAGCAGGGGAAGCTGGTCGGGGTCATCACGGTGGACGACGTCATCGACGTCATCAAGGAAGAGGCCACCGAGGACATGTACCGGATGGCCGGACTCGGAGTTTCGGAAAGCGTCTTCACCAAGGCTTCCCGTTCCATCCGGATGCGGATCCCGTGGCTCGCCGTGAACCTCGCGACCGCGTTCCTCGCCGCGTGGGTGGTCAGCCTGTTCGAAGAGTCCATCGCCCGCTTCGCGATTCTTGCGGTGTTCATGCCGATGGTGCCGCTGCTCGGCGGCAACGCCGGCAACCAGACGCTCACCGTGATGGTCCGCGGAATCGCGCTCGGGGAGTTGAGCTGGAAGAACAGCCGGCCCGCGCTCCTCAAGGAACTCGCGGTGGGTTCGGCGAACGGTCTGGTGATCGGCCTGCTCATCGCCGCGTTCGCGTGGGTATGGAAGGGCGATGCCCGGATCGGTCTGGCCCTCGCGTTGGCCATGGTGGGCACCATGGTGGTGGCCGCCATCGTCGGCACGCTCATGCCGCTCACCCTGCGCTGGCTGAAGGTGGACCCGGCGCTTGCGTCCTCGGTGTTCGTCACCACCGCCACCGACGTCTCCGGGTTCCTGTTGTTCCTCAGCATCGGAGTCACGGCGCTGACCCACCTCTGAGGGGTGGTCGGGGGCCGCCGGCCCTCAGGCCCGCGAGCGACGCCTTGTCGGCAACTCCTGATGGCGCGACGCGCCTCGGCGTCACAAGTCGAGGAACAGCGATTAGCCTCTGACCTTTCCCCCACGATGCCCCTCAAGCAATCGCGCTGCTTCGTCCTCCGCACCCACCCGGTCGCCGAAGCGGACCGGGTGTGCGTCCTGTTCAGCGGCGATGAGGGGAAGGTCCGCGCCTGGGCGCGCGGGGCGCGCCGGCCCAGGTCGCGCTACGGGGGCGCGCTCGACATCGGCAACGAGGTGGAGGCGGGGTGGTACGAACGGGAAGGCCGGGAGCTCGTACATCTCGACCGCTGCGAACTCGTGACTTCCGCGCTGCCGCTCGCCCGCGATCCGGTGCGGGCAGCCGCACTGGGCTACCTTTCCCGCCTCGTGGATACCTTCGCGCCCGACCGGGAAGCCGACCCCAGGCTCTACCGGTTGATCTCCGCCTGCCGGGACGCGCTGCTCGACGAGCGGCCGGCGGAACTCGTGGTGGCCTATTTCGAGGCGTGGCTGCTCCGCTTGTCGGGCCTCTATCCGCGGCCCGGCCGCTGTTCCTGTGGGGCCGGTTTCGAGGAGGAGGGGGCGGTGTTCTTCGCCGCCGGTCCGGTCTATGCCTGCCATCGCTGCGCTCCCGGACACGGGGAGCCGACGGATCGCCTCTCCGCGCGGGCGCTTGGTCTGCTGGAGAGGTTCTGGGCGGAACCACCGTCCGCACCGGCGCCGGAGGCTTCGGCCGCCCGGGAACTCTTCCGGTTCCACGGGCGTCTCACCGCGGGCTACGCGGAGCGGGCGCTCCCGGCCCGCCACGCGCTCGAGGGACTGCTCCACCCGGTGGTCCATCCGGCCGGAGAATCCGCGCGATGACCTTTCAGGACCTGATCGCGAGGCTGACGCGCTACTGGGCGGACCAGGGCGCCGTCGTCGCCCAGCCGTTCGACATGGAGATGGGCGCGGGGACCATGCATCCGGAGACCTTCTTCCGGGTGCTCGGCAAGACGCCCTGGAAGGTTGTCTACGTGCAGCCCTCGCGCCGGCCCGCCGACGGGCGCTACGGCGAGAACCCGAACCGCCTTTACAAGCACCACCAGCTCCAACTCATCCTGAAACCGGCTCCCCAGAGCATCCAGGACCTCTACCTCGAGAGTCTCGCGGCGTGCGGTGTGGACGCCGCGCAACACGACCTCCGTTTTGAAGAGGACAACTGGGCCGCGCCCACCCTCGGGGCCTGGGGAGTCGGCTGGCAGGTGGTGCTCGACGGACTCGAGATCAGCCAGTTCACCTACTTCCAGCAGGCCGGAGGGATCGAACTGGCTCCAATCTCGGTGGAGATCACCTACGGCCTGGAGCGTCTCGGCATGTACCTGCAGGACGTGGATGACGTGTACGACCTGAAGTGGACCGACGGTGTGGACTACCGGACCGTGCGCCTCGCGGACGAGCAGCAGTCGTCGCGCTACGCGTTCGAAGAGGCCGACACGACAGTGCTCAGCCGCGGCTTCGAGGAGGCGATCACCGAAGGGGCTCGCCTGATCGAGAGCGGGTTGGTCCTGCCCGGTTACGAGCAGTGCCTCCGCGCCTCCCATCTCTTCAATCTGCTCGATTCCCGGGGGGCTGTCTCCGTCAGCGACCGGCCGCGCCGCATTCTGGCGGTGCGCGGACTGGCGACGGCTGCCGCGCACCGCTACCTGGCCGACCCATGAGCGGACGCGAACTCCTGATCGAGATCGGGTGCGAAGAGATCCCCGCCGACTGGGTGGAGGGTCTCGCAGCGGATTTCGCGGCGGCCGTCTCCGGAGGTCTCGCCCGGGAGCGGCTGACGGCGGAGAAGATCGTCCCTTACGGCACCGCGCGCCGGCTGGTCGTTCACGGCGCCGGGATTCCTGAGTCCCAACCGGACGAGGTTCGTGAAATCCCGGGCCCCCCGTGGCGGGTGGCCAAGGATGCCGACGGCGGCTGGAGCCGGGCCGCCGCCGGCTTTGCCCGCCGGCAGGGAATCGAGGAAGCGGAGTTCGACGAGCGCCTTCAGGCGGTGGAGACTTCGCGCGGCGAATACCTGGGTATCCGCCAGGTCGTGTCCGGAGAGCCGGCCGGCCGGATCCTGCCCGGGATCCTGGAGGACGCGCTGCGGGCTTTGCCTCTTCCGAAGGCCATGAATTGGGACGCCTCGATCGGCGGTAAACCCTTCGCTTTTGCTCGTCCCATCCGCTGGGTTGTGGCGCTCTTCGGGGATGAGGTCATTCCCTTCCGCATTGCGGTGACCGGGGGCGCGCCAGTGGTGGCCGGGAACCGCAGCCACGGCCATCGCGCGCGGACGGCGGTGGATGGAGAGAAGCCCGGCGCCTCGTTTTCGGTGGATTCGCTGGGAAGTCTCAGGGACGGCCTTCGGAGCCGCTATGTGGTGCTCGACGACGAGGAAAGGAAGCGCCGGCTGGCCGAAGCGCTGGGACGCTGCGAGGAGGAAGCGGGGGAGTCTGCCGAGGTGGGGAATCAGGCGGACGTTCACAAGAACCTGGTGGAGTATCCCGGGGCCATTGCGGGCCGGTTCCCCGACGAGTTCCTGTCGCTGCCGAAGGAGATTCGGGACACCGTCCTCATTCACCACCAGAAGTACTTCCCGTTTCCGACGAGACCGTTCTTCATCGCCGTCACCAACCTGCCGGACGATCCGCAGGGGCGGGTCCGGCGCGGCGCCGAGCGGGTCGTTGTGGCCCGCCTGCGGGATGCGCGTTTCTTCTGGGATGAGGATCGGAAGATCCCACTCCCCGAGACGCGCCCGCGCCTCGCGGGGGTGGTCTTCCATCAGCAGCTCGGCAGCTTTCGGGAAAAGGCCGACCGGATGGAGGGATTGGCTGCCTGGATCGCCGGTGAGATCAACGCGGATGCCGCGGCGGCGTCCCACGCCGCCGGGCTTTCGAAGTGCGACCTGACGGGGAATCTGGTGGGGGAGTTCGCTTCGCTCCAGGGTGTCGCGGGGGGATTGCTCCTTCGCGAGGAGAGAGCCTCGGAGGCGGTGTGGCAGGCGGTCTATGACCACTACCGGCCGGCGGGGCTCGAGGGCGACCTCCCGCGCGGCCCCGAGGGAGCGGTCGTTGCGCTGGCCGACCGTGCGGACACCCTGGCCGGCCTCTTCCTTGCCGGGGAGGAACCTTCGGGCTCGGGGGATCCCTTCGCACTGCGCCGGGCGGCGCTCTCGATGATTCGCGTGCTGCGGGACGGTCCCCGGGAATACCCGGAACACCGGAGTGGTTGGCCGTCACCCGCAGCCCTGCTGCATCGCGCCCTCGCGGAGTACGCGCCAGATGACCAGGCGCGCAGGGCAACCGCACAAAAGCTCGCGGCCTTCGTGCAAGACCGGCTTCCACACGCTCTTGTCGGCGCCCAAACGCCGCGCGGGGTGGTGGGCGCCGTTCTCGCGATCCGGAACGCCTCGCACCCGGTGGCCGACACCTGGCAGCGGATCGTGGATCTCGCGAAGGCCGTAGGTAGCGGGGACTACGCCACCCTCGCGGAGGCGTCGCGGAGAGTCCGGCGCATTCTCCCAGCCGGGATTCGGGAGGCGAGGGGAGTCGGCCTCGACCCGGCCCTTCTCACCGAGCCGGCCGAGTGCGAGCTTTACGGCATGCTCGAGCGGGTCGAGGCCGAGGTCTCGCGCTGCTTCGGCGAGACGCGGTATTTCCCGGCGTTTCAGGCGTTGGCCACGCTCTCTCCCGCCATCGCCACCTTCTTCGACGATGTGCTGGTCATGGCCGAGGACCCGGCCGTGCGCGCAAACCGCCTGGCACTGCTCGCCCGGCTGGATGCGCTCTTCAGCCAGGTGGGAGACTTGAGCCAGATCGAATCGGCGGCGTCCTGAGGCTCGCCGGTGGGGAGAATTCGGCGGCTGCCGGCGGCGGTGGCCAACCAGATCGCCGCCGGTGAGGTCGTTGAGCGGCCGGCCGCGGTCGTCCGCGAACTCGTCGAGAACTCGATCGATGCCGGCGCCGCGGCGATCTCGGTGCGGATCAAGGATGCGGGCAGGACCGAGATCCGCGTGAGCGACGACGGGGTCGGGATGAGCCGGGAGGACGCCCGCCTCGCACTGGAACGGCATGCCACCAGCAAGATCGAGTCGGTGGATGACCTGACCGCCATCGGTTCGCTCGGGTTTCGGGGAGAGGCACTGCCCTCGATCGCTTCGGTCTCCCGGTTCCGCCTGCGCACTCGGGAGCAGGATGCCGACGCCGGGTGGGAAATCGGGGTGGAAGGGGGTGCGCCGGTCGCCGACAAGCCCACGGGGATGCCGCCCGGGACCGTGGTGGAGGTGCGGGACCTGTTCTTCAACACCCCGGCGCGGCGCAAGTTCCTTCGAGCGGCAAGGACCGAGACCTCCTACATCGTCCAGGCGGTTTCGAATCTGGCGCTCTGCTGGCCGCAGATCCGCTTCGACCTGCGGAGCGGAGACCGGCGGGTGTTCGCCCTCGAGCCGAGCGGCAATGCCGAGGAGCGACTCGGGCAGCTCGAACCCCGCTGGGCCCGGGATGCCATTCCGATCGAGGCGCGCGCCGGGTCGCTCGGCGTCCGGGCGTTCTTGTCCCCACCGATGGCGGCGCGTGGCGCCTCCGCCCGGCTGCTGCTGTTCGTGAACGGCCGGCCCATCAAGGACCGGCGCCTCTTTCACGCGGTCACGGATGCCTACCGGCGGCTTTCCAGCCTGAGCGGTACGCCGAAGGCCTATGTGTTTCTCGAGGCGCCGCCGGATGTCGTCGACGTGAACGTTCATCCGGCGAAGGCGGAGGTGCGTTTCGCGGATCCCGATGCGGCCTGGGGCGCCGTATTCCGCGGCGTTCGTGCGGCGCTCGAAGGATCCCCGAAGCGGGTGGACCTTGGGGCGGCCGCCAGCGTTCGGGCCGCCAGGCGCCCGGCGGGGACCGGGGAATCGCCCGCCGACGCCAGCGGGCCGGGGAAGGGCGCCGCGCCATCCGGAGATCGGCTGCGGCCAGCTCCAGGGTGGGATGGAAAGAGCGTTGGCGAACTCCTGTACGGGGCTGGAGGAGTGGAGGAGCGGTCGCGGGCCGGGTATCTGGACTTCGGCGCCACGCCGCCCAAGGTGCTCGGCCAGTTCCGGCGGACCTACATCGTGGCGGAAGAGCGCTCCGAGTTGCTGGTCATCGACCAGCACGCGGCGGACGAACGGGTGATCTTCAACCGACTCATGGAAGCCTCGAGCGAGCCGCGAACCCGGGAACTTCTGCAACCGGTTCCGCTCGAGCTCTCGCCGGTGGAGCGCACGGCGCTCGCGGACGAACACGAGCGCCTGGGCGCGGCCGGTTTTGACGTCGAACCCTTCGGCGGTGACTCCTGGATCCTGCGGGGAGTCCCGGAGGTGCTCGGGGTCGGCCGCGGGCTTGACGTCCTGATGCGCTCGCTCGCTTCCGAGGAGAGCGAATGCACGGCCACCGCCGCCCACGACGCCCGCGCCCGCATCATGGCGCGGGTCGCCTGCCATGCCGCGGTGACCGCTGGGGTCACGCTGACGACCGAGCGAATGAACGAAGTGCTCGTTTCGCTCTGGGGGACGGCGAATCCCTCCACCTGTCCGCACGGACGACCCACGGTGTTGCGTCTCGACCTGCCGTTCATCGAGCGACGCTTTGGACGGAGCTAGGAAACGTGGCGAGGAACGCGGTGGCAAAGAAAATGAAGGCCCGGAAGGAGCGCCTCCCTACCGCGGTGACCTTTGCGTGGATGCGCTATTTCGCGGGACGCACGCTGATGATGGTGGGGATGCTGGTGGTGACCGCGGCGGCCGCGCTCTTCTTCGGGGCGGACGCCGAGCGCCGGATGCTGGTTTTCACCGGGGTGGGCGCCGCGCTGTTCGTCACCGGATGGCTGCTCTCCAAAAAGCGCCCTCCGGAGGCGCGCTGATTGCCGGCGGCGCCTTCAGCTTTCGGCGAGGATCTCCGCTTTCGCACCCCCACGGGGGTCGATGCCGGTCTGGAGGCCGCTACCGCGAGATCGGGTGGCGCTCCTTACCCGCCGATGCCGTCGGCGGTGAAGAAGCTCACCACCGACTCGAGTGCTTCCTTCTCCTCGTCGAGTTTGTGCTTCAGGACGCGCCTCACGGTGGCGATGCCGACTACCTCGTCCCCATCCATGATCGGGAGGTGCCGGAAATGATTGGACACCATGATCTCGAGCGCCTGCTCGAGCGAGGTGTCCGGGGTGATGGTGACCGGCTCCGTGGTCATGGCGTCTCCGACAGCCGTGGTCTCCGGATCCCGATGCTGGGCCACTACCCGGGTCATGAGGTCCCGTTCGGTGAAGATGCCGGCGAGCGTCCCGTCGGGATTCGTGACCGCGGCCGCCCCGGTGCGGTTGCGCACCATGGCCTGAACCGTCGCGCAAATGGTCTCTTCCGGGGAAACCCGGGTGGCCGGCCGGTGGCTGATCTTGAGCAGCGGATCCATGCGTTCGTCCTTGATGATTGCGGTTTGAGAACGGCAAGTTTCCCAAAAAGGCGGGCATGATGGCAATTTCCGCTCGCCGCGATCGGGAGAGGGAACAGAATTGCTCGCCTCCCCGTCATAGAACCGCATCCGGCATGCGCCTCGCCATCGTCTGCTACCCAACCCACGGCGGGAGCGGTGCGGTCGCCTCCGACCTGGCGATCGGGATGGCGGACGCCGGGCATGAGGTCCACGTGGTGAGCTACGCCGTGCCCTTCCGCCTGCGGCGGTTCCATCCGGGAGTGCGGCTCCATGAAGTCGAGATCGCGTCCTATCCGCTCTTCCGCTACCCGCCGTACACCCTGGGGCTCGCGACGAAATTGGCGGAAGTGGCGAGCGAGGGCGGCTTCGACATCATCCACGCGCACTACGCGGTGCCGAACGCGGTGAGCGCCTTTCTCGCGCGGGAGATCATCGGGGACGGTCGAACCCGGGTCGTGACCACCCTCCACGGAACCGACATCACGCTTGTCGGCGCGGACAAGTCCTTCGACCGGGTCATCCGGTTCACGCTCGAACGCTCCGATGCGGTCACCGCGGTTTCGGCCTACCTCGCCGACCGGACCCAGCGCGACTTCGCTCCGCACGTTCCGGTCGAGGTGATTCCGAACTTCGTGGATACCGCGCTGCCGGCGCCCGGGCCGGAACGCCATGCGCGGGACGCCTGGGCCCCGGGTGGTGAGCGCATCCTCATGCACATCTCGAACTTCCGCCCGGTGAAGCGCATCAGCGACGTGGTACGCGTCTTCGCGGAGGTTCGCCGGCAGCTTCCCGCCAAGCTGGTCCTGGTCGGCGAGGGGCCGGAGCGGCTCTTCGCTCAGCAGCTCGTGCGGGAACTCGAGTTGACCGCCGACGTGGTTTTCCTGGGCCAGCAGGACGACATCCGCGGACCGCTTGCCTGCGCCGACCTGCTGCTCCTGCCGAGCGAGCAGGAGAGCTTCGGACTGACGGCGCTGGAGGCGATGGTGACCGGGGTTCCGGTGATCGCGACCACCATCGGCGGCCTTCCCGAGGTGGTTGCGGATGGCGAATGCGGACGATTGTTCCCGGTGGGCGATGTGCGCGGGATGGCCGCGGAAGCGGTCCGCCTGCTGACCGACGAGCCGGCGCGCCGGGCGATGGGCCAGGCGGGCCGCGAACGCGCGATCACGCTCTTCGCGCGGGAAGTCGTGCTCCCGCGTTATGAAGACCTCTACCGGCGGGTGGCGGCGGGGACGCGGCCGCTTCCGGTCCGCTGATCCGTCTCAAACAGCGGCATCATTCCGGATAGATGTCCTCCCGGTAGCCGAGGGCGTCGGGCCGCTCGGCGAGGTAGGCCTGATCCACGAGGCTGCCCACTCCGAGTCTTGCGGCCCATTTGGCGAGGGAACGCACCGGAACGGCCAGCGGGGCTTCGCGGGCGAAGAACGCGTCGATCTCGCGCCCCAGGCGGTTCCGGGCGGCTGGTTGGAGGTGTTTTTTGAGATGGCCGGCGAGGTGGTGCAGGACGTTCTTGTGCGTCCCCACCGATGCCGGTTCGGCCAGCCCGGCGAGGAAGGAGTCCCGGTACCCGGGCAGGGCCGCTCCAGCGTCCCGCATTCCGGCGAGCGACCGTCCCAGGCGCCTGGCGGTGCTTTCGGAATGCGCCATCAGGACCATCTTCCACCTCGCGTGGAAGTCGTAGAGCGCCGAGATCTCCAGGGAACCAGCGGCGAGTTCCCGAATCTCCGCCAGCGCGAACACCCGGGTAAGCCAGTGGTCCCGAAGCGCCGGCTGTTCGAGGTCCCCCTCACGAATGCGGGGCACGCGGGGAAGGGCCTCGGCCAGGCCGCCCGCGAAGACGCCGGTTCCGTCTTCGGAGACCACCGCGCCATCCCGGTGGACTTTCACGTCGCCCATCCCGCAGCTCGGCGAGCGCGACTTGAGCACGATTCCGGCAACTCCGGCGTCGCGAAAGCGATCCGCTGCCCGCCGCGTGTAGCCGTCCAACGCGGCGGTCAGGTCCTCGTTCAGGGAGCCCAGCAGCCGCGTCGCTCCACCTCGTTCTTCCAGCCGGATCCTGGGCCGCGGCACCCCCAGGCCGATCCCGACCTCCGGGCATTCCGAGACCAACTCGAAGGGGCCACCGAGGTTGCCGGTGACGTAGCTGCTCTGCCGGTGTCCACCGTCGTAACGCACTTCCTCCCCGAGCAGACACCCCGAGACCGCGATCCGGATCCTGGCCGGCGGTCCACCTGTTTCCTCCACGCCCGGAATTGCACCACGCCGGCGCGCGGCGCGCCCGCGGCAGGATCCTGCCCTGCGACAATCCGGCCCGTGGTGACCGCAGCGACCGACTTCCACGCGCGGGTAACCTCGTGCCGGGCGTGTCCACGCCTCGTGGCCCATCGCGAAGCCGTGGCGGCGGACCCGCCGCGCCGCTTCCGCGGACACGAATACTGGGCGCGACCGGTCCCCTCGCTTGGCGAGGAGGGTTTCCGGGTGCTGATCGTGGGCCTCGCTCCGGCGGCCCACGGCGCGAACCGCACCGGCCGCATGTTCACCGGGGACCGCTCGGGAGAGTGGCTTTACGAGGCGCTCCACCGCTTCGGTTTCTCCTCCGCCCCGCACTCGCCGGATCCACAGGACGGCCTGCGGTTGATCGGCGCCCGGATCACCGCCGCGATCCACTGCGCCCCGCCGCACAACCGGCCCACTGCCGCGGAACTGTCCGCGTGCCAGCCGTTCCTGGAAGAGGAAATCCGCCAGGCGACGCGCCTTCGGGTCGTTGTGGCTCTCGGCGCCATCGCCTTCCGCGCCTTCCTGCGCACCTGGAAGGCACTCGGGCGCGAAGTCCCGAAGCCGGCCCCGGCGTTCGGGCACGCGGCAACCGCCGAGATCGCGTCGGGAGTGCATCTCCTGGCGAGTTACCACCCGAGTCAACAGAACACCTTCACGGGTCGGCTCACCCGCCCGATGTTCTACGGGGTTTTCGCCGCCGCACGCCGGCTTGCCGGTCCGTAGGACGGCCGTTCGGCCGGGCGGGTCCCCGGGGAAGGGTCGGGTCTGCCGGGCAGAGAGCGTGCGTCCGGCTGACGGGACGGTGGCCCGGTCCGGGGTGTTCCCGGGGCCGGGCCGGATCTCCGGAAACCGCGATCCATCACAATCCGCACCTGGAATCCCGAGCGTGTCCCATCAACCATCCTCAGCCGCCCTCCCGACCACGGAGCGCTTTCTCGAGTCCGACGACCCGGCGCGCACGCGTCTCGCACTCAGTTGGACCCCGGGAACCGACCCTCGGGCGCCGGTCTGGATCTTCCTGCACGGGCTGGGATCCGACCGAAAGGGAGCGAAGGCGCTGAGGATCCGGGACCACCTTTTCGGCCGCGGGCCGGGCTTTGTGGCCCTCGATTTCACCGGCCACGGGGACTCCGGAGGCGACTGTCACGGCCTTTCGCTCGCCCGCAATCTGGATGACATCGGTCGGGCCGTTTCCTTCGTTCGGGAGGAGGCGCCCGCGGCGACCCCGATCCTCGTGGGATCCTCCATGGGGGGAATTGCCGCGCTCTGGTACGCGGCGCTCAATCCCGGCGCGATCCACCGGGTGTTCGCCATCGCTCCCGCGTTCCTGATGGCGGCCCGTTTCACCGCCAGCCTTTCTTCTGCCGCCCGCCGGGACTGGGGCGATCGGGGATTCCTGTCCGTAGCGATCGGAGATCGGGACCTTGAAATCGGCTGGGGGATGGTCACGGACGAGGACGCCTATCCCATGGAACGCCTGGCGGCGGACCTCAGGACTCCGTCCCTCCTGATCCACGGCGACGCGGACGCGGTGGTCCCACCGCAGCTCTCGCGGGAATTCGCGGGTTCCTGTTCCGCGGCGGACCTCGTCGAGATCGAAGGGGGCGACCACCGCCTCACCGACCGGAAGGACCTTCTTTTCGAAATCATGTGGACCGCCGCCTCGAACGAGGTCCGCCCGCCAGCCTGATGTCCGCACTGTTCGTGGCGCTGAGCCTCTACGCGGCGGTGCTGGTCGCCGCCTTCGGATTCGGGCTCGTGATCGAGCGGGGCGTGCGCGCCTTCGTCCGCAAAAAAGCCGAGAAGACGCAGACCGATTGGGATGACTGGGTGGCGTCGGAAGGCTTCCACCTGGTGCCGTCCCTGCTCCTTGCGGTCGTCGCCACCCGGATCCTGATGACGGTGCGGCCGCCGTCCGACAGCGTGGAACCGCTGGTGACGACCGGCCTGCAGGTGGTGCTGGTGCTGGCCGCGATCCGGGTCGGAGTGGACCTGGGCCTCGCGAGCCTCCGCATGCGGCAGCAGCGGCTCGGCCATCAGGGCGTCTCCATTCTCCGCAACACCCTGGTCGGGGTGGCCTTGACCGCCGGCCTCCTTGTGGTCCTGGATCAGCTCGGGATCTCGGTGGCGCCGCTGCTCGCGACCCTCGGCGTGGGCGCGCTCGCCCTCGCCCTCGCGCTCCAGCCCACGCTCGGAAACATCTTCGCCGGGATCCAGATGGTCGCCGCCTCGCAGTTCAAGGTGGGTGATTTCCTGCGGGTGAACGACGCCGACGTCGAGGGCTACGTCACCGACATCGGCTGGCGGACCACCACCCTCAGGACCCTCCTCGACAACTACGTGATCATCCCGAACTCGCAGCTTGCCGACTCGGTGCTGACGAACCTCCACACCCCCGACCCGCGGGTCCGGTTGAGCATCGCGGTGGGCGTCCACTACGACACCGACCTCGAGGAGGCGGAACGGATCGCCCGCGAGGTGATCCACGAGGTCCAGGACGAAACCGAGGCGGGTGTCTCCCACTTCGAGGGCGACATCCGCTGGACGGCGTTCGGAGATTCGGCGATCACCTTCGACGCGATCCTGCAGGCGAACAAGCCGCTCGACCGCTTCGACGTCGCCAGCGCCTTCATCAAGCGGCTCCATCGCCGCTACGACGAAGCGGGCATCGAGATTCCGTATCCGATCCGGAACCTGTATCTGCGTACCGGGCTGGAAGTGACCGGCCCGCAGGGCAGGACGACGGAGTCGGACGACGGATGACGGGCTTTCGAATCAGGACGGTTCAAGGGTCTTCACAAGGAGGAGGTCCCAGGTGACAGCAGCACAATCGACGGGGAGCGGCGTCCCACCGTCCTCGATCCGCTACCAGCCGGACGAACGACCGCCGGAGGCGCTTGCCTTCGGCCTCGGACTCCAGATGGCGATCCTGCAGATCGCGGGCATCGTCCTCACCCCCGCCATCGTGATCCGGGCCGCCGGGCTCGGCGAGCCTTACCTCTCCTGGGCCGTCTTCGCCGGGCTCACCGTGTGTGGCTTCTCCACGATCCTGCAGGCGAACCGGGTTGGCCGGTTCGGGGCTGGACACGTGCTCCTCATGGGTACTTCGGGCGCCTTCATCGCGATTTCGGTCGCGGCGCTCCGGGAGGGAGGTCCGCCGCTCCTCGCGGTTCTGGTCCTCGTGTCCTCGCTGTTTCAGTTCGGCCTCGCTTTCCGGCTCACCTGGCTGCGCCGCGTGATCACGCCGACCGTCGCCGGCATCGTGATCATGCTGATCGCGGCCACCGTGATGCCGATCCTGTTCCCGCTCCTCGGCGACGTCCCCGACGGGGCTTCGCCGCTGGCGGCGCCGTTGAGCGCCGGGGTGGCGCTCGCGGTCTTCGCCGGGCTCGCGCTCCGGGGAAGGGGGGTTCTGCGGCTCTGGGCGCCGATCATCGGGGTCGTCGTCGGTTCCACGATCGGAACGTTGACCGGGATCTTCGATTTCGAGCCGGTCAGGAACGCCGGCTGGATCGGCATTCCCACCGGATGGCCAGGGCTCGACTTCTCGTTCGGGGCCTCCTTCTGGGCGCTCCTGCCGGCTTTTGTCTTCGTGACCCTCATCGGCGCCATCGAGACGATCGGAGATTCCATCGCCATCCAGCGCGTTTCCTGGAGGAGGCCCCAGGCGCCCGACTACCGGGTGGTGGCGGGCGCGGTCGCCGCCGACGGGGTGGGCAACCTGCTCTCCGGGATCCTGGGGACGGTACCGAACACGACCTACTCGAACAGCATCTCGATGACCGAACTGACCGGGGTGGCTTCGCGCCGGGTTGGAACCTGGATCGGCGTCAGCTTCCTCGGCCTCGCCATGTTCCCCAAGGTGGCGGCTCTCTTCCTCGCGATTCCGGGCCCGGTGGTGGGCGCTTTCGGGCTCGCCTTGATCGGGATCCTCTTCAGCCTCGGCATGCACATGGTCGCGAAGGACGGGATGAGCCTGCAAAAGGCCGTCATCGTGGGCCTCTCGTTCTGGATCGGCACCGGATTTCAGGCCCGGGCCATTTTCCCCGACGCTCTCGAGGGCTTTTGGGGGGTGTTGCTCGACAATGGAATGACGGCGGGCGGCCTGGTGGCGATTCTGCTGATGGTCTTCCTGAATCTCACCGGGGCCCGGCCAAAGCGGCTCCGCGGCACTCTCGACATGTCGGCCGGAGCGAAGATCGAGGACTTCCTGCGAGCTCAGGCCGGCCGCCGCGGGTGGGACGAGGGGTCCACATCCCGCCTCATTTCCGCGGGGGAGGAGGCGCTCCTCACCTTGCTCGAGGGGGGAGCCCCTGGCGAGGCGGAGGCGCGCCAACTGCGCCTCACGGCGCGTACCGGACGGCGGTCCGCCGAGCTGGAGTTCGTCGCGGCCGCCGGCGATCTCAACATCGAGGACCGAATGACGATGATGGGCGATCGGCCCGAAGTCCCCGACGAAAGCGAGATCTCGCTGCGCCTGCTGAAGCACTACGCGAGTTCGGTGCGGCACCAGAAGTACCACGACGTGGACATCGTGACGGTGGAGGTGGAAGGGCGGTCCTGACGGGATCGGCCGCAGACCGTCGCGATGAGCACTACCCGTCGCGTCGCCGCGCTCGCGCTCGCGTCGCTCGCCCTGGCGGTCACCGCCACGGCCGGGGAGTCCTGGACGATCGCGTCGGGCGAGGTGCGGGTCCGGTGCCGGCTCACCGTCGGAGGTAGCTTCGACGCGGTCACCTCGCAGATCTCGGGGGCCCTCCGGCTGGAGAACGCCGGCGCTGCCGGGTTGGTCGGGAAGGTCCGGGTGAGACTCGATTCGCTGGACACCGGTATGGAACTTCGGAACGCCCATCTTCGGGAGACCTATCTGGAAGTCGACCGGGGCGAGGAATTCCGGGAGGCCGTGCTGACGGCGGTGGAACTGGCCGAGCCGTTTCCCTCCGGGGTGCGGGGCCACGAAACGGGGTTCGAGGGGTTGCTGTCACTCCACGGAGTAGAGCGGCGGGTCGAAGGAGAAGCGCGGCTCGTCCGGCGCGAGGGACACCTGCGGGTGGAGGCCGAGTTTGAGTTGAGCCTCGCGGAGTTCGCGATTCCACCGCCCCGCTACCTCGGGGTGGGGGTGCGTGACGAACTCCGGATCTCCATCACCATTGAGGCTGCGGTCGCTGCCTCTCCTCCGGGAGCGCCGCCGTGACCGGGGCGGGCGGGCCTCGCGGGTACTTCTGTTTCCTGCTCGCCGCCGTGTCCGTGGCCTGCTCGGGCGCCGCGCCGGCGGCCGCGGAGCCGACGTTCCTGTCGAAGCAATACCCGCGGTGCCCCCCCTCCCCCCCCCCCCCTCCCGGCGGAGGCCTCCTGCCGCCGTCCGGCCGTCCCCTCCCGCGGGAGGAGATCTCGCCCTTCGGCCGCCGTGACGTCGCGGCGGAGCCCGATGACCGCCGGGCCGAGGAGAACTTTCTCTTCGGTCC
>MPMW01000032.1 GCA_002238705.1 Acidobacteria bacterium bin61 | reverse complement strand
GGGACGCCGCGTCATCCTCATCGATGACTCGATCGTGCGCGGAACGACGAGCCGCAAGCTGGTGCAGATGGCGCGGAATGCGGGCGCCACCGAAGTGCACTTCCGCGTTTCCTCGCCCCCGACCACCGGCCCCTGCCACTACGGGATCGATACGCCGCTCCGCTCGGAGCTGATCGCGGCCCAACAGTCGGTGGAGGAGATTCGCCAGTACCTGAACGCGGACAGCCTCGCCTACCTGCCGCTCGACCTGCTGCAGGCGTCGGTCGAAGAAGACCGCGACATCTACTGCACCGCCTGTTTCTCGGGCAACTATCCGCTGCCCGTGCCCGAACCCGAACACGCCCGCAGCCTGTTCGGCAAGGAGCGCCACTAGCAACCTCCAAACCGCTGCGCGATTTGCACCATCCTTTTCTGTGGGGGGGGGGAGGAACACCCCCCCCCCCGCCCCCCCCCCCCCGCCCCCCCCCCCCGCGGCGCTGCGCGCCGCGAATGAACGCGTTCAGAGTTTCACCGCAGGCTGCCCCCGGCTGTTTCACCGGGCGCCGGAGAGACTCGCAGGTCGAAGAGGCAGCAAACAGATGAGTAGACGAATCGCACGGATCGTGGTTCCGGCCGTCCTGGCGGCGACCCTCGCCCTGGGAGTTCTGGCGCTTCCCCCGGGAGCCCTCGCCCAGGCCGCGCCGGCCCAGGCCCCGATCAACACGTACAACGCCATCCACCACCCGGTCGTGGGGCGGAACGGGATGGTGGCCAGCCAGAACTTCCTGGCCACCCGGATCGGCGTGGACATCCTGCGCCAGGGGGGCAACGCCATCGACGCGGGGGTGGCCGTGGGGCTGGCGCTCGCGGTGACCCTGCCGCGCGCGGGCAACGTGGGGGGCGGCGGCTTCATCCTGCTGCACCTGGCCGAGGAGAACCGAACGGTCGCGGTGGACTTCCGCGAGACCGCTCCCGCGGCCGCGCACTCCGACATGTTTTTCGGGGGGGACGGCGAGGTCGACGACGACGAGTACCGCTTCAGCCACAAGTCGTCGGCGATTCCCGCGTCGGTGGCCGGCTTCGATCACCTGCTGCGCAACTACGGCACGATGAGCTGGCGGGAAGTGGCCGAGCCGGCCATCGAGCTGGCGCGCGACGGCGTGGTGGTGTGGGAAGACCTGGCCGTGAACCTCGCCCGGAGCAAGGCGCGGCTCAGCGCCAACCCCGCCTCGCGGGCCAAGTTCTACAAGCCCGACGGCTCGAACTACGAGGTGGGCGACGTCTACCGGCAGCCGGATCTGGCCTGGACGTTGGAGCAAATCGCCGAGGGGGGCGCCGACGCGTTCTACGGGGGCGAGATCGCGCGCCGCATCGCCGACGACATGGCGAAGCACAACGGCCTGATCACGATGGAAGACCTGGCCAACTACCGCGTCATCGAGCGCGAGCCGGTGCGCGGCACCTTCCGGGGCTACGACATCGCGGCCATGTCGGCGCCCAGTTCGGGCGGGATGCACATCGTCCAGATGCTGAACATCTTCGAGAACTTCCCGCTGAAAGAGATGGGCTACGGCAGCGCGGACGCCATGCACGTCATGGCCGAGTCGATGAGGCTCGCGTACGCCGACCGCAGCAAGTACCTGGGCGACCCGGATCACCTCGATCTCCCGGTCGCCGCGCTCACGAGCAAGGACTACGCGGCGGAACTCGCGAAAGGCATCTCCCTCAGCCGCGCGCGGCCGTCGGCGGAGGTCGGTCCCGGCAACCTGGCGCCCTACGAGAGCCCGGAGACCACCCACTATTCGGTCCTCGACAGCGAGGGCAACGCGCTGGTCAACACCTACACGCTGATGTTCTCCTACGGCTCCGGGGTCGTGATCGACGGCACCGGCATCCTCATGAACAACAACCTCGGCAACTTCACGTTGAGGCCCGACATCCCCGACGCCTTCGGGCTGATGGGAAGCGCGGACAACCAGATCGCGGCGGGCCGGCGCCCGGTCAGTTCGATGACGCCGATCATCGTGCTGCGCGAGGGCCGGCCGTTCCTGCTCACCGGAAGCCCGGGCGGCAGCCGCATCATCACCACCAACCTGCAACTGCTGGTGAACGTGCTCGAACACGGCATGAACATCGCCGACGCCACCGCGCGGCCCCGGATGCACCACCAGTGGTACCCGGACCGGCTGGAGGTGGAGAGCGGCTTCAGCCCCGACGTGATCCGCGCGCTGCGGGCCCTCGGCCACGACGTGCAGTTCAGCGCCGGAATGGGGAGCCTGCAGACGGTGATGTTCGCCGACGGGCTGTTCTACGGCTACGGCGACCCGCGTCGGCCGGGGGCGATGGCGCTCGGGTACTAGTGCGGGACACCGCACTAGCGGTTCCCGGGCCCGACCAGGCGCGCTAGCCTCTTCGGAAAGACGCCCCTGAGGCAGCCTCAGCCTTCGGAAGAATCGCCATGAGCCCAAAGTTGCCGATCCCGAGGGATCAGGTAGCGGTGTTTTGCCAGCGGAACGGCATCCGGCGCCTTTCCCTCTTCGGCTCGGTGCTGCGCGATGACTTCGGCCCGAGCAGCGACGTAGACGTGCTCGTGGAGTTCGCGCCCGGCGTACGGTTCGGATACCTCGGACTCATGGCAATGCAGGAGGAACTTGGGGACGTCGTGGGACGACCGGTGGAGATATACGCTCCAACCTGGCTGCGGCCGTGGATGAGGGAAGAAGTGGAGACGACAGCGGAGCTGGTCTATGAGTCGGCGGAATGACCGCGGCGCTCTCCAGGACATGCGGGATTACGCCCGCGAGGCCTTGGGGATGTTCGGTGAGGCGAGTGCCGATGCGCTCGAAACCGACCGCCAGTTACAGCTCTCGCTCTGTTATCTGATCCAGATCGTTGGTGAGGCGGCGGCGCGCGTTTCCGCCGACACTCGCGAGACCTATCCGGAGATACCGTGGAGCCGAATCGTGGGAATGCGGAACCGGATTGCGCACGGCTACGACCAGGTCGTAATGGAGATAGTCCAGGATACGGTGGCGATCGAGCTACCGAAGCTCATCCGGCAGTTGACGGTGATCCTGGGTGAGGATTCGGGCGAAGGTGGCTGACAGGTTTACGGACGGGCACCCTCGACGCCGAAGACCTATACCGCCGTCGTCGGCCGTTGCCCGGATACCGGGCTGTACGTCGGCTACGTTCCCGGATTTCCGGGCTCGCATAGCTAGGCCGAAACCCTCGAGGAGCTCAAGGCGAACCTGAAGGAAGTGATCGCGTTGATTCTCGAGGAAGGCGCTCCCGCGATCCACGCGTAGGAGCGGCCCAGAGCTACCCGGGCGCGCCCTCGGCGTGCGCTTCAGGCGTTTGATGGCTCAGGCTCGGGTGAAGACGTTGGATCGACTCCGCGATTCCCCGAAACCGGTTCACGACAGCATCAAGGACGGCGCCGTGTTCCTTTCCGACGGGCAGGTAGATCGGCACCCAAAGGCTCTCCCATAATTCGTGAACGCTTTCGGTCCGCAGCTCTTCGAGGGCTCTCCGAACGGACGCGGACTTGGACCAGAACCCAAGCCACAGCGGGGTCGTTCCTGTCCGAGCCCACAGATCGTGATTGACTCCAAACCACGGGGTCTCTTGCGCGATGCGGACGTATCGCCCGTAACCGTATGTCTGCGGGGTGACCTTCAAGATCTTGCCTTCCAGGTTCTCAATCCCGATGATCTTCTTCGTGCAGGCGCGATCCGTGGCGTCGTCCACGAGTCCACGCAGGTTGCGCAGTCTTCGCGGGAACTGCGGACCGAACTCCTCGGGCCGCAACGGCAGGAATGCCTCATCGTCCTGCTGTTCAGCGAGGCCCTGCAATTGCCGGATGTCGGTCTCCGTGTGCGATTCCCCCGCGGCGCCAACCTGAGCCGCCATCCGATGCAGGAGGTTGCGCCAGCTGGTGAGCACGAGGAAGGTGGAATCGTTCACCACGGCGCTCCGCAACTCGGTGGTGTCCTCCCGCCGAGTCGGTGACAGGCCGGCCTCACCGACCAGGCGCAACAACTCGTTCCACAATGGCTCCAGCCGGGCGGCAGGCGCCACGAACAGCAAGACGCAGGGATCACGGCCGTCCGACGCCAACCTGCTCAGATAACTCACCGGCTGATTGTCGGTCAGCCCGGCCCAGAACTTGGCCTCGATCAGCAGCCGTTCCGCACTGCGCTCGTCAAACCCGACAAGGTCCGGTCGCGCACCGTCCTCGCCGGTCGCCTGGGTCCGCACCTGGACGACCTCCCCGATGTCGGCACCACCAGCCCGCATCACGTCGGCGACGGCACGCCGCGCCAGCTTCGATTCGGAAAGGATGTGTCCGAGTGCCTCGACGGCGAGGTTCTCCGTCTGCGTGCCGAACAGTGGCGCGAGTTTCGCCAGCAGCGTCGGCCGGTTCGCTTCCATGACCGTTCCCTCGCGTGGCTGTTTCTACGAACCGCTACGCCTCACGGCGGCCACTGTCTCCGGCGAGAATCACAAAGTCGCGACGGTCACGGTACAGACGCGCCCGGTTCAGCACGTAGTCGTCCGCGTCGAGATCGATCTCAGCGCACTCCGTCATCGTCCAGTACCTGTAATCGCCGAGGAACAGGTACTTTCGTCTCTGCCGAAAGAACTCGCACTCGACGCCTTCGCCGACGCCGATCCGCTCACAGAAGGCAGCCAGCAACTCCTGCTGCGCGTCGCGCTTGATGAGGACGTACTCGTGAGGCCAAGTGTCGCGATAGGTGACGGCTTCACGCCACGGTGCTCGGGCAATCAACTCCATGATGTCGGGTTTCCCGTGGGCAGTGGCTGTCATCCCGAGCCAGCGGGTCGTTAGACCCCCTCTTCCGATGAACCATCCAGCGGCGCGCCCTCGGCGTCCACGCGGCGCACCGGGCCGAGGCCTTCAAGGGCCGGCGCCAGGCGCGCCTCGTCACCGACCGCCACCAGCGCGCTGCCACCTGGTCCGAGATGGGTGGCAGCGGCTTCCGCGACCTGGTCGCGGGTCACCGCCTCGAGCCGGTCCGGATAGTCCCGGATATCCGAAAGGGGGCCGCCCCGCTGGAGTACCGCGGTGATCACTCCGCTCACCCCGCCGAGCGTTTCGAAGCGCTGCGCGTGGGTGCGCGCGAGGGCGAGCTTCGCCTCCCGGAGTTCGCGTAACCGGACCGGGCGCCTTCCCGAGGCAAGGCCGTCCACCTCGGACAGGAGTTCACGGATCGCGGGAGCTGCCTGCTTGATGTTCAGCGAGGCGGAGGCCGAAAGGATTGACCGGCGCGGGAGTTGGCGCACTCCGGCGAAGGCTCCGTAGGTAGCGCCCATCCGCTCGCGGAGATTCTGGTTGAGCCGGCTGGAGAACCCGCCGCCCAGCACGTGGAGCGCGAGTCGCAGGGCGAGGCGGTCTTCCGAGTCGCGCGCCGGCCCCTGCTTCCGCCAGGCGACCGCCGCCTGGGGGCTCGCCTTGCCGGTGGGGTGGAGCAGAACCCCGGTCTCCGCCGCGGGCGGATCGGCGGGCGGATGGCGTTCGGCCGAACGCCCCGATTCCCAGGCGCCGAAGAACTCCTCCATGACCTCGACTGCCCGATCGGGATCGAGATCGCCGCACAGGACCATCCGGGACCCGCCGGGCTGGAAATGCGCTCGGTGGAAATCCGTGAGATCAGAGGCCGTAACGCCCGGGAGCGTTTCTTCGTCCCCTCGCCAGCCGTAGGGGTGCTTGTCCGAGTACGCCGTCCGGCGCACGATCCGGCGCAGCACCGAGGTGGGTTCGGCGCGGGATTCCTTCAGCGCGTCGAGCCGGATGGGAACGATCCGTTCGAGTTCCTCCTGCGGGAAGGCCGGATTCAGGAGGAGGTCGGAGGTGAGTTCGAGCGTGGGGTGGAGGTGCTCGGAGAGGCAGGCGAAGGAAACGGAAAAGAACTCGGTGCCGGCCCGCGCCCCGATGTCCGCGCCGATGCGGTCGGCCTCGGCCTCGAACTCGCGGGCGGTCCGGTTCTTCGTTCCCCGGTTCAGCATCTCGGACGTGAGGCTTGCCAACCCCGCCAGCCTTCGCGGTTCCTCCTGCTTGCCGCCGGGAATCATGATCGTGCCGACGATCTTGGGGAGGTCGCGGCGCGGAAGCACGTAGAGCTCCAGCCCGTTCCCGAGTTCGCGGGTCTCGGGCAGTGGAGGGTCGAACGGTCCCCGCCGCGCGGGCGGCGGGATCGGGGACCGGGCCGGCGCGGGGGGGGGGCGCGGCCCATCCGGCGCCGGCGAGGCGGCCGGCGCCTGCCAGTCATCGGGGCCGACGGCCACCGGAACCACGGGCGGTTCTCCTTCGGCCTCGGCGTCGCCGTAGAGCAACTCGACACGAGGCGCGAGCAGGTACTTGCGCGCCGCCTGTTGCAGGTCGTCCCGGGTCGCCGCCCGGTAGCGGTCCCAGTGCTCGGACAGCTTCCGGGGATCCCCCACGAAGGTCGCGTAGCGCGCGAGCAGGTCGGCCTTGGTCCCGAGCCGCTCCAGCGCCCCCACGAAAGCAACCTGGGTGGCCGCCTTCACCCGCTGCAACTCCTCCTCCGTCGGCCCCTCCTCGGCCATCCGCGTGAGCTCCTCGTCCATCTGCTCGCGCAACCGGGAAAGAGGCGTTTCGGGCCGGGCGGTCGCCACCACCCCGGTGAGCCCACCGGATTCGAGCGCGTAATGGAAGGCGCTCACCTCGGACGCCGTCCGGTCCTCGTAGACCATGCGCCGGTAGAGCCGCGAGTTCAATCCGTCGGACAGGATCTCCGACAGCATGTCGAGCGCCGGTTCGTCCTCGTGGAAGAACGGGACCGTGGACCAGCCGCAATAGAGGCGCGCGTGGGGCACCGCCTCGGGCACCACTATGCGGCGGTGGGAGGGTCGATGTACCTCCGGAAACGACGGCCGGCCGGGAACGCGGCCGGGCCGGATGGGTCCGAAGTAGCGGCCGACGAGCTCCAAGGCGCGGCGCTCCTCGTAGTCGCCCGCGACCACCAGGACCGCGTTGTTCGGCGCGTACCAGGTACGGAAGAAGTCGTGCACCTCGCCGAGGTCGGAGGCGGCCAGGTGGGCCATGTCCCCGATCACGTCCCACGAATAGGGATGTCCGGGAGGGAACAGCGCGTGGAACATCTTTTCCCAGGCCGTTCCGTAGGGAACGTTGTCCATCCGCTGGAAGCGTTCGTTCCGCACCACTTCGCGCTGGGTATCGAGCTTGGCCTGGTCGAGAACATCGAGGAGATACGCCATCCGGTCCGATTCGGCCCAGAGCGCCAGGCCCAGCGCCTCCCGGGGCACCGTCTCGTAGTAGTTCGTCCGGTCGTGGCTCGTGGTGCCGTTCACGCCACCCGCGGACAGGCTCGCGCCGGCCCGCTCCATGAGCCGGATGAAGTGGCTGTTGTTGTGGCGGGAGCCCTCGAACATCAGGTGCTCGAACAGATGGGCGAACCCGGTGCGCCAGGGCTGCTCGTTCTTGGACCCGACGTGGTACCAGAGCGCCACGTGGACGACCGGCAGGCGGCGGTCCTCGTGGAGCAACACCCGGAGTCCGTTGCCGAGGGTCCGCTCCTTGACGGGGACCGAGATATCCGCCGCCATTTCGGCGGCAGCGGGCCTGCTCGAGGCTGTTGGGAGAGGCGAATCAGGCACGAAGGGCCGGGAATATACTGCCCCTTCTTCTGACGCAGCGTTTCATTTCTTGCGGATAGCCCGGCGAGTGTTCCCTCGAAGCCTCCCGATTCCGGCGGCGGGGGCTGTCTTCGCCGCAAGCCTCCACCTCGCGGCGGGAGCCGCCGCGCAGACCGCGGATCTCTTCACGGCCGACCGGTCCGTCGAGGAAATGGCGGGGAAGCAGGTGGTTTTCGAAACCAACCACGGGACCTTCATCATCGAGGTCCTTCCCGAAAAGGCCCCGAACCACGCCGCCTTCTTCCTCCTGCAGGCCGAAGCGGGCAACTACGACGGCACCGCATTTCACCGGGTCATTGCCCGCGGGATCGTGCAGGGAGGAGACCCGCTGTCGCGGGACCCGGAAGCGACCGAGGCGTACGGAACCGGAGGTCTGCTGCAGCTCGCCCGCGAGCCGAACGACGAGCGCCACGTCCGGGGCGCCGTCTCCGCGGTCCAGGTCCCCGGCCAGCCGGACAGCGCCGGCTCCCAGTTCTTTCTCGTCGTTACCGACCAGTCGTCGCTCGACGGCGCGTACACCGTTTTCGCCCGCGTCGTCGAAGGCATCCACGAGGTGACCGTGATCTCGGAGCTTCCCGCGGACGAGCGAGGGATGCCGCTCGAACGGGTGGAGGTGATCCGCGCCACCGTCCGGGACCGCCCCCCGGAGCTGCCGCCGCCGTTTTCGGACGAGACCGACGCGGAACTCGCGGGTTTCCGCGTCGTCCTGGAAACCCCCCACGGGGAAGTCGGGATCGAAATGCTCCCGGAGACCGCTCCCAAGCACGTGAGGAACTTTCTCCGCCTGGCCGCGCTCGGGGCCTACGACGGCACGGCTTTCCATCGGGTCGTCCCCGGCTTCGTCGTCCAGACCGGCTGGATGGACACGCGCGAACCGCCGGTCCCGGAGAGCATCCAAAAGCACATCACGAACCTCGACCCGGAGTTCAGCGACATCCTTCACGAACCCGGGGTCGTTTCGATGGCGCGGCTGGAAGCGCTCGACAGCGCCATGACCTCCTTCTTCATCGTCACCGGGCGGGCGACCGCGCTCGACGGCCAGTACTCGGTGTTCGGCCGGGTAGTCTCCGGCTACGAGGTCGTGGAGACGATCGAGGCGTTGCCGGCAGGCGAGGACGAGGCGCCCTTTGAGCGCGTGGAGATCGTCCGGGCCCGCGTGGAGCCGATCCAATGAGCGCGGGCGGCGTCCTCGACGTGGCGATCGTCGGGGGAGGGCCTTCCGGACTCGCGACCGCAATCGAGTGCCAGCGGGCGGGGCTCTCCTACGAGATCATCGAGAAGGGCGGCCTCGTGGACTCCATCCGCCGGTTCCCGGTCAACATGGTGTTCTTCACCACCCCGGAGCTGCTCGAGATCGGGGATCTGCCGCTCGTCTGCCACCGCGAGAAACCGTCGCGCTACGAAGCCCTCGTCTACTACCGGAAGGTGGCCCAGCGCTACGACCTGCACCCGAAGCTCTTCACCCGGGTCGCCAAGGTCGAACGCGACGGGAGTCCGGATGGGGAGATCTTCACGCTCCACCTCAAGAGCGAACGGGAAGGGATCTCCGACCCGGGACCGGTACGGGCCCGCAACGTGGTCCTGGCGATCGGCTACTTCGAGAACCCGAACCGTCTCGACATTCCGGGGGCAGAACTCGACAAGGTCTCGCACCGGTACGTCGAAACCCATCCCTATTTCGGTTCGCGGGTCGCGGTGATCGGCGGCGGCAACTCGGCCGCCGAGGCCGCCCTCGAACTCTTCCGGGCAGGGGTAGAGGTCACGCTGATCCACCGGGGCGAAACCCTGTCCTCCCACCTCAAGTACTGGGTGAAACCAGACATCGAGAATCGCCTGGCGCGGCGCGAGATCACCGGCTGGCTGGGCTCCGTGGTCGAGGAGATCCGCATGGACTCTCTGACGCTGCGGGACCGCCGCGGGGAAACACACGAGATTCCGAACGACTTCGTGCTGGCGCTCCTCGGTTACCGGCCGAACTACCGGTTCCTGGAATCGCTCGGAGTGCGGAGCGAAGGCGCGGACGGCCGGCCGGTCATTGATCCCGAGACCTTCGCCACCGAGATTCCCGGGCTCTACCTCGCCGGCGGGGTCGTCGCCGGCCGCCGCACCAACATGGTCTTTATCGAGAACGGCCGGTTCCACGGGGAGGCCATCATTCGCCACATCTGCGCGACCCGCTGAGGCGGGAGGCCCCTGCCCGGCTGCACGTGTCCGAGAACCCCTGGACCGCCGTAAGGCTCGACCTTCCCGGATTTCCGCCCGAGGAGATGGTCGAGCGGGCTCGCCGTTTCGCCGAGCACATGGCCCGGCGGCGCACGGTCCGGGAGTTCGACTCCCGTCCGGTGCCTGACGGCGTGATCGAGGCGGCGCTCCGCACCGCGGCCTCAGCCCCGAGCGGGGCCAACCTCCAGCCCTGGCGATTCGTGATCGTGCGGGACGCCGCAATCAGGGCGCGGCTTCGGGAGGCCGCGGAGGCAGAGGAGCGGGAGTTCTACGGCGGCCGGGCGCCGGCGGAGTGGCTTGCGGCCCTCGAACCCCTGGGCACCGACACCAACAAACCGTTCCTGGTCGAAGCTCCGGTGTTGATCGCCATCTTCATGCAGCGCTACATCGTCGGCGCGGACGGGAAACGGGTCCGGAACTACTACCACTCCGAGTCGGTGGGAATCGCCGCCGGGTTCCTGATCGCGGCGCTCCACCACGCCGGGGTCGCCACCCTCACCCACACCCCGAGCCCGATGGGATTCCTGAACGAGTTGCTCGACCGCCCCGCGAACGAGGTCCCGTTCCTGCTGCTGGTGGCGGGCTACCCGAAACCCGGCGCGCGGGTCCCGGACATCCGGCGCCTTCCGCTCGACGAGGTCGTCAGCACGAAGTGAGTTCCTTCGGCGCACCCAGGAACTTGCACCCGTCCGATGGGTGAGTTCAATCGCCGCGAGTTCACCGGCGCCCTCGCCGGCGGCCTCCTCGGGGCCGCCTGCGGCCAGGAGCGTCCCTCCCATTCCGCTGCCCTCGACTACCGGATCTCGAACGCCCTCGTCGTGGACGGGACGGGTGCTGCCGCGTTGCGCGGCGACCTCGGAATCCGGGATGGCCGCTTCGTCCCCCCCGAGGGCGAAACACTGCGCGAGGTGGATGCCGAGGGGCTCGTCGCGGCTCCGGGCTTCGTGGACATCCACTCGCACGGCGACCTGGTGCTCGCGAGCGGCCGTCCCGACCGGGAAACGCTCCTCGCCGGCCGGCTGGCCCAGGGGATCACCACCGAGGTGATCGGCAACTGCGGGCTGGGGGCGGCGCCGCTCTCCGGCGAGGCGCACGGTCTCGCTCCCGCCGTCCACGCCTGGATGACGCCGGAGGACGCCTCATGGCGCTGGGAGTCGCTCGCCGACTATTTCGCCGTTCTCGAGGCCCGCGGCCTGCCGCTGAACGTGGCCGCCCTCGTTCCCCAAGGCCTCCTCCGTCTGGGAGCCATGGGACTGCGGCCCGGCGCGCCCGACCCCGCGGAACGCTCTCGAATGGCGAGGGCCCTGCAACAAGGCCTCGAAGAGGGAGCCTACGGCCTGTCCTGCGGGCTCATCTATCCGCCCGGGATGTTCAGCGCGACGGGCGAACTGCTCGAACTGGCCCGTTCGTTACGGGCTTTGGACGGCGTCTTCACCGCCCACGTCCGGGGTTCCAGTGAAACCCTGCTTCCCGCGGTCGAGGAGCTGATCACCATCGGGCGCGGGGCCGATGTGCGGGTCCATCACAGCCATGCCGAGGCCGTGGGAGAGGGCCACTGGGAGAAGCTCGCAACCTTCCTCGAGATGGAGCAGCAAGCGCGCCGGGAAGGCGTACGCGTCTCCGCGGACATGTTCCCCTACCCGGTGGCGGCCACCATGATGTATGCGATCTTTCCGCCTTGGGCCCTCGAGGGCGGCCCCGCGGAGTTGCTCGCCCGTCTGCGCGATTCCGAGACCCGGGCGCGGATCGGAAGGGACATCGAGGAGCGGACCCCCGAGTGGCCGCCCTGGGAAGCCGGCGGCTGGCCTCACAACCTCGTTTCGGCGGTCGGCTGGGACGGGATTCAGGTCTCGAGCGTGCGCAGGGAGGCGGGCCGCGACGCTCTCGGGCGCTCACTCACCGAGTTGGGGAACGCCGCGGGAACCGAACCGTTCGAGGCGATCTCGGACCTCATGCTGGCGGAAGACGGGGCGGTCGGGCAGTTCGTGCTCGACATCAGCGGCGAGGAAGGCCTTCGCGAACTCGCTTCCGATCCCGAGGTGGCCTTCATCACCGATGCCAACGACTACGGGAAGGGCTCGCCCCATCCTGCCGCCTACGGCGGGTTCCCGCGCGTGCTCCGGCGCTACGTGCGAGAAGAGGAGGTGATCTCGCTCGAAGAGGCCATCCGCCGCATGACCTCCCTGCCGGCCGACATCGTCGGGCTTCGGGACCGCGGCCGCATCGCGAACGGATTGCCCGCGGATCTCGTTCTGTTCGATCAAGACGAGGTCACGGATCACGCAACCCTCGACAACCCGCGCACCCGGTCCACCGGCATCCGCGCCACCGTCGTGAACGGGCAGATCGTGACCCGCGACGGACGCCTCACCGGCGCGCTCCCCGGGCGCGTCCTCCGCAGGGGCGCCTGAGGACACCGCGAGGACCGACGTGACTGGCCCAAGCAGCTCGATCCGTTCCCTGATCGCGGCGGGACTGGTTCTGGCACTGCTCGCGAGCGGCTGCTCGGTGGTGCTCACCCAGGGACCACCCAAACCGGGCGAGGACGACTACGACCCGACGGGCGCCTACCCGGGCGGCGTCCCGTGCACCAGCACCCGTATGTGGCCGCTCGTGGATCTGGGTTTCATGTTGTGGGCCGTTGCGCTCACGCTGAACTACGACAATCGCGACGACCAGATCGACGGCAGCCTCACGGCGGCGGCAGCCGCCATCTCCACATGGATCGGCTACCGGCGGACCAGCGCCTGCAGGGATGCACAGACCGTCGCTCGACCCCACCCGCCGCCGCCCGGGTAAGAGAGGGCCAGCCTCCCGGAGGCCGGGAGAACCCGGCGCCCTGATACGCTGCGCCGTCCGTCCCAACGGTGGCGCTTGCCTGAACGCTCGCGAAACTCAGCAGATGAACTTCACCGCCTCTGCCGCCGTGGTCCGGCGTCTCGGCGACCAGTTGATCCGGCAGCCGAAACAGGCGTTCTTCGAACTCGTCAAGAACGCCTACGATGCGGATGCGACGCGGGTGGAGATCCGGGTCGTCCGACGCGGAGCGGGCCGCATCGAGATCCACGACGACGGCGCGGGAATGTCGGAGCACGACATCCGCGAGAAATGGTGTCGGCTGGCAAGCGAGAACAAGGTAGCCGCGCCCTATACGGAACGGTTCGGCAGGCGGCGCCTCGGCGCGAAGGGGATCGGCCGGTTTTCGGCCGCAAAGCTCGGCGACCGCCTCAAGCTCACCACCCGGCCGCGCGGCGCGCGTGACCAGATCACCGTCAGCCTGGACTTCTCGCAGTGCACCGACGAACGGGATCTCGGCGACATCGCCCTCGACTATCGCGAGGGAAAGGCGCGGGCGACGCTGCGCCACGGCACCATCATTCGCATTGAGGATCTGCGGCACGACTGGACGCGTCGGGACCTCGCGGCCCTTCGCCGCGATCTCGAGACGCTCATTGATCCGGAGAGCGACGACCGGACCTTCCAGATCGCTTTGGCCGTTTCCGAATGGCGGGCGCTCTCCGGCCCGGTCTCGAATCCGCTGGTCGGGAAGGAGTCGCACCGCCTTGAGTTCAACCTCGAAGCCGGTGGCCGGAACGCGATGAAGATCCATGCGAACGGCGTGGCGACCAGCAGGTTGGAGGCGGCAAACCTGCCCATTTTCGGTCCCGTCCACGGTTCGGTGCGCTACTTCGCGAGCGGCGTCTCCAGCAGCCGGAAGAGAGTCGGGGGGAGCGTCGAGGAATCCCACCTGGGAGTGAAGGTCTATCGGGACCGCTGTCGCGTGCGGCCTTACGGCGAGCTCAAGGACGACTGGCTCGGACTCACCGGACCGCGTCCCGACACCGGGAAGCCGTGGAGTCTTCGCGGCGACTCGGTGGCGGGCTCGGTGCACATCAGCACGGCTCGGAACCCCCAACTGGTGGATTCCTCGGACCGCGAGAGCGGCATGGACCGCAACCGGGAGTTCGAGGCGTTCGCCGCGTTCGTGCGCGCCCAGTTGGTCCGCCTCGACGATATCGTCGCGCAGGAAAGACGCTCACGCACCCGGCGCGCCGAAGCGCAGGCGCGACAGCGCGTCCTCGACGACCTCGCCCGGTGTCTCGGGCGCCTCGGCAGCGACGAATACGGACGCGAATCCACAAAGATTGACCGACGTCGGCAAGGCGAATCCGGCGCCAGCACCACGAAGCCCGGTCCCAGAGTCCAGGACGTGAAGCCTCCGGACAAGACCGAGTGGCGTTGCCGGAGCTGTGGACTCACCTGGCGGGTTCTGAAGGCGGGCCCCGACCCGAACCGCTGCATGGAAGGGGCCGTGGACCGGAACGGTGCGCTCCGACAGGCGTCGGGGTGCGGCGCCCGGAACATCGAGCGGACCCGGCGGAAGAAGGGGGGAGCCGGGAAACCGTCCGCGCCCACCGCGGGGGCGTACGCGACTGCGACGGTCGGGGGCCGCATCCTGCACCTCGTGATCAGCGACGACATGGGCGCGGGTGAAGACGAGTACGTGTTCGACGAGCGCACGATCACGATCAACGGGAACCATCCGGCGTACCGCACCGCCTACCGGCTGGATCTGGCGGCGGGGACAAACGGCGCTACCGACGATCAGCGGGAACTCCCCGCCGTGAGAACGCACTGCGCGAAGTGCGCCTGTCTCGCCTGGGGAAGATTCCACTACCAGCGCAACCAGGACTTCGACGATTTCGAGAGCCGCTACGACGAACTCCTGACGCTGTTCTGCAAAGCCGTTCCGGGTTCCTCAGCGTCTCCCGAGGAGCGCCGCGGGTTGGCTTAGACCGCGGGCATGGCGTCCGGCGTCCACGGCCCCTTTCGCCCGGGAACTGGGGCGACGCCGCCTTATCTTGCTGGCCGGAGCACGGAAAAGGCCCTGTTCCGGGAGTGGCTGGCGGAACTGGCGCAGCGGATTCCTCCCGGAACTCAGGTGGTGCTCTACGGCCCGCGGGGCAACGGCAAGACCGTGCTTCTCGACTGGTTGGAGAAGGAGGCGTCTTGCTTCTCCGGGGTAACGACCGCGGTCCTGCGGCCCGCCGAGGTCTCCGACCCGGAGCGGCTCACGGACATGCTCGCTCCAAAGTCATGGTGGCGGCGGCTGGCGGGGAGTGGATTCGCCGTGGGGGGTTTCTCGTGGAGACCGGGTGCCGCCCCGGCTCCCGCCGCGGGCGACGTGCTGATCGCCCGAGCGAAAGCGCATCCACTGGTAATGGTGGTGGATGAAGCTCACACCCTGCGCCTCGACGTGGGACGCGTCCTGCTGAACGCCGCCCAGGAAGCGGGCCGCGAGCATCCGTTCCTGCTCGTGCTCGCTGGAACGCCGAACCTGGAGGGACGGCTGAACGCAATGGGGGTTTCCTTCTGGGACCGGGCTCGACAGCTTGGGATCGGCCGCCTCGACGCGAAAGCGACCGTCGAGGCGTTCCGCCGCCCCTTCGAGGCGGCCGGCAATCGGGTGGACGACGGGGCTCTGGCCGAGATGGTCCGGCTGAGCCATGGATACCCCTTCTTCATCCAGTTGCTCGGTCGGGAGGCGTGGGCGGAAGTCGCGCTGCCGGGTACGTCGGGAGTGCTTACCCAAGCGGCGCTGGCTCGCGCAAAACCCGGATTCGAACACCGAAAGCGAGACTACTACCGGCAGCGCTACCGAGACCTGGAGGATCGCGGCTTGCTCGCAGCCGGCCGTGCGGTCGCCGAGGCGTTCCACGGCACCCCGGTCCTTGACACGGCCGATCTGCGCGAAGCGATCTCCGGCGCGACGCCGGACCAGGACTCATCCGCGATTGCCCGTACGCAGCGCGCCCTCTCCGATCTCGGCTTCATCTGGGGCGCCAGCCCGGACCCGAGCTGGGAGCCCGGCATCCCGAGCCTGATGGACTACGTGCGCGAACACTCGGGCGGCCGATAGCCGACCCGCCAACGGAACCGGCCGCGACGGCGGACTACGCGTCCCCTCCGATCAGGCGCGCCACCAACGGGTTGAGACTCCTCGTCAATCGCGAGCGAGCCAGGCCGAGCCGATGCGCCCAGGTGAGCCGGCGCTCGGCGTCCTCACGGCCCACACCGCTGTCACCGGCCGCCTCCACGATTTCCTCCCGACGGAGATCGCCGTAGTCCGCCAGCGGACGCAGCACGTCGCGGGTTGCGGGATCGTCGAGAGACAACCGCCGGCTGCAATCCGCCCGTCGAGCGCCGTCCGCCAGTTCGGCGTCGAAGCTCCTGAGCGCTTCGTCGGCAGTCCCCAAGTCTTGAATTGACTCGTGAAACTCCATCAGGAACGCGGGCCAACCGCCAGTCAGTTTCATGATCCCTCGGCGTGTTTCGGCGGAATCCCCGATCTCCACGTCCTGCATCCACTGACGTACGAACCCGTCCTCCCCAGCAGCCGCTCCTCCTCGCCCGGCTTCTCCGGCTCGGCGCGATTCCGAAGCCGTTCCCTGACGGCCGCCCGGACCCCGGACGGAACCAGACTCGCCATGAACCGGCGTTCCTTGCGATTCAGGCCAAGCAGATCTTTGAGCCGATCCGAATCCTCCGACAGGATGCGCGGTAGGCCAGGCCGCAGTCCCTCCCGATGCTTCCGATCTTCGACTGTCATGGTCCTCTCTCGTTCCATCTGCGCAAACGGCCATTGAATCACGAGTATGGCCGCGCGTTGCGCGCCCCGCCGATCTCGGCTTCGCCGGGGCACGAGCCCGGTTGAAACAGATGCTCAAACACCCGAGCGCGCGATAACCGCGCAGTCCAGCGACCGGTGATGGTCATTCCGCCGGACGTCGGTGGATATGGGGCCGTTCTGCAGGGTGGGATTCGGGCCCCTCTTCGCCACCACGAAGTCGCGCAAGAACACGGGCAGCCGTCGACAAGAGGCTCCGTACATCCCAGGCCACGTCCCGGCCATCACGCCTCCTCCAGACGGATCACCAGGGCCGTCTCCCCGAGCACATCGCGGGCGATACCGACCAGGTGTTCGTGGTGGGTGAAGAACAGCACCTGGGTCTTGCGGGCAAGATCTCCGAGAATCCGGAACCCGGCGGCGGCGCGTTCGTCGTCGAAGTTCAGGAAGAGATCGTCGGCGACAAAGGGCAACGCCGGCGCCCGCGCGATGTACTCCTCGATGGCGGCCACCCGGAGAGCGAGGTAGAGCTGATCCTCGGAGCCACTGCTCAACCCCGTGACCTGCACCACGTCGCCGCCGTCGCGGACGGCTTCGAGCTGGAGTTGGTCCTTGCTGTCGAAACCCACCCGCAGGCCGGTGAAGGAAGCTCCGGTCAGGGTGCGGAACAAGGCACCGGCCCGCTGCAACATCGGCCCCTGATTCTCCTTCCGGAACTTCTCAAGCGCCCAGCGAAGCAGGATCTCGGCAGTGCGGACGCGGGCGTAACGCTCCGCGGCGGCGCGCAGCGCGGTGAGCGCTTCCTCGTGGTTCGCGGCGAGCCGGGCAGCTGCGTCGTCGTCCGCAAAGGCCTCAAGCTCCTTGCGGGTTTCACCCAGCCGTTCGGCCAGGCGGTTCCGCTCCTGCGCGATCTCTCCGAGGCGGGCATCAGCGAGGCTTTCGCGGGCTCCTGCCTCATCCGGCCCGATCCCTTCGCATTCGGTCCGGGTCTCCGCGAGGCCCAGACCGTCGGCATCGCGGTCGAGATGATCCAGCAACTGCGACCGCTCGCCTTCGAGCACTCGTTTGCGGTCGGACCGCTCGATGGCTTTCTCAAGAGTGGCGAGATCCGCGGTTGCCGCCAACTCGTGGAGCGATGTCAACTCCGTCGCGGCATCCGCCTTCTCTTTTTGCGCCCGCCGAATCGAGTCCTCGAGCTCCCCGATCCGTTGATCCAGTTCCCGGCGCTTCCGGCGCCGCTCGACTTCGGCGCGTAGCTCATCGCGGAGCCGCACCGTCGGCCGACATTTCGGCGAGTTCCGGAGCGAGCGCGGACGCCAGCCCGCGCACCGTCTCCTCGAAGGCGGCGATGTCCTCGTTCATCCTGCCGATCCGATGCTGGACTTCGCGAATCCTGGTGGCCGACACCCGCATGTTGGTGAGGAGGCCCACCAGAGCGTTCGAAGGGGCGATCGGATCGAGCCCGGCACCAACGACCGCCTCGGACCACTCGGTTTCCCACGCCGCCCTCTCACCCCGGGCCCGGTCGAGGCGTTCCTGCTCGTGACGCCGCTCCTTTTCCGCGCTTCCGAGGGCGGCGCGCGCGTCTTTTTCGCGCTGCTCCGCCTGTCGTTCCTCATGAACGCGGGCCTCGGCTCGCCGCAGCAGGACGCGCAGCGGATCCGCTGCGGCGTCACCGTCGCCCGCCCCGAATGGCGAGAGGGAGCTGGCGAACTGGTCGCGCACGTCACGCTCCTCGGCCTCCAGATCCGCGAGACTGCGCTCCTCGCGCCCGAGCGCGCCGTACGCTGCGAGGAGTGCATCGCGGGCATCCACCCAGGCCGCCATTCGGTCCGGCAGGAGCGGATCGAAGGGACATCCCTTCCACAGCGACCGCCAACGGGCCGTGAGTCCCTTCCGCTCCTTCCCGATCTCGCCTTCTTCGGCACGGAGTCCCTCGATCGAAGCCTCCCGATCCCGGATCGCCGCTTCCGTCACCGCGAGCCGCCCCGCCGTTTCCGCCCTCTCGAAGCGACGGTCGGCCACTGCGTCCGCCGCACTTGCGAGTTCTTCGAACCGCTCCGCCGACGGTCCGCCCGGGAGTACCGGCTCCTCGCCCCCCGCGTTCAGGAGCCGCGTCTTGATGTCCGCCCAGGCAGCGTCCCGGTCGGCCCGCGCCTGGTCCAGAACGGAACGCAAGATCCCGGCCGCCTCTCGTTCGAGACCCCGGCGCCGCTCCTGGTCGCGGCGCAGTGACCGCCCTTCATCGGCAAGCCGGCGGCGGGTCTCCTCCTCCCGCTCCTCGAGGTCGCGGAACCGGTCACGAAAGCGGGCGATCTCGTCCGCGCCCGGCGCGGGGAGCCGACGCAGGTCCGCTTCGCCAGCCACGTCGTCAGGCAGCGCCGGCGCCAGAGCAACCCGAAGTCCGGCTACCTGGTCCCGAACGTCGTCGCAATGGCGTCGGACCTCGCGCAGGCGTGTCTCGAGGTCTCCCGCCGACGCATTCGCTCCCACCACGGCTTCCAGCCGCCCCAACGCGGGACTGCGCCCGCCGGAGGAGATCCGGCCACGTTGCTCCTCAAGCCGGTGCTCCGCGGCGGCGAGGGCCTTCGCGGCCGCCTTCTCCGCCTCCACCACGGCCCCCCGCCGCTGCAGTAGGTTGTTGAGGCTCGCAAGCTGCCGATCCGAGGGAACCCGCTCCAACAGGGATGCGTCGGGGCCGATCTCCCATCCGAACTCACGCCCCGCCTCGCAGAGGTCGCGGAGCGCGGCGTCACGCTCCAAGTGCCGCTTGGGGAGGTCGAGCCGCATCTGGGCGATCTTGACGCGCGTCTCCTCGAGCGCTTCAAGGGCGGCCTGACTCTCGTGCAGGGCGGTGACGGGGAGAAGGGCATCCCGCTCCCGGAGTCGCGCTTCGAGCGAACGGTGGTGAACGCCCGCCTCGGCGGCGGCGTCCGCGGTCCGCTGCTTCGATGCGGAAACCCGCGAAGCCGCGTCCGCCGGAAACGCGACCGCATCTTCGAGCGCCGCCAATTCCTCGTCCAGCGCCGACAGACGCCGCACCGCCGGCAGTACGCGTCGGATGCGGGACGCGCGGCCGGCCTCGGTCGCAGCCTCCCCGTACGCGTCGTCGAGCCTCCGCTGCTCCTCCGCGGCGGCGTCCAGGCCGCGTCGAAGGGTCTTCCACGCCTCGGGTCGCCGAAGCCCCTCGCGGAGCGCTCGTTCGATTTCGACCACACGGTCCATCGCCTGGTAGAAGCGACGGGTCCGAGCGCGCCGCGCCGTCCAGATCTCCGCCGCCTCGCGGTCGAGACTCTTTCGACGGGCGCGAAGGCCCCGGAGCGCGGCCCCCGCCGCGAACAGCGTCTCTCCGACCTCGCCTTCGGCGGCGGCAAGCTCCCGGCCGCCCTCGGCGAGCCGGTCGTGGCTCAAGCTGAACATGCGCCGAAAGAAGGCGTGATCCACGGCGCCAAGAAGACGGTTGAGGGTCGCTTCGCCGACGAGGGTGGGCGCCTCGTCCTCACCGAGCAGGGTGTCCCGGTTCCCCTTCCGCCGCCGCAGGACAAGACGATCGCCGTCACCCTCGATCACCGCACCGACGCGAAGCTGATCGTAACCGTGGCGGAAGGCATACCCCGTTCGGGCCGGAAACCCGAAGAGCAGGCCCTCCACCGCCGCCATCGTGGTCGTCTTGCCCGCTTCGTTCCGGCCGGCGACGATCACGAAGTCAGGTGCCGCGGCGGGCATCTCGAGGCTCGTGTCCTCGAAGCGTCCGAACCGGATCAGGTCGAGCCGCGCGAGCCGCATCACACCTCCTCGCCGTCCAGCCGGGCCAGCAACCAGGGTGCCGCATCCCTCGCCAGCGCCGTGAAATCGCCGCCGATGGCGTGTCGCAGCGCCGGGTCTTCGACGCTCTCCGCGACATCGGGTTTGAGCCGGCGGGCCAGCAGGCCCACGTCCTCTTCCAGATCACGAAGCAGTTGCGGGTCCTCGGGCGCCTCGGCGAGTAGCCGCGCAAGGTCGCCGAGCGCGTCTGCCCGCTCGCGCAACGCCTCGGGCGCGACGGGAGGGCGGGTCTCGACATCGACGCGGGCCACCCAGGCGCTTTCGGCCCCGAGCCCAAAGGCGGCGCTGCGGGCCTCGTTCAACAGTCTCTCGGGGTCGCCGAGCAGACGGCCATGCAACGGCGTTCGCCCGGTCAGGCGAACCCGGAGGACAAGCAGGCGGTCCCCCACGTCCTTCACGAGCGGCGCGGCCGCGTCGCGGACCGCCTCGGCGATGTCTTCCAGGGACTCGGCCCCGCGAATTCGGACCTCAACCGTCTCCCAGCGGGCGACGCCAAAGTCGAGAAACCGCACATCGGCCTCGCCGTCCCGAACCGTGACCAACGCCGCGCCCTTGGGACCGGTCTCCCTCACGTGCCGTCCCTGCAGGTTGCCGGGGAAGACGACCCACGGGTTCTTGTGGAGCACCTGCCGTTGATGGATGTGTCCCAGCGCCCAGTAGTCGTAGCCCTTGGCGGTCAGGTCCGTGAGCGAACAGGGGGCGTAGTTGTCGTGCTGCGGGTCGAAGCCGCCGAGACCCGTGTGCAGAACGCCGATGTTGAACATCGCCTTCCGGGGCGACGGGTATCCCGGAACGAGGTTGTCCGTAACCGCCCTGTTCCGAAAGCTCTGGCCGTGAAGCGCCACCTCGAGTTCGTCGAGTGTGAAGGTGTGGGCCTTTCCCCCGCGGAACACCCCGACGTTCTCCGGAAGTTCCAGGGCCTTCGTGATCCGGCTCTCGGCGTCGTGGTTCCCATAGAGCAGGAATACCGGAATCTGCGCGGCGTTGAGCCGGCCCATCTGCCGAACGAAGAAGAGACCGGTGCGGTAGTCCTTCCAATCCCCATCGTAGAGATCCCCGGCGATGACGACGAAATCCACGCGCTCGTCCAGGGCGAACTGGACCAGGTTCTCGAACGCACGCCGAGGGGCGGAACGGATCCGCTCGGCGATGTCCCCCTCTTGGCCGTCGAGCCCCCGGAGCGGACTATCGAGGTGGATGTCGGCGGCGTGGAGGAAGCGGAAACTGCTCACCGTGGGCATTTTGTCCGAAGACCGCGACAGATTGCGCCACCCCGCGGCGACGCGCACCATGCGCGTCCCGTGAACCGCCCCGATAGGGTCGGGGATACACCGCGGGAGCGGTTACCGGGGGTTTCGGCCCGTTCAAGTCCGGTTTCAGCGTGATGCCGCTGCACCTAGCCGGCAGGAGAGATGAACAGAACCTCTTTCGCCGCCTGTTGACGGACAAGGAGAACGGCGAGCCGCTCGCGGCGGACGTCGTGCTCTACGGGCCGCCGGGGGAACGGCAAAACCGTCCTGCTCCGGTGGCTCGAGAACGAGGCCGGCACCCGGCGCTCCATCGAGACGGTCGTGCTGTCACCGCCGGAGGTTCCCGGCCCGGCCCGGTTGACAGAGCTACTCGCCCCGAGGTCCTGGTGGCCACGATTCGCCCCGCGGCAAATCGAGGTCGGGGGGTCGCGTGACACCCGGAGATGACCGGCGCCCGCGCGCAGCTATTCCCCCGAATGCGCGGCGACGATCGATTCAGGTATCGTCCGCTGTTTGGGGGCTTTGTCTTGCCGCTGCTTCTGATCGTCATCCACTGCTATCGAGAGGCGGGCGCTTGAAGGCACTGAGCGTGGCCGCGGTTTTGTGGTCGTCGTTCGCCCTCGCGGGGCAGCCCTCGGGGAATCCCGCGTCCCACCCGGAACCCCCCGCGCCCTCTCCGGGGCACGAGGCCGCTGTCCTCGAGAACGCGGCGGAACTCACCGGTGTGGTCCAGCGCTACTGCGTCGTCTGTCACAACGCGCGCCTCATGAACGGGAATCTCACGCTGGCGGAGTTCGCCGTGGACGCGGCGCAGGAGCGGGCGGAGACAGCGGAGAAGATGATCCGGAAGCTGCGGGCCGGGATGATGCCGCCGCCGGGCCAGCGCCGCCCGCCGCCCGACACGCTGCTCGCCCTGGTCGAGACGCTCGAGACGGTGGTCGACCGCGAGGCTGTCCACTCCGTGAACCCCGGCTCGCGGCGCTTCCAGCGGCTGAACCGGGCCGAGTACGAGCGCGTGATCCGCGATCTCCTCGATCTCGAGATCGAGGCCGGACGCTGGCTGCCGGCGGACACGTACCTCGGCGCCTTCGACAACATGTCGGATGCTCAGGGTCTCTCGACGACCCTGCTCGAGGCCTACCTGAGGGCCGCCACGGAGGTCAGCCGGATCGCCGTCGGCAATCCGGACGCGCTCTCCAGGACAGCCAAGTACACAAACCCGATCGACGTCTCGCAACACGCTTGGGATCACCTCGAGGGCACGCCCTATGGGACGCGCGGCGGCATGGTCGTCACCCACGACTTCCCGGTGGACGGCGAGTACGTGATCTCGATCGAGACGCTCTTCGGCCGGGGAACCAGCTCCCAGGATGTCGACATCTCCATCGACGGGGAGGGCGTCGCCCTCCTCGGCCTCGAGCACGGCGACCGCTCGACCGTACCGATCCGCACCGAACCGATTTTCGTGCGGGCGGGCCAGCGCCAGGTCGCGGCGGCGTTCGTGCGCACGATCGAAGGACCGTACGAGGACCGACTCAAAACGCCGGGCTGGTCCTTCGTCGGAGGCGAGGACTCCCAGGCGTGGGCGAACTACGGGATCACGGCGCTGCCGCACCTGAGCGAACTGATGATCACCGGCCCGCACCGCAGTCGAGGACTGTCGGAGACGGCGAGCCGCCGAAGGATCTTCCAGTGCCACCCGAAA
>MPMW01000031.1 GCA_002238705.1 Acidobacteria bacterium bin61 | reverse complement strand
GGCCGGAGGCCGGCGCTCCGAACTCTCGCCCAGCGGGTGCCGGCTGAAGCCGGCGTTCCAAGCCGTGGTCCCGTCTACAGGGCGTGATGTTCCCCTCCGGTGTCCGCTGTGGGCCGGTGGAGGCTGCCGTTTCGACCGCCTCTCGGCCGTCGATGCCGGCCGGAGGCCGGCGCTCCGAACTCCCGCGCAGCGGGTGCCGGTCTGGAGGCCCGCGTTCCAAGCCGTGGTCCCGTTTACAGGGCGTGATGTTCCCCTCCGGTGTCCGCTGTGGGCCGGTGGAGGCTGCGGTTGCGACCGCCTCTCGGCCGTCGATGCCGGCCGGAGGCCGGCGCTCCGAACTCTCGCCCAGCGGGTGCCGGCTGAAGCCGGCGTTCCAAGCCGTGGTCCCGTCTACAGGGCGTGATGTTCCCCTCCGGTGTCCGCTGTGGGCCGGTGGAGGCTGCGGTTGCGACCGCCTCTCGGCCGTCGATGCCGGCCGGAGGCCGGCGCTCCGAACTCCCGGCCTGATGGGTGGCGTTCCCTTAGAACCGGACCGCGAGACCGCCCACGATGCGCCGGGGCGCGTGCGCCACCGCGATCTCATCCAGCAGGGACCGGCCGAGCATCTCCCGGAAGAAGAGATCGCGGACCGCGAGGGACAGCTCCCACTCGGTCCCGCTCCAGTCGGCGAAGGGGATGAGCTGGACCAGCTCCACGTCGAAACGGGCGGTGTGTTCGTCCGCCGCGGCGACCGCCGGATGCGTCGGCGCCAGACCCGGATGGCGGATCACGCGGTACGCGGCGCCCAGCCGGGTCCCGGAGGGACGAAGCCGCGCCACGATTTCGGCCGAGAGGTCGTGGACGACGGCGCTACCTCCGACCGGCAGCAGGAGCCGGGCCGCATTCGTGATGCCGGGACCAGCCGAACCGACAAAGCCGACGGGGTCCGGCGGCGTCTCGAGCGACGCCTCTCCGCCCGGATTCCGGACGACCGCAACCAGCCACGAGACCCGGCCACCGAGATCGAGCCGCCGGTTGACCTGGCCCATCTCCCGGATCCAGTCGAAGGCGAAACCCGTCGAGGAATAGTCGCCGGCGTTCGCGACATCGAAACGCCCTCCGGAAACCGGGCCCGATTCGAAGGTCCGCACCAACTGGTCGGTGGTGACTTCCCGGAACAACCGGGCCGCCAGGACATGGTTCGGCGACGCCTCGAACTGCACGCCGGCCTGATAGCGGGTGTTCCGCTGGGCGGCCTCCGACCCGAACCACGACGGGTCGAGCGCGAGCAGGTCCCCGTGCGCCACCCGGGACAGGAGAGCGGAGTCCTCCCCGATCGGTCCGTCCACGCGAACCGCCACTCCGCCCATCAACGTCCAGTCCTGCCCGGCCTTCACTTCCAGGACGGCCCGCGGAGCGAGGCCCCGGTGCCCGGTCAGGTAGGAGAAACGACGATAGGTGAGGCCGGTGCTCAGGCTGGCGCGCCCGAGCGTGAAGTCATCGGCGACGAAGACGGCGCCGTCCCACTCGGCCTGCGGTTCCTGAAGCAGCGCCAGGTTCAGGATGGGCGCCGCGGCTGGACGGTAGTCCGGTGCGTCGCCGTAGACGTGCCGCTGGTAGGCGATCCCGGCGGCGAACTCGTGGCCGTCGAACTCCTCCATCGTGTAGGAGAGGTTCGCGGCCCAGGAGGCGAAGGCCGACTCCATCAGGCGGGCTTCGGCTTCCCAGTTTCCGCGCGCCGTGGAGGGCAGTTCGAAACGCGTGTAGGCGATTCCGGAGTCCACCGCCCGGCTTTCGGCAAGCCCGAGCGAGCTGCCCGACGCCGCGAAGAAGCCGAACTCGCCCTCGAGTGAGGCCAGCGCCGGCAAGCGCGGCCCGTCGTTCCACGGGCCTTCCCAGATGTTGTCGAAATCGATTCCGGCGCGACGGTCCTTCAGGACGTTCCGTCCGCCGCGCTGCAGGAGCCAGCGCAGCTCCGAGAGCGTGCCGGAACCCTGTTCCGATCCGATAGCGGCCATCTGGATCAGCAAGGTGTCCGCCAGGGAGGCGCCGCTGCGAACGAGCACCTGCGCCCGCGGCGAAGGCAGGAACCCAGCCAGGTAGGCGCGCAGGCTGTAGAGCCCGGGGGAGGCTTCGCCGACCTCGAAGCGACCTTCTTCGTCGGTTACGGCGAAGCGCGCCGCACCGTCGTCGCTGTCCGTCGCGAACACCGACACCAGCGCGCCCGGCAGCGGGTTGCCGTCCTCGCTCGCCACCACCCCGGAAATCTGAGCCAGGACCACGACGCCGGCGGACGCGGCGTTCGCCACTCCCGCCTCGTTGGCCTCCCAGCGAACCGGCGGTTCCTCGAACGTGGGACCCGGGACGGCGAGGGCCGGAGCGGCCACCAGCAAACCCCCGATCAGGCAAAGAGTCCGATACCTGGGTCCGCCGACACTCCGGGGATTCATACCCGGGAAGTCAATCGCGCCACCCCCCCGTTGTCAAACGGCAGCGGAACCCCGGATGAACGGGCGCCGAGGGCGGCGGGGACTGCTATGTTTCGGAGCGTCATGAAGTTGCCTTCCCGGCGGCGCTTTGGACGCGTCTGCGCCGTCGCCGCCATCTTCACTCTCGCGGTGCTTACCGTCGCGGCGGCCTCCTGGCAGCGAGGCGGAAACCGCTTTGCCGATCTGGAACAAAGAGCGATTGCGGAGCCCTTCTCCGGGGTCACGACCGGCCACGGCATCGAGCCGGACCTCTTCTCCGTCCGCGCGACCGGGGTTTCGACCGAGCCGGTCGCGGACGCCGCCCGGAGCTTCCTCGATTCCCTGAGTGAGGCGCAGCGGGACCGGATTCTCTTCCGCGTGGACGACCCCGAGTGGCGGCGCTGGGCGAACCAGCACTCGCTGCCGCGCCAGGGGGTGTCCTTCGAGGAACTGGATGAACGGCAGCGGGAAGCTGCCTTCGGTCTGCTGAGGGCGGGCCTCAGCGCCGAGGGTTTTCGGAAGAGCCGCGACATCATGCGCCTCAACCACACCCTCGGGGAGATCAGCGGACGGCTCGACGAGCTGGGAGAATGGCTCTACTACCTCACCGTCATGGGCGAACCGTCCGCCGAAGAGCCGTGGGGATGGCAACTCGACGGCCACCACCTGATCGTCAACTACTTCGTTCTGGGTGACCAGGTCGTCATGACCCCCACCTTCATGGGATCCGAACCGACCGCGGCGGAGTCCGGGGCGTTCGCCGGCGTCGCGGTCATGAAAGAGGAAGAGCAACGGGGCCTTGACCTCGTGCTCTCGCTGAACGGCGAGCAGCGCCTCAAGGCCCGCATCGGACCCTCCAAGGACGGGAGGAACGCTCTCGCGGAGGCGTTTCGCGACAATCTGGTCCTCGACTACGCGGGCGTTCCCGGCAGCGAGCTCGATGCGTCGCAAAAGGAGCTTCTCCTTGCCGTCATCCGGGAGTTCGTCGGGAGCATGGCCGACGGTCACGCCCGGGTGAAGATGGAGGAGGTCCGGGAGCATCTGGACCGAACCTGGTTCGCCTGGGTCGGCGACGTCGATCCCGAGGGGGTCTTCTACTACCGGGTCCACAGCCCGGTGGTTCTCATCGAGTTCGATCACCAGCCACCGGTCTTCCTGCCCCTGCCGCGGGTCCCCACCCGCCAGCACGTCCATTCCGTGATCCGGACCCCCAACGGGAACGACTACGGCAAGGACCTGCTGCGCCAGCACTACCTCGAGAGCCACCAAACCGCCGGCCATGACGACTGAGACGGCGGCAGCGGGTCGCTGACCCTGCGCATGGACGAGAGCGATACCTGGATCGACCGCATCGCGGCCCGGGAGATCCTCGACTCGCGGGGGAACCCGACGGTGGAAGCCGAGGTCTGGCTCGCCGGGGGCGCCAGAGCACGCGCCGCGGCGCCGTCGGGAGCCTCCACCGGCCGGCACGAAGCCGTGGAACGCCGCGACGGGGACGAAACGCGCTTCCGGGGCCGGGGAGTGCTGGGAGCGGTCCACGCCATCGAGGAGCAGATCGGCCCCGAACTCGCCGGGGAGGACGCGGCGGACCAGGCGACCGTGGACCGGCTGATGATCGAACTCGACGGTTCCGATGACCGTTCACGGCTGGGAGCGAACGCGATCCTGGCCGTTTCGCTCGCGAGCGCCCGGGCAGCGGCCGCGGCTCAGGGGCTGCCCCTCTACCGGTCGCTCGGGGGCGCGATCGCGGACACCCTGCCGGTTCCCTACTTCAACGTGCTGAACGGCGGGGCCCACGCCGACAACGCCCTGCTCGTCCAGGAATTCATGGTGGCTCCCCTGGGCTTCGGCTGCTTTTCCGACGCGCTCCAGGCGGGCGTCGCCGTCTACCACGAGCTCCGCGACGTGCTCGGCAAGCGCGGTCACTCGACGGCCGTTGGCGACGAGGGCGGTTTCGCCCCCGCGCTTTCGGACGCCGGCGAGGCGCTCGAGTTGGTGACGGAAGCCGTCGAGAGCGCCGGTTTCGCGCCCGGCGAGCAAATGGGATTGGCCCTCGACGTGGCGGCCACCGAGTTCGGGGACGAAAACGGCTACCGCTTTCCCGCGGACGGACCGGCGCGGCCGGCCTCCGCGATGATCGAGACCTACGCCGGCTGGCTGGACCGGTTTCCGGCGCTGCTCTCCATCGAGGACGGGCTTGCCGAAGACGACTGGGAAGGCTGGACGGCGCTGACCGCGGCGCTGGGGGACCGTGTCCAGTTGGTCGGTGACGACCTCTTCGTCACCCAGGAAGACCGCCTGCGGCGCGGGATCGCCGAGAAGGCGGCCAACGCGATCCTGATCAAGCCCAATCAGGTCGGCACCCTGACCGAAACGGTACAGGTGGTCCGGGAAGCGCTGCGGGCGGGTTTCGGCGCCATGCTGAGCCACCGGTCCGGCGAAACCCCGGATACCGCGATTTCCCACCTCGTCGTCGCTACCGGCGCCGGACAGATCAAGGCCGGGGCGCCCTGCCGCGGCGAGCGGGTCGCGAAGTACAACGAGCTTCTCCGGATCGAGGAGGAGCTCGAGGACCGCGGACGTCTCTGGCCGCATCCCGCGGCCGCCAGCTAAGGGTTTCTGGTGGAGCAGCCCTTCCGGATCCGGCAGTACCCGCTGGAGACCGGCGCGCTCGAGATCCAGTTCATCGAGGAATTCTTCGGCGAATTCGACCGGAAGAAGTCCGCCGCCCAGATCCATGAGCGCCTCAAGGGCCGGGAGCACGGAATCTTCATGGTGGAGGCGAGCCTGCCGGAGGAACCCACGCGCTTCGCCCCGGTCTCCTACCGGGTGGCTCACGAAATCCGGAGCGAGGAGACGGACCCGGAACTCTCGGACCTGGTCGCCCGCCTGCGCGAAGCGGTGCGGTTCTCCGGGCAACGGGTTCTCTATGCCTGGCTCGGCGGGACCAGAAGCGACTGGCGCGGCCAGGGTCACTTCCGCGCGCTCGACGAGTTCCAGGAAGAGTGGGCCATCGAGCAGGGCTTCCGGGAGATCGTGGTCAAGACCAAGAACCGCTACTACGAGATGCGCAGCACCCTCACCCACCTGCACTTTGACGTCGTCAAGTACGAGCCACACCCGATCCACAACGGCGATTCCAAGGTTTACCTGTCGAAGCGGCTCGGCGGCGGCATGCGCCGGCCGCGGCGGGCGTCGCTGGCGCGATACCTCGAGGTCTGATCTTCCGGGCCCGGGAGGTCCGACCGTTCGGGCCGGCCAGGCCCGGCCGGGGCTGCGGTATCTTCGCTCCTCAATCCTTCGGGAGGATTCGGGTATGTCGAAAGGAAACACGCGCACTGTCATCGCGCTCGGGTGTCTGCTGACCGCGCTTGCGGTTCCCGCCGCCGCCGAGGTGGTGGGGTTCGAGATCCGCGAGCGGTCGGACGTGCTCGGAGGCAGGAGCTTCGGCCTCGCCGGCCCCTACGAGCAGATCATCGGGGTGGTCCATTTCGCCTTCGATCCCGAAAACGACGCCAACCGGATCATCACCGACATCGCTCTCGCGCCGCAAAACGCCGACGGGAGGGTCGAGATGTCCGCCGATTTCCATCTCGTCCGCCCCAGGTTCATGGAAAAGAGCCGGGGCACCCTGCTGCATGAGGTCAACAACCGCGGGCGCAAGGGCATGCTCAGCTACTTCAACATGGCCCAGGGGAGCCTCGCCCCCTCGACCGAGGCGCACTTCGGCGACGGATTCCTGATGCGCCACGGATTCACCCTGCTCTGGCTTGGCTGGCAGTGGGACGTACCCGATGACGACCCGCTGCGGATGCGCATGCACCCGCCGATCGCGGAGAACCCGGACGGCTCCGCCATCGAGGGGCTGGTGCGGGCGGACTTCGTCGTCCGGAGCGCCCAGGACCACCACTCGCTCGCGGACAGGAATCACCGGCCCTACCAGGTCAAGGACCCGGAGGACGACGACAACGTGATGACCGTGCGGCATCGGGTAGAGGACGAGCGGGAGGTCATTCCGCGCGACCAGTGGGGCTTCGGCCGGGTCGAGAACGGCTCGGTGGTACCGGACGCCGGCACGGTGTATCTGAAAGGCGGGTTCCAACCGCACCGCATCTATGAGGTCGTGTACCGCTCCCACAACCCGCCGCTCGTGGGGCTAGGGCCGGCCGGAATACGCGACTTCATCACGCTGCTCCGCCACGACGGGTCCGAGGAACTCGGGATCGCGGCAGGCGACATCACCAGCGCCCTCAGCTTCGGGATCTCCCAGAGCGGCCGCTTCCTCCGTACGTTCCTGTTCTACGGATTCAACGGCGACGAAAAGGGACGCCGGGTGCTCGACGGCGTGGTCTCCGACGTGGCCGGCGGCGGCCGCGGCAGCTTCAACCACCGCTTCGCCCAGGCCTCCCGGGACGCCCATCCCTACATGAACATGTTCCACCCCACGGACATCTTCCCGTTCACCGACGTGGAGCAGAGCGACCCGGAGACCGGACTGACCCTGGGACTTCTCAGCCGGCAGCGCGAGGCGTTCTATCCGCGGGTCTTCTACACGAACTCGTCCTACGAGTACTGGGGCCGCGCCGCGAGCCTCATCCACACCACGATCGACGCCGGCGAGGACGCCCGCATCCCGGATCACGTGCGCGTCTACATGTACGCCGGCTCCCAGCACGGTCCCGCGGGATTCCCTCCGGGCGTGACGATCGGCCAGCAGCGGGCCAATCCCAACAACTTCCGCTGGGGGCAGCGGGCGCTCCTGCTCGCCATGGACCGGTGGACCCGGGGCGGCGAACCGCCGCCGCCGAGCCAGTACCCGAGCATTGAAGACGGCACCGCGGTCGCCGCGGAAAACCTCGGCTTCCCTGACATTCCCGGGGTGGAGTCCTCGGACCGCGTTCACTACGCGTACCGCGCCGACTACGGTCCCGACTTCCTGACCAGGGGGATGGTGACCCAGGAACCTCCGGCCATCGGCAAACGCTTCCCGATCCGGGTCTCCGCGGTGGACGAGGACGGCAACGAGATCTCCGGAGTGCGGATGCCCGAGGTGGTGGTGCCGCTCGCCACCTACACCGGCTGGAACCTGTTCAACGCCGAGTCCGGACCCCCGGACGAGATCTCCAGCATGGTCGGCTCGTTCGTGCCGTTCCCGAAGACCGCCGCCGAGGCGCAGGCCGCGGGAGACCCGCGCAAGTCCGTCCTGGAGCGGTATTCGAGCCGCGAGGACTACCTCGGGCAGTTCACCGAAGCCGCGCTCGACCTGATCGAGGCCGGATACCTGCTCGGCGAGGACCTGCCGGCGCTCACGCGCCACGCCCTCGAGCTTTGGGACCACGTGACGGGGGAAGCCGCGGCAGGGGATTCGCAACCCTGATCTGAATCGAGCCGATCCGGCATCCGGCGGCCGAGCGCGGTCTGACGCCGCACTATCGACAGGTGTGGCTATTGAGACTGTTGGCCGAGCACCGCCGGCAGAGTCTGGAGTTTTTCGAGCCAGGCCCGGAACCGAGGACATTCGCTACGGATCTGATCCACGCCGATCTCTGCCGCTACGACCAGGCCATCGACCCGTTTGTCATAGCCAGGAATCGATCGGAGAAGGCGCTTGCTCGGCGCGGTTTCAGGGTCGTCATCAATATCTTCAGGAGTGTCGAACTTCTTCCGCACGTCGGCAAGGCTGCTGACGGATTCCTGAGAAACTGTCGGCAGGCAACGGAAACGCTCCACATCGGAAAAGAGCAACGCCTCGAATTCGTGGCGCTGCACATAGGCAAACACGCGCTGTGTCGAAACGGGATTTCCGACCGTGCGGTTTAACTGGTCCACGATTGCGGATTCGAGTTCAACGGGCGTCTTCGCTTCCTTGCGCTTGAACCCATAGAAGTCCACGAGCGTGGTCACGGCGTCAAAACCCCGCAGCAGCTCGCGCATGCCGCGGGCAATGCGCTGGACGGAAATGTTCCCTCCGCGGCGCCCTGGAAGAGCCGGATGAGGCCAAACGCCATAGGGGACCAGGTATCCGGCCAGCACGTGCCGAACGAAGTCCTCCTCGGTCTCTCCCTCGACGGCAATACCCACCCGGATCAAGGCCGTCCACCGATCAGGTTCTTCTCCCAGAGCTGCCCGACGGTGTACTCCTCCAGCCATTCCTCCCAAGCGGGACCCCGGGTGTCGATCGCCTTGAGCGTGCTCCGTGAGCCGTCCGTCTCGACAACGATCACGTTCTCCGCGTCGAAGGCGTCCACCAAGAGGGGCGACTGCGTTGCCACGACGACCTGCCTGGTGCTTCCCAATCCCCGGATCATCCGCGCCGCGAGATCGACGGCAGACGGATGCAGTCCGAGTTCCGGCTCGTCCAGCAATATCACCGACGGGAGAGCCTCAGGGGGCAGATTGAGGAGAGTCGCAAGTGCGAAGAAACGGAGTGATCCGTCCGAAGTGAGATGGGCCCCAATCGTCTGGCCGGTATCCCTCGCCCGCCACCGAAGAAGGACCTTTCCATACTCCTGCTCGATCTCGAAGGTCTCGAAAACTGGCAGAACCCGTGCAATCTGGCGGCAGATGTATTCGTACCGCCGCAGGTCCTCATCCCTTAGCCGGTAGAGCACTGCCGCAAGGTTGCCGCCATCGCTTCGGAGGCGGGCGTTGTCGTGGACATCCCACTTCTTCCTGAACGAGGAGGTGGCCGACGTGTTGTGAAACTGGTAATGGGCGCAGTTCCTCAGAAGGCCCACGATCGTCCGCGCCGTGGTCTTGTTGACTCCGGTCCCCATTTCGGAGTGCGCGACATCGAGGACTGCAGCCTCGCGATCCCCCGGTGGCAGGAACTGCCATGGAGCCTCCGTCGGCCAACCGCGACGGCTGAAGCGGAACCTCTCTTCCGTAAAGATGAGGCGGTCCGCATCCGAGTACTCAAGAGCGAACTTGTAGTCGTTCATCCCCTGTTCGGTTTCGATCCGGAGAGCGGCCTTGATCCGGGTTGTCCTCGAGCTTCCTCCGAAGAGTTGGTCGCTACCTCCGCCATGTTTGGCGACAAACAGGGCAAGTTGGCGAGTCTTGAGCATCCAACTCAGCATTTCGAAGAAATGGATCAGGTTCGACTTGCCGGAACCGTTCGCACCGATCAGTACGGCCAACGCCGGGAGTTCCTCGATGCACACATCCTCAAACGAACGGAATCCCTGGATTGCCAGACGGGATATCCGCGCGGATGGGAGCGAGCGAAGAACGGTCATGGGGCGGTCATGGGATAGTAGAAAACAGCCTGATCGACCAAGGCGGCTTCACCAATCAAGCGTAGCAGCCGCTCCGCACCGGTTCTGCTCGTGCGGCCGCACGAACGGGCCGCCAGTTCACTCTGACCATGCCGCTCGATTCATGGTTGAATTCAGCCATGCAACGGCTCCCAGCACTGGCAGTGAGGCTCGCAATCGCCTTGGTCGCGGGACTCGCTGCCGACGGCTGTGGCAGCGACGGGTCCGGCCCCACGGTCATCCGGCTCGGGCATATCGGTTTCCCGGATTCCCCTTTCGATCACGGGGCCAGGCACTTCAAGGAACTGGTGGAGACCCGTTTCCCCGGGCGGGTCGAGATCCGGATCTTCGGCACCGGCCAGCTCGGCGAGGACAAGGAGATGCTCGAGGGGCTCCGCCTGGGAACGCTCGAAATGCACGTTCCCTCCTCGGTGATGCACTCGGTGGCGCCCGAGTTCGGCATCTTCGACCTGCCCTTCCTGATCGAGGACCGGGCGCACTTCGAGCGGATCGCCGCCGGCGAAATCGGCAGGGGTCTCGAGGAGACGCTCCGGCGGGATCACGGCCTCACCCTGCTCGCCTTCTGGGAGAACGGGTTTCGGGTCATCACGAACAACGTGCGCCCGGTCGTGACGCCCTCCGACCTCCAGGGCATTCGTTTGCGCACTCCGAAGGATCCGGAGCGCGTGCGCCTCTTCGAGACGCTGGGGGCGAGCCCGGCGTCCATGAGCTTCGGAGAGGTGTTCTCGGCGCTCCGGCAGGGGGTGGTGGACGGCCAGGAGAACCCGCTCGCCCAGTTGACGGCGGCACGGCTCCACGAAGTACAGAGCTACCTGTCGCTCTCGAACCACGTCTACACGCCGGCCTACCCGGTGGTGCAGACCGCCTGGCTGGAAGCTCTTCCCGAGGATCTCCAGTCCGGACTGCGGCAGGCGGCGATCGAGACCGGCGACTGGCTCCGGGATTTCCTCACCGAGGAGGACACGCGCCTGCTCGCCGACCTCGAAGGTCAGCTCGCCGTGAACGAAGTGGATCTCCCGGCCTTCGCCGCCGCAGCAGCGCCGGTCTTCGAGCACTACGAGGAGCGATTCGGCGCCGAGTGGATCGAAGCGGCGCGGGAACTGGCGCACTGATTCCGGAGTCAGGACGCCGGGATCCCCTGGCCATCGCCTGTTCGCTGCTGCTTGCGGGCATCGCGGCGCTCTGCCTGATCGAGGTCACGCTCCGCTACGGGTTCGGCGGCGGGCTCGGCTTCTACGACGAACTCGCGGGCTTCGCCCTCGTCTGGCTCACCTTCCTGGGGGCGGTGATGGCGCGCCGCGACGGGGCGCACATCGGCATCCGGGACCTGGTGAGCCGCCTCTCGCCCCGTCCGCGGCGGGTCGCCCGGATCCTGGAGCACACCGCGGTCCTCGCCCTGCACCTCGTCCTCGCCTGGTTCGGAACCGTGCTGGTGCTCCGCTTCCTGGGGGAACGCTCGATCACCATGCCGATTCCGATGGGCGCCTTCTACCTGGTCCTGCCGCTCTTCGCCGTGCTCACCGGGGCGATGGAGGCGCGCCGGCTCCTCGCGCTGCTGCGGGAGTCAGGGGACTGATCGGACGCCATGGAGATCCTGGTCGCGCTGATCGCCGCGGCGGCGTTCATCCTGGTCGGGATTCCGATCGGGTACGTTCTGATCGCGGCGTCGGTGCTCGCGATCTGGCTAACGACCAACACCCCGCTGGTGGTCGTCCCGCTCCGCCTCTTCAACGGGACCGACTCGTTCCCGCTGGTGGCGATTCCGCTGTTCATCCTCGCCGGGGCGCTCATGAACCACGCCGGCATTTCCCGGCGCCTCACCGACTTCGCCGCCGCGCTGGTCGGCTGGATGCGCGGAGGCCTGGCGATGACGACCACCGCCTCGAGCATGCTGTTCTCCGAGATGTCCGGGTCGGCCGTCGCCGACGCGGCGGCCCTCGGGAGCGTGCTGATTCCCGCGATGAAGGAGCGGGGCTACCCGGCCGCCTTCGCCGCCGCGGTGCTTTCCGCGTCCGCGACCATCGCGATCCTCATCCCGCCGTCCATCCCGATGATCCTCTTCGGCGCGGTCACCGGGGCCTCCATCGCCCGCCTCTTCCTGGCCGGGTTCGTCCCGGGAGTGCTCGCCGGGGCCTTCATCATGCTGGTGAGCCGGGCGCTGGCCAAGCGGGGCGGGTTCGGCGACTCGGAGCCCTTCCGCCTGCGGCGGGCCGGAACCGCGGCCCGGGCGGCAGCCTGGCCGCTCCTCATCCCGTTGATCATCCTGGGCGGCATCTTCCTCGGCTGGTTCACCGCCACCGAGGCGGCCGCGGTCGCGGTGCTGCTCGCGCTGCTGATGGGAGTCGCCGGTTACCGCACCGTCCGGTTCGCGGCGATTCGGGAGGCGTTCACCGAATCGGCCCGGCAGACCGCGGTGGTCATGTTGCTGGTCGCCGGGTCGGCGATCCTCGGCTGGTACCTGGCCAACCAGCAGGCCCCGGAACGGCTGACGGCGTGGGTGCTTTCGCTCGCCGACGCGCCCTGGGCGGTCGCGCTGATCCTGAACGGCGTGCTGCTGCTGGCCGGCACCATCCTCCACAGCGCCGCCGCCATCGTGCTTCTCGTGCCCATCCTGCTGCCGCTCGCGGAATCCGCCGGGATCGGGACCGTGCACTTCGGCATGATGGTGACCGTGAGCCTCGCCGTCGGCCAACAGACGCCTCCGGTCGCCTCGGTCCTGATCACCACCTGCTCGATCGCCAAGACCGAGATCTCGGAGGTGATGAAGGTCAACGTGTTCTTCATCGCGGCGCTGCTGGTGGTGCTCGGGATCGTCACCTTCTGGCCGGAGGTGAGCCTGTTCCTGCCGGACCTGATTCTCGGGAAGGCCGCCGGCTCGTGATTCCGGCATCCTGCCGTTTTGGGTGGTCCCCGCGATTGGCGATACCCGTTCCGCTGGGCTCTCGCCCAGCGGGGGCCGGCGTGGAGGCCAGCGGTACAAGCCGGTGTGCTGCGAAAGTGGGTCGCGAGGTGCGGTTTCGACCGCCTCGCGGCGGTCGATGCCGGCCGGAGGCCGGCGCTCCGAACTCGTGCCGCGGGCGCCGGCCTGGAAGCCGGGGTTCCCAGCCGCTACGCCGTCAAGGGAACGCGGCGTTCCGCGAGCGAAGTCGTCGCCCTTGAAGAGTGACGTTGACAGGTCAGCGAGGCAGGCCGTCCTTGTCGTACCCCAGGATCTCCTCGTCGGATCGCTCATCCAGGACCTGCAGGCCGGCACATTCCTGTCCGATGGCCAACAATCGCTCGGCAGGCCTCATCGTGTCGCGTTCCTGCCGGACGCGCACCAGCCGGTCCCGCAGGGCAATGGCTACCGCCGCAGTCTTCGTCTCGCCGGTGATCCGTGCGAGCTCGGCAGCAAGTTCCTCCGCTTCCGGATCGCAGATGTTCAGCGTCATGGGTGTCCCCTCACAAGCAGCCCGGACGGCAGTATCGCACCACTCCGTTTCGAGAACTCCGGGCGGGGAATCTCCGCCGGCCAACACCGCGGTATTCCGCGCCCGACCGGGAATCGGCGCCTGGGTGCGCGGTAAACTCCGCCACTTCCAGACAACCTGGGCTGGGGCTGTGGCGCAACTGGGAGCGCGCGTGAATGGCATTCACGAGGTCACGGGTTCGATCCCCGTCAGCTCCACCAGGGGACGGGCCACCGTGGTCGAGAGCGTTCGCAATGCGCGTGTTAGAGCTGTTTGCTAGCATTGGTCCTCGAATGGGAGAAAAAGTGCGGTTGCTGCTCCGGGGCGCGGGCAGTCTGATGGACCTCTATCCGAGCACCTATGATCGCTCGGTCGAAGACCATATTGCCGACCATTGGAGGCAGGTAGGGGGACACCTCCGCTGGGCCATGAACACGTACTACGATGCCGAAATCGCGCACAGGCCGGAAATCGGGACCAAGGCAGAGCCTCCAAAAAGCCAGGAAGCCCGAGCCCGCCACTGACCTCGCCGAAGCTCCATCCGTTCATATTGAGCGGAGGAGCTTCAGTGGCCCAGTCCCGCCGCCTGAGATTCTCGCGCAGTACGACCAAGTCCTACCAGGTGCGGCTGACCGGATCATGCAGATGGCCGAAAGGGAGCAAATTGCGGCTCACACGACGATATGGCGCGGTCAACGTGGTGCTCTGGTCGCCGCCCTGTTCACACTCACGGTGGTTGCACTGCTTGGATACTTCGGACACGCGGACGCCGCCAGGTGGATCGGAACGACCACGGTTCTCGGATTGGTGGCGGCTTTTCTGGTGGGTCGCAGGGGATCGCGCGCGACGCCGTCGAACTAACTGCCGTCCAGCGTGGGCTCAAATGTGGGGTTCCATTGGCTCTCGATCCGGTCCCCTGTCTTCAATGACTTCTGGTGGGGGTTCGATCCCCGTCAGCTCCACCAGGGTTTCACGTTCCGGGCCAGGCCCGGAACGCACCGGGGAAGCGCATGGGGTCTGGCGGCCTCCGCGGACTTCAAATCCGTTGATTCCGGGTTAACCCCCGGGATGGTGGGTTCGATTCCCACACGCTTCCGCCAGGGCGCCTGGGCCTCCGGCGCGCGGCCGCCAGCCGCTTGACCGAGAGGGTGGCGGGATTTGTCACCGAGGCCGGATACAGTGCCGCTCATCCGTGGGACTTCTCCACTCATCGGACTCTTCCGGAACCTGACCCCAGACCATGAAACCGGCTGAACTGCAGGACGGCTCCGGAGGGGGCTCCGGTGCTTCCGGGGTCGCCCTCACGGCGCCCGAGCGGCGCGCCGCCATCCGGGCGCTGGTGGCCGAACTGGACGCCGGCGCCGCCCTCCGGGGAGTCACCGCGCTCCGCCACTTTCCGGCGGAACCCGGCGACTACCGGGACTTTCCGGAGCACATCGACGAGCGGCTTCGCGACGCCTATCGGCGCCGGGGCGTCGAGCAGCTCTATTCCCACCAGCGGGAAGTGCTCGACCGGGTCCAAGCGGGGGAGGACGTCGCGGCGGTCACCCCGACCGCTTCCGGCAAGACGCTTTGCTACAACGCGCCGGTCCTCAGCCGGATCCTCACGGAGCCCGACGCCCGGGCGCTCTACCTCTTTCCCACCAAGGCCCTCTCACAGGACCAGAAGAAGGAAATCCTCAGCCTGGTCGGGGAACTGAGGGACTCCCCCGGGGGGGACGTTCGGGCCGACGTCTACGACGGGGACACCCCGGGCGATGCCCGGCGGAGCATCCGCACCCGGGCGCACATCGTCGTCACGAACCCGGACATGCTCCATTCGGGCATCCTTCCCCACCACACGAAGTGGGCCAAGCTCTTCGAGAACCTGCGTTTCGTCGTCATCGACGAAATGCACACCTACCGCGGGGTGTTCGGGAGCCACCTGGCGAATCTGCTCCGGCGGCTCCGGCGGGTGTGCGCCCACTACGGCGCCACCCCCCGGTTCATTCTCAGTTCCGCGACCATCGCAAACCCCCGGGAGCTGGCGGAGGGACTCACCGAACGTCCCATCGCCCTAGTGGACCGGAGCGGCGCCCCCCGGCCGGAACGCTTCTTCCTGTTCTACAACCCTCCGGTGGTGAACCCGGAACTCGGGATTCGCCGCTCGGCGATGGGCGAGACGCGCCGGATCGCGGGGGGTTTCCTCAAGGGCAACCTGCAGACGATCGTGTTCGCCCGCTCCCGGACCCAGACCGAGGTGCTCGTCAAGTACCTGAAGCAGGACATCGAGACCCGTCCCGACCGGAGCGACCTCATCCGCGGTTACCGCGGCGGCTATCTGCCGAAGAAGCGGCGGGAGATCGAGGACGGCATCAAGAACGGGAGCGTCCTCGGCGTGGTCTCCACGAACGCGCTGGAACTCGGGATCGACATCGGCAGCCTCGACGTGGCGGTGATCTCCGGCTACCCGGGAACCATCGCCTCCACCTGGCAGCAGGCGGGCCGGGCGGGACGGCGCGGCGGCGCCGCGGCGGCGGTGCTCGTGGCGAACTCGACGCCGATCAACCAGTTCGTGATCCAGCACCCGGACTACTTCTTCGAAGGGACGCCCGAGAGGGGTCTGATCAACCCGGAGAACCTCCAGGTCCTCATCGAACACCTCAAGTGCGCCGCCTTCGAGCTGCCGTTTCGGAAGGGTGAGCGCTTCGGCGCCGAGAACCTGGAAGAGCTGCTGGGGGTGCTCGAGGAGGAACGGATCCTCTACCGCGCCGGCGACCGCTGGTTCTGGACCGCCGACTCCTACCCGGCGAACAGCGTGAGCCTGCGTTCCATCAGCTCCGACAACTTCGTGGTGCACGACCGGGAAAGCGGACGGGTCATCGCGGAGGTGGACTTCGTGAGCGCGCATTCGACGCTCCACGAGAAAGCCATCTACATGCTCGAGAGCGACACCTACTACGTCGAGCAACTGGACCACCAGGAGCGCCGGGCGGAGGTCCGTCCCATCGAAAGCGACTACTACACGGACGCGGTCACCCACACGAAGGTAACGATCCTGGACACTTTCTCCACCGCGCCGGAGCCGTCCCCGCCCGCGGCCCACGGCGAAGTTCACGTCGTCAAGCAGGTCGTCGGCTTCAAGAAGATCAAGTTCTTCACGGGCGAGAACGTGGGCTCCGGCGAACTCGACATGCCGGCCGTCGAGATGCACACCACCGCGTTCTGGCTCGAAGCCCCGCCCGAGGTGCTGGAAGCGGTTCCCTTCGGTCCCGAAGACCGGCGGGACGGCATCCGCGGGATCCGCAACGCGATGCGGGCGGTGGCGACGACCTTCCTCATGTGCGAAGCCCAGGACCTGGGGTCTGCCATCGGGACGGGTTCGAGTGAAGCCGGGACGCCGCTCGCAGACGCCAGGGAGGCGAATCCCGGCGAAACGGACGCCGTGACCCGGATCTTCATCTACGACAACTATCCGGGCGGGATCGGTTTCTCGGAGCCGCTCTGGGAGTCCCGCGCCACGCTGCTCGTCGAAACGCTCGGACTCATCGAGCGCTGTCCCTGCCAGGCGGGGTGCCCGTCCTGCGTGGGGCCGGTGGGCGAGATCGGACGTCACGGCAAGGCGGCGGCGGTCGCGATCCTCGAGGGGATCGGGAGCCGGGAGGCGGCGTTCGCCGCCGTCCCCGCCGGCGCCCCCTGACCAGGAGAGCCGGCCTTGCAATGACGCCCGACCGGACGTCGCTCGCCGAACGGATCCGGCGGCAGCGCGCCCGGATCGTCACTCCCGGTCCTCCGAGAGCGGCCGCGGAGCCGGCGGCCGGGACGGGATGGGACTCCCCTCCCCCACCGGCTTCGGGGAATGCCGAAGGGGAGGACGCCAAGACCGCTCGGTTGGAGAGGGCCCGGGAACTCCTGCGGCGCACCGAGCGCGGCTGGAAGGAACTGAGGGTCGCCGGAACCGGGACCACCGGATCGGCCCCGCCGGATGCCCCGGCGGCCACGGGGGCTCCCTCGTTCGGAAGCCGGGAGGGCGACGGGACCTGGACCGGCGAGGGTGCGGAATTCGCAGGGCCGCCGGCAGGGCCGGTTGCGGAGCCACAGGAGCCTTTTTCCCGGGAACACCACGACTTCCCGCTGGGCTCCCGTTACGGAGGCGCGACCCTGCTCCGGCTCACCGAGATCACGGAGGAAGAATGCGCCCGCCTCCAGATCCGGCCCGAGGAGCCCGGGGTGGACCTGTCCCGGGCGCTTTTCCTGGATACCGAAACCAGCGGGCTGGCGGGCGGGACCGGGACCTTCGCCTTTCTGATCGGGGTCGGCTACGTGGAGGAAGACCGTTTCCGGGTCACGCAGTTCCTCATGCGGAGTCCGGTGGGGGAGGCCGCCATGCTCGAGGAACTGGCGGTGCTGGCGGCGGGACGGCGCGACCTCGTCACCTACAACGGGGGCAGTTTCGACCTTCCCCTGCTGGAAACCCGCTTCGCGCTCAACGGCGTGCCGTCCCCCTTCCGCGGCGTCCGTCATCTCGACCTGCTCCACCCGGCGCGCCGGCTGTTCAAGCCGCGGCACGAAAACGCCCGGCTGGGCACGCTCGAGCGCGAAGTCCTGGAAGTGGAACGTGACGACGACATCCCGGGAGACCGGATCCCGCAGGTCTTCTTCGACTTCCTCCGCTACGGACACCACCCCGCCATGGAATCGGTGCTGTCGCACAACCGCTACGACATCGTCACGCTGGCGGCGCTCGCGCTGCGGGCGCTCGAGCGGATGGCCGACGACTGGCACAGCGACGACCCGGCGGACCTGCACGGCGCCGGGCACCACTTCTGGCGGCGCGGGGAGTCGGAAAAGGCCATCCCGCTGCTGGAGCGGGCGCTATCCGCCGGGCTCTCCGGCCACAACCGCGACCGCTGCCTGCTCGATCTCGGGGAGCGGCGCAAGCAACTCGGCGACTGGGAGGGCGCGCTCGACCTCTGGCGCCAGGTGAGCACCTCGGACTCCCGGGAGCAACTGGACGTCCTCGTCTGGTTCGCCAAGCACGAGGAGCACCAGCGGAAGGAACCGGCCCGGGCGCTCATCCACGTCGAGGACGCCCTGGAGCGGCTCCCGCGGATCGAGATGGGCCGGGAAACGAGCCGGCGCTACCGGAAGGAACTGGAAAAGCGCGCCACCCGGCTGCGGAAGAGCCCGGGCTGATCGCCGGGTGGCCGCCGGTTTCGCGCCCGGGCTGCGCCCGACCTAGGAGTCTGTCCCGTAGAAAAAATGGGAGGACAAAAATTCCACCCAGATGCGGAAACACTCACCATGGAGGCAACAATCGACCACCGAGAGGTTCGCTTGCGGGTGAACACGACCGTGTTTTCCCACCATGACGTTCGGAAATCGTCCTACGGGACAGGCTCCTAGGAGACGTCGTCAAGTCTTGGAAGACGTTCACGGCGCGGGAGGCGAATCTCCTGTTGGGTCGGACCGGGCGATTCTGGGCGCGGGAGTACCACGACCGGCGCATCCGAAATTCCGAGCACCTGAAACGAGCGACGGCCTACATCCGAAACAACCCGGTGAAGGCCGGGCTCCGCGAGCGGCCGGAGGACTGGCCCTGGTCGTCGGCGTCGTGGGGACGGAAGAGGTCCGGCGGCGACGGTCCCTGAAACGGCCGGACGATGCGCCGTCCGCTGCGCTCCGCGCAGCGCGGGTGCCGACGGAGGTCGGCGTTCCCGTACCGGGGGCGCGGTGAGAGCAGGTAGCGGGACAGGCTCCTAGTCGGCGTTCCCCACCCAGCCGAAGCTCCGTTCCACCGCCTTCTTCCAGGCGGCGAGCCGCTCCGCTCGGTCCGCGGCAGGCATCCGCGGCTCGAAGCGGGCGTCTTCTTCGAGCGCCCCGGCCAGTTCGGTCTCCGACTCCCAGAAGCCCACCGCCAGCCCGGCCGCCACCGCCGCTCCGAGCGCGGTGGTTTCGACGCACCGGGGACGGACCACCGGTATTCCCAGAATGTCGGCCTGGAAGGCCAGAAGCAGTCCGCTCACCGTCATTCCGCCGTCCACCCGGAGCTCCCGGGGTGCATGGCCGGCATCGGCGCGCATCGCCTCGATCACCTCGCGCACCTGAAACGCGGATGCCTCGATCGCGGCGCGCGCCAGGTGACGCCGGTCGGTATGGCGGGTCAGGCCGCAGATCACGCCCCGGGCATCGGAGCGCCACCACGGGGCGAAGAGGCCGGAAAACGCCGGCACGACAACGGCGCCCCCGGCATCCTCGACCTGGAGCGCAAGCGCCTCCACCTCGGCCGCGGTCTCCCCGAACCCCAGTTGGTCCCGGAGCCACTGGACGAGCGAACCGGCCACCGCAACCGACCCTTCGAGCGCATAATCCACGCGCTCCCCGTCGCTGTAGGCGACCGTGGTCAGCAGACCCGCCTCGGACGCGATGGCGTCGCCGCCGGTGTGCATCAGCAAGAAGGCGCCGGTGCCGTAGGTGCACTTGGCCTCGCCCGGACGCCGCCGAAGCTGGCCGAGGAGCGCCGCCTGCTGATCCCCGATGACGCCGGTGATCGGGACCGGGGTCCCGAACGGGCCGTCCGCGGTGGTCCGGCCCCAGGACTCGGGGTGCGAAGACGGCGCAATCTCCGGAAGCATGGCGGCGGGGACCCCGAGCGCGTCCAGCAGTTCGGCGCTCCAGCGCAGGCCCCCGAGGTCCATCATCAGGGTGCGGCTGGCGTTGGTCGCGTCGGTGCGGTGCACCGCGCCCCCGGTGAGTTTCCAGACGAGCCAGGACTCCACCGTGCCGAACACGGCGCGCCCCGCCGCCGCCCGGTCCCGGAGGCCCTCCTGGTTTTGGAGAAGCCAGCGCAGTTTCGGCCCCGAGAAGTAGGTGGCCGCCGGAAGCCCCGTCAGTTGGCGGAGCCGCGCGGCGCCGACCGCGTCCTCCAGGTCCGCCGCAAGTCCAGCGGTGCGGGTGTCCTGCCACACGATCGCCGGGGCGAGCGGTTCGCCGGTCGCCGGATCCCAGACCACCGTGGTCTCCCGCTGGTTGGTGATCCCCACGGCGACGACGTCGCTACCCTCCAGTCCGGCGGTTCCGAGAGCTCCGGCGATCACCTCGGCGGTCCGGTCCCAGATTTCCGCCGCATCGTGCTCCACCCAACCCGGACGTGGGGTGAGCTGGCGGTGTTCGCGCTGCGCCGACCCGACGATGGCCCCGTCCCGGGCGAACAGGAGGCAGCGGCTGCTGGTGGTTCCCTGGTCGATCGCGGCCACCACCCGGGGCCGCGATCCTCCGCCCCCCGCGGGCGTCACGGCGCGTTCAGTCGGAGCGCCTTGCCGGGCCTCGCTCCCGTCACCTCCCCATCCTGGAGGACGAAGACCCCGGAGACCAGCACGTGCTGCACCCCGGTGGAGTAGTGGTGAGGATTCCCGAACTCGGCGTGCTCCTCCACGGCTGCCGGATCGAGAACGGCGATGTCGGCGACGAATCCTTCCTCGATGAGGCCGCGGTCATCGAGGCTCAGCCGCTGGGCCGGAAAGGCCGCCATCTTGCGGATCGCCTCCTCGAAGGACAGAAGGCCCGCTTCCCGCACGTAAAGGCTCAGGACCCGCGCGAAGGTGCCGTAGTTCCGGGGATGGGGAACGCCCTCCCCCGGGGCCACGATGCCGCCGTCGGAGGAGATCATCGTCCGGGGGTGCGCCATGATCCGGCGCACGTCATCCTCGTGCATGGCGTGGAACACCCCGCCGAAACCGCCGTTCTCCTGGAGTTCCAGCGCCAGGGTCGCCCCGTTCTCAGGGTTCGACTCCAGCCCCCGCTCCCGCAGGATGTCCCCCATGCTCTTTCCCTCCAGCGAGGGATCCCACGCGCAGCGAGAGATCTGCACGTTGTCGGGGCTTCCACCGCCCCGATCCACCTCGATGTTGGTCTTGATCTCCTGGCGGATGCGCTCCCGGGTCTCCGGGTCCTGGAGGCGTTCGAGGAGGGTTTCGTTCCCGCCGGCGAGGCTCCAGCCGGGGAACAGGATGGTCAGTCCGGTGGACGACGCGGTGTAGGGGTACTGATCGATCGTCACGTCCACCCCGCGCGCGACCGCCTCGTCCACGAGCCGCAGGCTCTCGGTGCTCTGCCCCCACATGGGCGCGCCCACCACCTTGTGGTGGGTGAGCTGAGTCGGCAGCCCCCCTTCCTCGCCGATGCGGATCGTCTCCCGGACCGAATCCATCAGCGTCAGCCCCTCCTCCCGCATGTGGCTGACGTGGATGCCGCCGTAGCGGGCGGCGACCTTGGCGAGTTCGATGACCTCCTCGGTCTCGGCAAATGTCCCCGGCGGGTACTTGAGCCCGGTGGAGAGACCGTAGGCGCCCTCCTGCATCGCCTGTTCGACCAGCGCGCGCATCTCGTCGAGTTCCGCCTCCGTGGGCGCGCGGTCCTCGAGGCCGACCACTTCGCGGCGAATGGTGCCGTGCCCAACCATGAGCCCCATGTTGATCGCCGATCCCTCGGCCTCGAATTCCGCGAGCCACTCGCCGATGGGAAGCGGCGAACCCCCGTCGGGCCCGCCCATTGCCGTCGTGACGCCCTGCCGGAGGTAGTTCTCGGCGAGCGGATGGCGGAACACGCCGCGCACCGCGTGGCTGTGGAGGTCCACGAACCCGGGCACCACGGAGAGCCCCGAGACGTCGACCCGGGTTTCGGCCCGAGCCCCCGAGAGATCGCCGATCGCCGCCACCCGGTCGCCCCGGATCCCGACGTCGGCCACTTGCGCGGGGCCGCCGAGCCCGTCGTGCACTTCGCCGCCGGCGAGCACCACGTCGTAGGGCTCTCCGCAGCCGGCCGCCAGCGCCGCCGCCAACAAGAACGCGAGTCGCATCGAGCGCGTTGCCATGAGTGTTCCTCCTCAGGCCGTTCCCGTCCGGAGGTGTGGCTCCCGGGAACGGGCAACCGCCGAGTCTATCGGTATGCTGCCCGCACCCTTCCCGCGCCGTCCGCGGGAACCGGTCAAGGAGAAAACTCGCATGCGCTGGACCCGGAACCTGGTCATTCCCGCCTTCTTGGCCGCCCTCCTGCTGCCGGTGATGGCAGCCGGACAGGCGGCCCCCACCGTCCTTCCCATGCGGGAACGGGCGGCGCTGGTGGACCGCTGGCTCGAGGTCCGCTTCGAGACGGTGCTCCCGGAGATCATGCGGCGCGACGGCGTGGACATGTGGATCGTCGCCGCCCGGGAATACAACGAGGACCCGGTGATCCGCACGATGCTGCCCTACACCTGGCTCGCCGCCCGGCGCCGCACCGTACTTCTCTTCTTCGACCGCGGACCGGAGGAGGGAGTCGAGCGGCTCGCGGTGGCTCGCTACGACATCGGCGGCATTCCGGGAGCCTGGGACCCCGAAACGGAGCCCGATCAGTGGGCGCGAGTGGCGGAACTCGTCCGCGAGCGCAACCCTCGCGTGATCGCCGTCAACCGGTCATCGGACTTCGGGCTGGCCGACGGGATCACCGCCACCGAGTACGAAGCGCTTCGCGACGCGCTCGGGACCGACCTGGCGGGACGGCTCACGAGCGCCGAGACGCTCGCCATCGCCTGGCTCGAAACCCGGACTCCGGAGGAAATGGCCGTCTATCCCGCGGTCGTCCGCCTCGCCCGTTCCATCCTCTCCGAGGGCCTCTCCGAGAAGGCGATCCAACCCGGAGTCACGACGACGCAGGACCTGTCGTGGTGGTATCGCGAGCGCATCCGGGAGCTGAAGCTCCAGACCTGGTTCCAACCGGGAGTCTCCGTGCAACGGCACGAGGGGACGATGTTCGGCGGGGACTCCGGGGAGCAGGGCGATTTCTCGTCCCGTCCCCCGCCGGACACCATCATGCCCGGCGACCTGCTGCACGTGGACTTCGGGATCACCTACCTCCGACTTAACACGGACACCCAGATGCACGCCTACGTGCTCCGGCACGGCGAAACGGCGGCCCCCGCGGGCCTCAACGAAGCACTTTCCACCGGGAACCGGCTGCAGGACATCCTGACGGACGAATTCGTAACCGGCCGCAGCGGAAACGAAATCCTGGCGGCCGCGCTGGATCAGGCAAAGAGCGAGGGCATCACCGCCTCGATCTACACGCATCCCATTGGTTTCCACGGCCACGCCGCGGGGCCCACCATCGGCCTGTGGGACCGCCAGGAAGGCGTGCCCGGCAAGGGCGACTATCCACTCTTCCCGATGACCGCCCACTCCATCGAGCTCAACGCCCGAGTACCGGTGCCCGAGTGGGACGGCCAGGAGGTCCGGATCGCCCTCGAGGAAGACGCCATCTTCGACGGCGAGACGACCACCTACATCGACCCCCGGATGGAACGCCTGCTGCTGAT
>MPMW01000030.1 GCA_002238705.1 Acidobacteria bacterium bin61 | reverse complement strand
CATTCCTCGTAGCTCGGGAACCCGGCGTTCCAAGCCGCTTCTGCGGTCCTGCCCGGTCCGAGATCCGTTACTCAACCAAGCCGCATTTTCACAGCAACTGGGAGCGAGGCGCCGGGCTGACAAAACGCGTGAGGGAGGAATACCGGATGTATTCGACCGAAACGCAACGATGAGCGCTCGAAAGCGGCGCGGTTTCAGCCGGGATGGATCGCCCGTCGAACGCCGCGGGGGTCTTGCCACAGGCTGCTAGGGTTCGCGGCCATGACCACCGGCACGCTCTTCGACCGCATCATCCGCGGGGAACTCCCAAGTTACCGGGTGTACGAAGACGAGCAGGTCCTTGCCTTCCTGGACATCGGCCCGCAGAGCGCCGGACATCTGCTCCTGGTCCCCAAGGAGAGCAAGGAGACCGTGGGTGAGCTCTCGGACGATTCGGCCGCGGCCATCGGGCGCGTGCTGCCCCGCATCTGCCGGGCACTGTCCAAAGTGACCGGCTCGCCGCACTACAACATCCTCCTGAACAACGGCCGGCCCGCCGGCCAGGCGATTCCCCACGTACACTTCCATGTCATTCCTGCCTATGGCCGCCGCAGCGAGCCGGGGCAGGGGCTTCACACCGACTGGCGCCCGGGATCCCTCGGCGCCGGCGAAGGAGAACGGATCTCGGCAGGGATCCGCGAGGCCCTCGCGAACGAGGCAGGGCCTGGCGGCTCCTGATCCGCACTGGCGCCGCCACCCGGACATGACCCCGGGAGGTGGCCCGGGGAGAGCATGATGACGAAACGCTGGCGGCGAACCGGAGCGCAACTCATCTGGGAGACCCTCCTCGAGGAGGGAGTGCGCACGGTGTTCGGCTATCCCGGCGGCGCCATCCTGCCGGCGTACGACGCCATGCTCGACTACCCCATCCGGCATATCCTGGTCCGCCACGAGCAGGGCGCCACCCACATGGCGGACGGTTTCTCCCGGGCGAGCGGCGAGGTCGGGGTGGCCGTCGCGACCTCCGGGCCGGGGGCGACCAACATGGTGACCGGGATCGCCACCGCGATGCTCGACTCGTCGCCCATCGTGTGCGTCACCGGCCAGGTCGGCAGCGCCCTGATCGGCACCGACGCTTTCCAGGAGACCGACGTCACCGGGGTCACCCTCCCGATCACCAAGCACAACTACCTGGTGACGGAGGTGGACGAGATCGCGCCGGCGCTCCACGAGGCCTTCTACGTCGCCCGTTCCGGCCGTCCGGGACCGGTCCTGGTGGACATCACCAAGGACGCCCAGCAGGCCTTCACCGGGCAGCGTCCGCGACTTGGGAAGGTGGACCTTCCCGGCTACCGGCCCGAGCCGAAACCGCCCGAATCCGCGTTGCAGCGGGCCGCCGAACTCATCAACCGGTCGGAGCGTCCCGTCATCCTCGCCGGGCACGGCATCCTGATCTCCGGCGCCATGGGCCAGGTGCGGGAACTCGCGGAGCGCGCCCGCATCCCCATTGCCATGACGCTGCTGGGCATCGGGGCGATTCCGGCAAACCACTCCCTCAACATGGGAATGATGGGCATGCACGGGGAGTCGTGGGTCAACCAGGCGATCCAGGAGGCCGACCTGCTGCTGGCTCTCGGCATGCGGTTCGACGACCGCGTGACCGGCAGCCTCAAGACCTACGCCCCGAATGCGGCCAAGATCCACATCGACATCGACCCGGCCGAGTTCAACAAGAACGTCCGGGTGGACGTGGGGCTCGCCGGGGATCTCTCGGCCGTGCTGGCCCACCTGTTGCCGGTGGTCGAGGCTCGGGACCGCTCGGAGTGGCTCGGGAGCATCCGGGGTTTCAAGGGGGACACCGCGGTCCGCGACATCCAGAACCTTCCCGACATGGGGAAGCTGTACGCGGCCCACGTCATCCACGACATCTGGCGCATGACGGGCGGAAAGGCGATCGTGACCACCGACGTCGGCCAGCACCAGATGTGGGAGGCGCAGTACTACCGCCACAACGAACCCCGCTCCCTGATCACCTCGGGGGGACTCGGCACGATGGGTTTCGCGCTCCCGGCGGCGGTGGGCGCCAAGGTCGCGCAGCCGGACGACGAGGTGTGGGTGATCGCGGGCGACGGCGGGTTCCAGATGACCATGTGCGAACTCGCGACCATCGCGCAGGAACGTCTGAAGCTGAACGTCGCGATCATCAACAACGGCTATCTCGGCATGGTGCGGCAGTGGCAGGAGTTCTTCTACGACCGCCGTTACGCCGGGACTCCCATCCTGAGCCCGGATTTCGCCGCCCTCGCCCGCTCCTTCGGCCTCGGCGGCGAGGTCGTCAGGAACCGGCAGGAAGTCGAGGGGGCCGTCGAGCGCGCCCGGGCCGACGAACGAACGGTGGTGCTGGATTTCCGGGTCGAAAAGGAGGACACCGTGTACCCCATGGTCCCGACGGGCGCCCGCCTCCAGGACATGATCCGGCGGCCCGAACAGGGGGAGGACGGCGATCCGGAGTCCGACGAGGAGCCGGTGGCCGCTGGCCGCACGGTGGAGTGGTGAGTTCGTGACGCCGGGTCCGGACGGCCGGATGAGGCCGCACATCTTCGTGGTGTGGGTGGAAGACCTTCCCGGGGTCCTGAACCGCGTCACCTCGCTCTTCCGCCGCCGCGGTTTCAACATCGAGTCGCTGAGCGTCGGGCCCGCCCGCGCCCGGGGAGTCTCCCGGATGACCATCGTGGTGCGGACCGACGCGACGACCGCTCGCCGGATGCTGGTCCAGCTCACGCGGCTCGTGAACGTGCTGCGCGCCGACGACATCACGAACGAACCCGCGGTCCATCACGAGCTCGCGATGTTCAAGATTCAGGCGACGGGGGAAGAACGTACCCAGGTCATCCAGCTCGCCGGCGCCACCGGGGCTCGCCTCGTGGACATCGCACCGGAGTCGGTGGTTCTGGAGGCAACGGCGTCGCCGCAGAAGATTGACGGGCTCGCCGAGGTGCTGCGTCCCTACGGGATCGTGGAACAGGTCCGGACCGGGCTGGTCGGGATGGCGCGCGGAGCCGCAAGCGTGATGACCGATCCCGACGCCCGCAAACCCCCCAAGCGAAGAAGGCCCGCCGCGGACGAGAGCGGCGGGGGCCCCCCTGTGTCGTTTCGGAACGCAAAGCGTATTAAACCTGGGGCAAAACCCGCCGCGGACGAGACCGGCGGGTCCCACTCTGTCTAGTTCCGAACCGAAAGGCTTAACAGCCTGTGGCAAAACCCCCGCGGCGTTCGACGGGCGATCCATCCCGGCTGAACCGCGCCGCTCATCGTTGCGTTTCGGCCGAAATACACCCGGGTATTCCGGCCTCACGCGCCTTGTCAGCCGGGCGCCTCGCCCATCTCGGCGCTCACGCGGATTTCACCACAGGCTGTTAAACCCGCGGCGTGCGGGACACCTGAAGCGATTTTTCCCGGCGAATGAACATCTTTGCCGCTACCGGAGGACTTCTCCCATGGCCAACATCTACTACGACGACTCGGCGGACCTCGAGCTGATCCGGAGCAAGAAAGTCGCCGTCTTCGGCTACGGCTCGCAGGGGCACGCGCACGCGCTCAACCTCCGGGACAGCGGGGTCGAGGTGAGGATCGCCCTCCATGCCGGCAGCCGGTCCCGGGCCCGCGCCGAAGCCGAAGGGCTGGCCGTGGTAACCGGCCCGGAGGCGGCTGCCTGGGCCGACGTCATCACCGTCCTGACCCCGGACACCACCCAGGCGGGGATCTACGAGGAGCAGATCGCGCCTCACCTCGGCGCCGGCAAGACGCTCATGTTCGCCCACGGCTTCAACATCCGCTTCGGAACGATTCAGCCTCCGGCGGATGTGGATGTGTCCCTCATCGCCCCGAAGTCGCCGGGCCATCGCGTCCGCGAGCTGTTCATCGAGGGAGGGGGGACGCCGGCGCTCGTGGCCGTCGAGCAGGACGCTTCGGGCAGCGCGCTGGCGCTCGCGCTTTCCTACGCCCGGGGGGTCGGACTGACCCGTGCCGGGGTCCTCGAGACGACGTTTGCCGAAGAGACGGAGACGGATCTCTTCGGTGAGCAGAGCGTCCTTTGCGGCGGAGTGAGCGAACTGGTGAAGGCCGGGTTCGAGACCTTGGTGAACGCGGGCTACCAGCCGGAGATCGCCTACTTCGAGTGCCTCCACGAACTGAAGCTGATCGTGGACCTGATGTACCGCGGCGGCCTCAACTACATGCGCTACTCGGTAAGCGACACCGCCGAGCACGGGGATTACCACGGCGGCCGGCAGATCGTCACCGAGGAGACCCGGGCGGCGATGCAGAAGATCCTCGCCGACGTCCGGAGCGGGGCCTATGCCCGCGCCTGGATCGAAGAGGACGGGGCTGGCCGTCCCAACTTCATGGCGCGCCGGCGTGAGGAACAGAACCACCAGATCGAGACGGTCGGGGCCGAACTCCGGAAGATGATGCCCTTCCTCGATGCGGTGACCCTGAAAGAGTCCGTCTGATTCTGCGGCGCCGGCCAGCGGCTTCCCCGTAACATTTGCGGCTTCTTTCGGGGGGGGCGCTCCATGCTTCGAGTCACCGTTTCTTTTCTGCTGGCCGTCGGCCTGACGTTCGGCAGCGCTCTGGAGGCGCAGGTTCCGGCGCCAACTCCGGAAGAAATTCTCGGGTTCGAGCCCGGCGACGACCACCGGCTTGCGCTCTGGGATGAGCTGATCCCGTTCTATGAGCAACTCGCCGCGGCAAGCGAACGGGTGGAACTGCGCCAGATCGGCGAGACCGTTCTGGGCAAGCCGCTCTTCGTCCTTTTCATCTCCTCACCCGAGAACCTTGCGGCGCTGGACCGGCACCGGGACAACGCGCGGGCGCTCGCCCAGGCGGAGATCCCGGAGGAGGAGGCCATCCGAATTTCCCGTGAGGGGAAGGCGGTGGTCTGGATTGACGCGGGACTTCACGCCACCGAGGTGGCGCCGGCGCAGATGATGCCGCTCCTCGCCCACCGGATAGCGACCGGGGAGTCGGAAGAAGTGCGGAAGATCCGGGACGAAGTGATTCTGATCCTCATGCCCTGCATGAATCCCGACGGGCTGGACATCGTGGCGTCCTGGTACCGCCAGAACCTCAAGACCCCCTTCGAGACCACCCGGCCGCCCGAGCTCTACCATCACTACGTCGGGCACGACAACAACCGCGACTGGTTCATGAACAACATGCCCGAAACGGCGGCGGTAAGCCGGGTGCTCTACCACGAGTGGTTCCCGCAGATCGTCTACAACCACCATCAGACCGGTCCGGCCTGGGCGCGGATTTTCCTCCCGCCCTTCGCCGACCCGGTGAATCCCAGGATCCATCCCGGAGTCACCACTTCGGTGAACCTGATCGGTTCGGCGATGGCCAACCGGTTCGCGATGAAGAAGATGCCGGGCGCGGTCTCCGACATGATCTATTCGATGTGGTGGAACGGGGGCATGCGGACGGCCCCGTACTTCCACAACATGATCGGGCTGCTGACCGAGACTTCCCACGCTTCGGCGAGTCCCCGAATCTACGACCCGGAGGACCGCCCGGAGTTCGTCGGCAACCCGCGCCGCGGTCAGGCGGCGCCCACCAACGGCACCGACGTCTTCTATCCCTACCCGTGGCCGGGCGGCGAGTCGCGATTCTCCGATCCGGTTCGCTACACGCTGACCGCGTCCATGGCGGTGCTGGACGTGGCCGCCGACCTCCGCGAGAAGTGGCTCTTCGACATCTGGAGGATGGGCCGCGACGCGATCGAGGGGAGCGAGGCGAGCTGGATCGTCCCGGCCGATCAGTGGGATTCGGGAGAGGCCGCCGCCCTGGTGAACGTGCTCTACGACGGCGGGATCGCCATCGAGCGCGTGGAAGGGGCGTTCGAGATCGAGGGAGAGACCTATGGGGAAGGGTCCTACATCATCCCGGGAGCGCAGGCGTTCCGAGCCTATGCCGACGATCTACTGGAGGCTCAGGACTACCCGGACCGCCGGCGCACACCGGACGGGCCGCCCGATCCACCCTACGATCTGGCGGGGTGGACGCTGCCGATGCAGATGGGGGTACGCGTCGATCGCGTAACGGAGGCGCCCGATGCCGTGACCTCGCCGGTGGACGGTCCGGTCCGGGTTCCGGAGGGGGAGGTTTCCGGAGGCGGATCCTTCGGCTACGCGATTTCGCACCGCCCCAACGCGGCGGTGATCGCCCAGAACCGGCTGCTGGCCGCGGGAGCGGAGGTGGCCTGGGCAGCGGAAGCCTTCAGTGACGGTGGAACCGAGTATCCGGCGGGAACGCTGGTGGTCCGCAAGTCGGACCCTGCCGACGCGGCGGTGGAAGGCATCGCCTCCGAGCTGGGGCTCGACGTTGGCGGGCTCTCCCGGGCGCCGGACGTGGAGCTGCTCCCGCTCGAGGCGGTACGCGTGGGGCTTTACAAATCGTACGTCGCGAGCATGGACGAAGGTTGGACACGCTGGCTCCTCGAAAACTACGAGTACGACCTCACCACCCTCTCCGACGACGATGTGCGGACCGGCGATCTGTCGCGGCTGGACGTCATCGTTCTCCCGCACCAGTCGGCGGACGCCATCCTGAAGGGACACGCGCCGGGGACCATGCCCGACGAGTACACCGGCGGGATTGGCCTCGAGGGATCACTGGCCCTGAGCCGCTTCGTGGAAGAAGGCGGGATGTTGGTGACGCTCGACGGAGCGAGCGACTTCGCGATCGACCAGTTCGGCCTTCCGCTGCGAAACGTCACCGCCGGATTGGCCGACAGCCGCTTTTTCATTCCGGGATCCCTCATCCGGGCCACGGTGGACACCTCCCATCCACTGGCTTTCGGGATGCGGGATGAAGTGGCGACCCAGTTCGTCAGGAGCCGGGCCTTCGATACGGTGAGCCTCCCGCGGACCCGCGAGGGCGGTCAGGAAACGACCATGGAGCCGGCCGCCGCCAACGTCGAAGCCATTGCCCGCTATGCGGACGAGGACATCCTCATGAGCGGCTGGGCACTGGGCGAGGAGGACGCCATCGGCGGCAAGATCGCCATGGCCCGGGCGCCGATGGGCGCCGGTGAGGTAATCCTCTTCGGTTTCCGCCCCCAGTTCCGCGGCCAGCCCCGGGGCACCTACAAACTGTTCCTGAACGCCCTGAACGGGGCCGCGGTGGAGGATCTCGGCGCGCGGTAGGCGGCCCCAGCGGATTCCGGCTAGAATCCGCGCCTCTCATGGCCAGAACCTGCAAGCTGACCGGCAAGCGCCCCCTCACCGGGAACGCCATCAGCCACGCCCACAACAAGACGAAGCGGCGCCAGCTTCCCAACCTGCAGTGGAAGTCGGTGTGGGTGCCCGAACTGGAGCGTTCGGTGAGGTTGCGCCTCAGCGCCCGCGCCCTCCGCACCATCGACAAGAAGGGCCTGCTCAGCTACCTGAAGGACGAGGGGCTCCGCCTCCGGGACGTGCTCCCCGCCCGCGCCCACGCCCGCAACCTGTAGGTCAGGCAGGAGCGCCCGGCCGCTGGCCGGCGCCGCCCGCGCGGAGCGGGCGGAGTCGCGCATCGCCGCTCGGGTTTCACACCACGACATCAGCGGCCGTCAGCGGTACTGACGCCGTAAACGGCCAGGCCGCGCGAAAGGGCCGCAATAGCCTGTCGCTCGTCATGCGTCCAGAACTCCAGCGGTTCCTCGTCGGCCAGCTCCACCAGGAGTTCCGCCGTCGCAACGTGGATCGCATCGATCGCGCGGAGATTGACCGCAAACGAAGCCTTCGCGCCGGCGATCACCGCGTCGTCCACCGGCACCAGATCCATCATCGCGAGCACTCCGATCAGCTCCTTGCGCTTCACGGCCGTCTCGGTATCGGTCAGGCCGCCGAGCAGCCGTTCCCGATCAACGGCCCGGAATGCCTCGATCTCGACGAGCCGTGAGGAGACCACCCATTCGCCGGCCCGCAGCGGGACCGATGGCCCGGGCTCAGCGAAGAGGACGCGAAGCAGCGCGCTGGCGTCGACGTACTTCATCCGGCTCCTCACGGACGGCGCGTAGCGATGCCTGGATGTCCACCCGTCGCGCGGTGGGGGAGATGGTCAGCGCGCCCCAGTCCTGGGTTCCGGGCCGGAGTCGGCCCTCGCGCACCAAGCGGTCGCGCCAGGAGAGCGGCTCCCCGCGCGCCGGACCGAGCTCGGCGATCGGATCGTCGCGATCCCTGACTGTAATCCTTTCTCCGCGGGACGCCTGCCGCAGATACCGGCTCAGGTGAGACTTGAGTTCGGTCACCTTGATGGACAGCATGGCCACATTATAAGGACCATCATGGTCTTGATCGGGCGCACGGAGCGGCGCGCGCTGGCCGTGACCTGTATCTCGTGCATGTCCAGACCCGGGGGCAGCGATGAACGATGTTCAAAGCGCCGTCGCGAAACGTGAATGCCCTTCCGGTCCGGGGGATGGGGGATGGCGAATTCAGGTGCCCCGGCCTGCGTCGCACGGCAGGAATCCCTGCTCCCCGAAGTCCCCGTCGTACGTGAACGCGTGCCGGATCCGGCGGTCTCGCATCACCTCGAAGGAGAGCCAATCCACGAGGGAGACATTGCGCCGGCCGGCGGCGAACATGGCCGAGGTCGCACGGTCGTGGAGCTTCTCGTCGATCCAGATGACCTCAGCGATAGGCAGCAACCCGTCGTGGAGTTCTCGAACCGCCTGCATGCCCAGTCGCCGGGCGATGAGCGCGCTTGATTCCACGACGACGGCGTGATGAGTCAACAGGACGTGCTGCCCGGCGTAAACAGCGTTGAGCAATCGTTCCCAACTGCGTTTGGCGTCGTCGTGGAAGGGATCCTCGGCGTCGAGTAGTGCAAGAACCGCCGAGGTGTCGAGGAAAACGGGGGTCATCGCTTCGGCAACCGCCGCCTTGCCATCTCCTCCTCCAGGATCTCCACGTACGCCTCGTCGTGATTTTCGGCGAGGTCGCTGCGCCCGGAGCGGAACGCCCCGACGGGCCGCCTGGCCCGTTCGATGAGTTCGTCCAGCGCGTTGCCGCCGCGGTAGGCGTTGAGCGCGTGGTGGAGCAGCCGGTCCGCCGACAAACCGAGCTCCTCCGCCAGCCGGTGCAGTCGCTCGACCGCGTCTTCGGCGGGACTTCCGGGAACGTCCGAACCGTAAGGCTGGACTCCCTCCTCCACCCCGGCAGCGCCGGCCGCTTCCGCGTGGCGCGGAGCGGCAACCGGGACCAGGCGGGCGACGGGGCGGCCCCACTTGGTGATGGTTACGGGAGTGCGGTTGGCGGCGACCTCGTCAAGGATCCCGAGGCAGGTGTCCTTGAATTTGCCGGCGGAAATGGAACGCATGCAGAAAATACAGCCATGGCCATATCTCGCTGCAAACGCCGACGACCTCCGGGGACGGCTGGTCCGGCGGTGCCGGTGGTTCCGTAGAATCGCCTCCCCGAGAGGAATGTCCATGAACCTGCGTCTCAGCATCGCCCTCCTCCTGCTGGCGGCCACCCCGCTGTTCGCCCAGCCGCAGCGCTGGCCGCCGCCTCCGATCATCCAGGGGGTCGCCGAGGCGTATCCACCCGCCCGTCACGGCGGAAACTACATGCACAACTACTACTTCCCGCCGGCGCCGAGCAGCACTCCCTGGGCTCCCGCCTGGTCGCCGGACGGGAAGAGCATCGCGGTGGCGATGTCGGGCTCCATCTGGCGGGTGGACCCGGAAACGGGAATCGCGGACGAACTGACCTCCGGCCCCGGCTATCACTCGCTTCCGACCTGGTCGCCGGACGGACGTTTCATCGCCTTCACCGTGGACCGGAATGGCCAGACGATCAGCCTCGCGATCAAGGATCTCACCACCGGGGAGATGCGCACGCTCACCAGCGACGAGTTCCTCTACACCGACCCCGTTTTCTCGCCCGACGGCGCGCGGCTCGCCTACGTGTCCACGAAGCCCTCCGGCTACTTCAACGTCTACGTGCGGGACTTCGCGAACGGCGAACTCGGTTCCGGGGAAATCGCGCTCACCAGGGACGAGAACTACGGCAAGGAGCGACTCTATTTCGGCTCGTGGGACATGCACATCACGCCGGCCTGGATGCCGGATTCCCGGGAACTGCTGATGGTTTCGAACCACGAGGTGCCGCTCGGCTCCGGAAACGTGATCCGGACTCCAATGGCGGTTGACGGATTCGAGGAGGGAGTCACCGTGCTCGCCGAGCAGTCCCTCTACCGGACCCGTCCGGATGTCTCGATCGACGGGAAGCGGTTCCTCTATTCCTCGACCGCCGGAGCTGCGGACCAGTTCTCGAATCTCTACGTGCAGCCGACCGACGGTGGCTCGCCCTACAAGCTGACCTTTTTCGAACACGATGCCTTCCATCCCCGCTGGTCGCCGGATGGGGAATGGATCGCCTATATCGACAACTCCCGGGGCCTCCCGCAACTCGCGCTTCTCGAAACCTACGGCGGAAAGCGCCGCATCGTGGACATCACCCGGCGCAACTGGAGCCGGCCCATGGGAGTGCTCTCGGTGCGCACCGTGGACGATTCGACCGGCGAGGAGGTTGCGGCGCGCATTCACCTGACTGCCGCCGACGGGCGCTTTTACGCCCCGCCGGACGCCTACGCGCGGATCGGAGGCGCGGGTGAGCACTCCTTCCACCAGGCGGGGAGTTTCCGGATGGAACTTCCGGTGGGGGCCCTCGAAATCGAGGCCGTGCGCGGTTTCGAATACGAGCCGGTGAGTGCGGAGGTGGAGCTCACCGCCGGCGACGTAACCGAACTGACGCTGCGGCTGACCCGGATCACCGACATGGCGGCCAAGGGCTGGTGGAGCGGTTCCACCCATGTCCACATGAACTACGCCGGGAATCTCCACAACACGCTGGAGAACCTGATGTTCATGTCCGCCGCCGAGGACCAGGACGTCGTTCTCGAGCAGATCGCCAACAAGGACAACCGCATCCTCGACTACCAGCACTTCGTCCCCGGCGGCGGGGCGCACCCCCTTTCCACCGAAGACCGGGTGCTGGTCGTGGGGCAGGAGTACCGGCCGCCGTTTTACGGCCATGTCTTCTACTTCGGGCTCAAGGAGCATCTGATCTCCCCCTACACGACCGGCTACGAGGGCACGGGAATCGAAAGCCTCTATCCGTCCAACACCGACATGTTCCGGAAGGCGAAGGCCCAGGGGGCAACGGTGGGCTACGTGCATTCCTTCTTCGGAGAAAACGATCCGCTCGTCGGACCGGACGGGAGCCCGGGCAGTCTCGGGGGAGCCAAGGGCTACATGGTGGACGCAGCGCTCGGCACGACCGATGCGGTGGAGTGGTCGTCGGCCTCGCGAGCGGGCTTCGTCCCGTGGTACGCCACCATGAACAACGGTCTCCGGGTCACGGCGGTGGGCGGCGAGGACTCGATCAGCAACATGCAGCGGTCGAAGCTGGTCGGTTCGGTCCGGACCTACGTCCACACCGGAGAACGGGGACTGGATCTCGATGCCTTCCTCGAAGGAATCCGGAAGGGACGGGCGTTCGTGAGTTGCGGCCCCGTCCTCGATTTCCGCGTGAACGGCCGCATTCCAGGGGACGACGTGCAAATTCCCGCGTCGGGCGGTGAAGTGGAATGGAGCGCCTGGGTCCGCTCTCCGACGCCGCTCGAGCGGGCCTGGGTGGTCTCGGGCGGCGAGGAGGTGGCGGAGATCGCACTGTCCGAAGACCGGCGATCCGCGACGGCGACGGGCCGGCTCACGATGGACGAGAGCGGCTGGCTGATCCTCCGGGCGGAGGGATCTCCGGACGAGGCGCGCCCGCTCGACTGCGGCTACGCGCAGGCGTTCACGAATCCGGTGTGGGTCAGGGCGGGGGACCAGCCGGTCCGAAGCGCCGCCGCCGCCGAGTATTCGATCCGCTGGATCGACCGGTTGCGCGAGATGGCCGAGGAGTGGGAGTACTGGCGTTCGGACGCCGAGAAAGCGCATGTGTACGCCCAGTTCGACGAAGCCCGGGCGATCTACGAGGGATTCCTCGCCGAGGCGCGCGCTCTGGGGCGGGAGTGAGGACCCCTTGTGAACGCCGGAAAGGCCCGCGTGTGGTTGCCGAACCTCGGTCTCCTGCCTGATACCCTCGCGCCATGAGCCTGATGGGACGGGCCCTCGGGACGAGGGCTCCTTTCGTTCCTGCGGGTGAGATCGACGAAGTCCTGAGCGACAAGCAGGTCCTGTTGCTCGATGTGCGGACGGCTCCCGAACTTGCCGAGGCGGGAACCATCCCCGGTGCACTCCACATCCACCTCGGAGAACTCGCGGACCGCGTGGATGAACTGCCACGGGGCCGTCCGGTGCTCACTACCTGAATGGTGGGGCCACGGGCCGCGCGTGCCGCGGCCATCTTGGAAAACGCAGGCTTCGAGGTCGTCGGGTTCTGTGGCCTGAAGCAATACACGGGCGTACGGGAATTCCGGCCGCTCGACTGAATCCCGACAGGAGGTTCACAGTGAAACGGACACTTTCGCTTGGCGCCGCCGCCTTGGCGGCAGGCGTCCTCGGTGGGGGTTGCGGAGGCGGCGAACCCCCGGCCGGAGAGGGCATGGCCGCCGAACCGGCAGCGCCCGAGCCGGCCCCCCGGGTCGAGGCGCCGGACATTGACGCCGCGCTCACGAACGGCGCGATCCTGCTCGACGTCCGGACCGACGAGGAGTTGGCCGAACACGGCACGATCGATGGTTTCGTCCACATTCCGATTGACGAACTGGAGGCGAGGATGGGTGAGCTCCCGGCGGGAGTTCCCATCCTCACCGCTTGACAGGGTGGCGGAAGAGCCGCGCGTGCCGCGGAGCTGCTACAAGCAAACGGACATGAAGTCGTCGGTTTCTGTGGTCTGAGGGACTACGAAGGCGAACGGGTTTACCCGGGCGCGTCTGACGAATAAATCGCGAGCCCTAGACCCGAACGGTCCGGAACCCCGCCATGATGTCGCGGCGTTGTGGGCCGAAGAAGTTGCGGTAGCGGCCGGTCAGCATCCGGCCGCGCGTCGCCCAGGCGCCGCCGCGCAGGACCTTCGTCTGGTGGAACTGGCTCTCGGAATAGTCCCGGTAGGAGTCGGGACGAAAGCCGGGGAAGGGCCGGAACGTGTCCGCCGTCCATTCCCAGACGTTGCCGAGCATCTGCCGGCAGCCAAAGGCGCTGTCCCCGTCGGGGAGCGCTCCCGCGTCGAGGCACCCGAGGGCCCAGCCGTCCAGATTCGCGCGGTGCGGTTCGGGAGGCGCTTCGCCCCACGGATAGGTCCTCTTGTCCGGAGCCAGGCGGTCTCCGGCGGGTTCGCCGAGGGCGGCGGTTTCCCACTCGACCTCGGTTGGTAGCCGCCGGCCGGCCCAGGCGCACCAGGCGTTCGCCTCGAACCAGTTGACGTGGATGACCGGTTCGTTGGGCGAGAGTGGCTCCGCGCCGTCGAAGCGGCGCACCTGGAACCCGCCGCGCCCGTCCCGCAGCCAGTAGACCGGGTGGGCGGCGCCGGCCCGCTCCCGCCAGATCCAGCCTGCCTCGCTCCAGAATTCCTGTTGACTGTAGCCACCTGCGTTCACGAAGTCGGCGAACTCCGCGTTGGTCACCGGGGTCATCGCGATCTGGAACGGACGGATGCTGACGGGATGGGCCCACTTCTCGTTGTCGTAGAGGAACGGCGCCTCCCGGTCCGCTCCCAGCCGGAAGGTCCCCCCCGGGACGCTGGCGTCGCCGGTGCGCCTGCCTCCCGGCGTGCGGCGCGGGCGGCTTCGGCCGAGTCGCGGGGCCGGATAGCCGAGAGTCTGCCGGGTGTAGATGTACGCCTCGGTGTGCATGTCCTCGTGGAAGGTGGCGAACTGGTACATGAAGCTGTCTCTCTTGTTCGCGAGTCCCTCGTCGAGCCGCTCCAGACAGCGCTCCCTGACCGTTTCGGCGTAACCGATCGCCTCGTCCATGCCGAGAAGGGGCACATCCCAACGAGTTTCCTGGAGAACGGCTCTGGAGTCGTAGAGTTCGTCCCCCTGCGGAAGGATCGGCCTGTCCCCGTAAAGGTCGCGCAGGATGAAGTTCTCGTAAAACCAGGCAACGTGCCCGATCTCCCACCGCAGCGGATTTACGATGGACATGCGCGGCCCCATCAACTGGTCTTCGTCCAGACCGGCAATCAACGCCAGACTGCGCCGGTGGGCGTCGTCCACGATGGCGGCCAGGTGATCCGTGGGAACGCGCTGGGTCATGCTGGCGGAAGCTTGTGTCCGTGCGAATCATTCTAGTAACCCCCGCGGGAGTGCACTCCCGCGCCGGCAACCGGATCACCGCGACCCGCTGGGCTCGGGCATTGCGTTCGCTGGGACACCGCGTCGCGGTACAGATGGATTGGGACGGGGGGAGCGCGGACGCGTTGATTGCCCTCCACGCCTGGCGGAGCGCGGCCTCGGTCGCCCGCTATCGATCCCGCTTCCCCGCCGGCCCCGTGATCGTGGCGTTGACGGGGACGGATGTGCACAGGTTTCTGCGCACCCATGAAGAGACGACCCGGCGCTCGCTGGAACACGCCGACGTCCTGATCGCGCTACACGACCTGGTCAGGGATATGTTGCCGGCGGAATTCCGCGCCAAGGTCCAGGTCGTTCACCAGTCGGTGGGGAACCCGGGACTGGTGCGCCATCCTTCGCAGCGCACGTTCGATGTGTGCGTGGTGGGGCACCTGCGCCGGGAAAAGGATCCGCTGCGGGCAGCCTGGGCGGTGCGAGACCTGCCGGCGGCGTCGCGGCTGCGCGTCCTGCACGCGGGCGGGGCGCGCGATCCGGACTGGGCCGGGATTGCCCGGGGCGAGACGATCCGGAACCCGCGCTACCACTGGCTCGGAGACCTCCCGGGGTGGCGGGTTCGCCGGCTCTACGCCAGGGCGCACACCATGGTGATCTCCTCGGTGATGGAGGGGGGCGCCAATGTGGTCTCGGAGGCGGTGGTCGGCGGGCTCCCGGTGATCGCGTCCCGGATCCCGGGAAACGTGGGCCTCCTCGGTCCGGACCATCCGGGCTACTTCCCGCCCGAAGATACCGAGGCGCTCCGGGCCCTCCTGCTGCGCGCGGAGAGTGATCCCGGTTTTCTCGACGACCTCGCGCGGCACGGAGCGGCGCGGGCGCCGCTCTTCACCCCCGAGCGCGAACGCGAGACCTGGCGCCGGTTACTCGAGGCGTTCGCGTGACGGGAACGAGGCATCCCGAAACACACAGGCATGGCGTCCGTTCGGGGCGGCGGCCCAACCTGACGAGCGCTAGATCTCGGTCAGTTCGAAGACACCGAACACCCGGTAATCGCGTGCGTTGGAGGTCACGATTCGCGTGACGCCGCTTCGGTAGTAGGTCGCCGCGAGCATGGTATCCAGCAGCCGTTTGCGCCCGAGATCGTGCTCCTGCATCCACGCGAGGAACTGGCTCACCACCTGATCGTCCGGAGTGATCCGCTCCACTTCGGCTGCGTTCCACCAGAAACCGGCCTTGGCGAGGGCCTGCGCGATGGACAGTGGCCGCTCGAAGCGGCGGGGGTCGGTCGCAACGTGAACGAACTCGGAGAGGACCTGGGGGGCAAGCGCCGCTCTGCGGTCGCGCCCGACAATTTCCCGTCGCAGTAGCGCGAGTGCTGCCTCGTGGCCATCGGCCTCGCGAATTGCGACCTGCACGAGGAAGGTCGTATCAAGCCCGATCATCTTCGAGCATCTCCGCCAGCAGGTCATCGTCCCGGCCGAGCGGCTTGAGCACCCGCCCGACCGAGACCGGGGTCAGATCGGCCAGGGTGGCGGAACGGGCGATCTGCCGCTCGCGGAAATCCTCCATTGCCTGGCGGATCAGTTGGGACGCGGTTCGGTCCTGCGCCTTGGCTAACCGTTGGAAGTCTCGATATACGGGTTCGGATACATTGATTGTAATGGGTTTCATACAGAGATTATCATGTATCCAAGGCTCTGGATCAACTTCCCCAGTGCAATTCCGACTCTCCCCGGTTCAGTTGATGAGGAAGATCTTCTCGTTGGGCGGCTGGAGCCATTCGATGCCCTTGCTGGTCACGACGTGCGGGTTCGAGATGTTGATCGCCAAGGGGAATCCGGGCCGTTCCGGGATGTTCATGTGCACCATGTACTCGTACGCGAAGAGGTGGTTTTCCTGGATCACCAGGTCGTGCCGGTCGGCGCGGAAATTCGTCACCGAGGGACCGACGGTGCCGGTGCCGACGGTGCCGTGGGCGTGGTGGTCGATGGCGAAACCCGGCTTGTCGCCGTTGCCGAGCCCCTCCTGGATGATCACGTAGTCGAGGTTCCGGCTTCCGTCGGGGATCCGGCCGATCCCCTGGATTCCGGAGTTGACGAATGGCGTGTAGATGTAACCCGCCTCCTCCATGGCTGCGACCATGGCGTCGAGCGATTCCTTGGCGGTCATGCCCACCCGCATATGGGGCCGCATGATCCACTGGCCGGCGATCGCAAGGTCGAAGAGTTTCTGGATGCTTTCCGGAGGGGCGGTCTCACCTTCGCGCAGGATGTAGGCGTGGGTCTTGGTGTCGGTCCCGAAGCCCATGTAGTTGACTCCGACGTTGAAGGCGAAGAAGTCGCCCCGCTGGAAGACGTAGTCCTCGTGCCAGATCCAGTAGCGGGCGTCCGGCGGGTAGGGGGGGTCTTCGGATACCGCGGTGTAGTAGAGGCGGATGCCGCCGCGTCCCCCGGTGCTGAAACCGGCCAGGTGGCGGTCATACGCCCACTCCCGGGCCCAGGTGGTGATCTCCCGGATCGTGGTGCGTCCCGGCTCGATGCGGGCAAGGGCCTCCTGGGTCAGTTGGCGCGCGGCCTCGAGGTTGTTGATCTGCTCGGCTACTTCCCGAACTGTCCGCCGCACCAGGAAGTCGGTGATCACATTCTCGGCGGAGACGATGCGCTCGGCGTAATTGGGCCCGAGAATCTTGACGAGCTTCAGGTAGGAGGTATGGGAGAGCCCGTCGGCCTCCGCCAGCCATTCGGACGTGTTGACCGCGATCGTCTGCGGGTCTCTCTCCGCGACGAACTCGGTGAACTCGTCGTAGACCTCGTCACCGTAGTTGAACGCCATCTGGTAGCCGCGGCCGTAGCTGGAGATGGTCCGCGCGAAATCGTCGGAGCCCCGCACCTCGATGTTCTCCACCGCACCGCCGGAGCCGAAGGCCGCCCGCTCGATCCGGTCGCCGAGGTCGGTGAAGACGAGGTAGCCGTACGTGTTCCCGAACCAGTAGGCCATGGGGTCGGGATCGCCGTGGCGGGTGACGTGGATCCACATGTCCACGCCGTTGTCTCGCATGGCGCCCGGCAGGATCAGGTCGAGCTTCTCCCGCCGGAGGAGACGCATCACCTCCCCGCCGCTGCTCGAGCTGTGAACCCCGGGCTGGGCGCTCGCGAAGGTGGCCGCAAGGAGCAGCGAAATCAGGATGGATGGAGTTTTGACGGACATGGGCGCCTCCTGCCCGGTCAGGGTATGGGAGGGACCCTCAGGTCCGCCAATTGCGGACTGGTTGTGACTGTTTCGTCCCGCAACGCGGGGGGATGTCAACTGGAGGTCGGCGTCCCGCACCGGGCCGGCTGTCAAGGAGGGAGAGGTGGTGCGGTTCCGCTGTGCTCTCGCGCAGCGGGTGCCGGCCTGGAAGTCGGCGTTCCCGTACCGGGTGGGCTGTCAAGGAGGGAGAGGTTGTGCGGTTTCGACCGCCTCTCGGCGGTCGATGCCGGCCGGAGGCCGGCGCTCCGAACGGGCGCTGGCGTGGAAACGGGCGCTCCGGCGCGGTGTGCTTCCGGCGCTCTACGCCGCCATCTTCTGGGCGGCGTCGAGGACGGTCGCCATCTTCGCGGCGCCGCGCTGCATCTCGTCCATCGTGCCGATAGAGATGCGGCAACGGGTCCACAGCGGCGGGAACGGCCGCCCGACGCGGACGCCCTCCGCGGCGCAGGCCGCCTGGAACTGTTCGATGGGCATCCCCACGTCCGCGAAGATGAAGTTCGTCTGGGCGTCGGTGGCGCTCAGCCCGCGGTCGGCGAAGAACTTGATGATGAAGTCCCGCGCCTCGGCGTTCCGCTTCTTCTCGTTCGGGAGATAGTCGGGGTCCGCCTTGTCGCGCTCGATCGCCGCGTTGGCGGCGACCAGCGCCGGGGTGCTGACCGAGTTGCCCAGGTGGAACTCATCCAGTTCCGCGATGGTGTCCTCGTGGGCGATCGCGTAGCCCACGCGAAGCCCGGCCATCCCGTAAGCCTTCGAGAAGGTGCGCGCCACGATGAGGCGCGGGTTCTCGATGGCGGTCGGGATCATGGTCTCGTGGCCCGGGGTCGTCACGTAGTCGATGTAGGCCTCGTCCACCAGGATGCGCAGGTTCTTCTCGGCGTCGAGGGCCCGCATCAGGAAGTCCTTGCCCTGGGCCGGATCCACCAGCGTTCCCACCGGGTTGTTCGGGTTGCAGTAGAAAAGCATCCCGCTGCCCTTGCAGGCGTGGAGCGTCTGGTCGAGATCCATCTTGAAGTCGACCGTGAGCGGCACTGCCTTGGTCCGGTAGCCCATCAGCGTGGCGTAGCCGAAGCACTCCTCGTAGGTCGGCAAAGACCCGACAAGCGCTTTCTCCTTGCTCGCATATTGGTGCGTGCAGTCCACCAGGATCTGGGTGGAGCCGGCGCCGACGAGGACATTCTCCGTCTTTACACCCCACTTCTCGGCGATCGCCTCCCGGACCGGACCGCTGAAGCGGAACGGATACCGGCCGGCGATCACTCCCTCGGGGCCGATGACCGAGTCGAGAGCGTCCATGACGAACTCGCCGGGGCCGAGGGAGTTCTCGTTGTTGGCGAGGTTGATGGCCTCTTCGGGAGCGATTCCCATCTGGGCGGCGAACGCGTACTGCTCGCGGAGACGCGAGCGGACCAACGTGGCGGCATAGAGGCCGGCGGCGCCGGCGGAGGCATGACTCAGGAAACTGCGGCGGGAGAGCATGGGGTGGCTACCTCCTCGTAGCGGGGGATCTCGGATTCTTCACTGATGGGAATGAGCTGATGAGCTGGGACTACTGCTGTTGCTGGTTGTCCGCGGTGGCAAGGCCGAGCACTTCCGCGAAGACCGCGGTTGCGCGCTGCATCTCCTCGAGGGTGCCGATCGAGATGCGGACGTGGCTGTTCTCGTAGGGCGGGAAGTCCCGGCCCACCATGATGCCCCGCTCGGCGCACGCCTCGCGGAACTCCCTCGCCGGCCGGCCGATGTTCACGAAGATGAAGTTCGTGTTGCTGGGGACCGGGTCGAGACCGTGGCCCGAGAAGAAGTCATGGGTGAGCTTGCGGGCCGCCTCGTTCCGCTTGATCTCCTGCTTGATGTAGTCCGGGTCCTCGAGCGACCCCATCGCGGCCGCGATGGAGAGGACGGAAGTGCCGAACGTGAGCGCCAGCGGTGCGATTTTCGCGATGGTGTCGGCCTGCCCGAACCCGTAGCCGATCCTCAGTCCGGCCATCCCGAACGCCTTTGAGAACGTCCGGCCCACGAACACGTCGCGGTACTCCATTGCGAGTGGAGCGCCGGTGTCGAAGCCCGGATGGGCGACGTAGTCGTAGTAGGCCTCGTCGAGCAGGATGGCGGTGTAGGGCGATTCCTTCTTGACGAACTGCACGAAGTCCGTCACGTCGGCGATGGAATGGACGGTGCCGGTGGGGTTGTTCGGGTTGCAGAGGAAGACGAGCCCGGCGCCGATCGCCGCACCCGCCATCTTGTCGAGATCGAGCCCCAGGTCCCCCATCATCGGGATGGCCTTCACCGGCGCGCCGAAATAGCGGGCGGTCCGGACGGGACTCTCGTAGGAGCACTCGGCGGTGACCAGCGCCTTGCCAGGACCGGTGTAGGCACGGACCGCGTTCCGCAGGATCTCCCCGGAGCCGGCCGAGAGCGTCACGTTCTCGGCCTTGGCCCCGTACATCTCCGCGATCTTCCTGCGGAGGTCCGTCCCGCTGATCTGCGCGTTCATCGGGTAGCGCATGATCGAGCCGTAGGCGCTCCGGAGCGCCGCCACCGCGGACGGGCCGGGGCCCAGCGGGTTCTCGTTGCTGCTGATCCGAACCTCGTCGTCCTCGGGAGGCGGGACGAAGACCGGCGCGCCACGGAAGCCATTCTCGGCTTCCCAGGCTTCGCGGCCCCTGGCGCTGATCGCATGGAGCGAGAGACCTCCGGCTGTGCCTGGGCTGCCGGCTCCGGCAGGTGTCAAATTGAGAAAACTGCGACGCGTGGTCTTCATCGGGTATCTCCCTGATCGATTCTTGGCTCGGTGGTCACGAGCTGCTGGCGGGCAGCGTGGGGCAGGCTCTTACTTCTCTTGCCTTTCATGAACTTTCGTGGCGGAGAGTATCGGTTGCGGCAGATACGCCGCAACCCTGCCGGAAGTTCCGCTCAGTGCACCATGAGGCCGGTGACGAGCGCGGTTTCTCCCCACTGCATCTTGAGCGTGCCGTTCATCCCGTCCGCCATGAGCGTGATCGTGAACATCTCGGCGGAGCTGCCGGCTTTTTCGACCTTGAGGGGCGCAGTGAACAGGTCCTTCTCCGGGTCGTGCGCCAGGCCGGACTGGCCGGTCTCGCTGTTGACCAGCAGGTCCCAACCGTCCTCCGTCTTCTTGGCGAAAAGGCTGTAGGCGCCGGCGGGCGCCATCTCGTTGCCGATCATCAGGTCGCCTGCGGTCGTGATCGTGGTGGCGTCTTCGGAGCCGAGCCGCCACACCATTCCGGCAGTGGCCTGGCCGAGCATGTCGCGGCCATTGAGGCTCGGACGGCCGTACTCGACGGTGACGGCCTTGCCGTTGAAGCTGGCCTCGGCCTTGCCGCGCGGGTTGTGCGCGAGCGCGATGGCGGCGACCGCCAGACAGACGGCGAGTGCGGGAACCACGCGGGCCCTGAGGGAGTAGGTCATGGGATTCGTCCTCCGGCGGCGATTCTAGCGGGCGCTCCGCCGCCGCGGCGGTTTCCGTTGCGGGGTTCGAGGAAGGCGCGGTAGGCTCACTCTGGACGGCCGGATGCACGGCGCGAGTGTCCCGAACCCCTCCAACATCGCCCTGATGAAGTATTCCTCTCATTCCCGCGTGTTTTCCCCGCGCCGAGCGATCGGACTCGCTCTCCTCATCACCGGCGCGGCCCTCTCCGCCAGCGCCGACGAACGGGTGGACCGCTTGCCGGAAAAACACCGGGTGTGGCTTGAGGAAGAGGTCGTTTACATCATCACCGAAGCGGAGCGGGAGGTCTTTCTCGGCGTCGAGGGGTTCGAGGAGCGCGAACACTTCATCGAGGCGTTCTGGCAGCGCCGGGATCCGGTCCCGGCGACCAGGGAAAACGAGTTCAGGACGGAGCACTACGAGCGGCTCGACTACGCCAACCGCTTCCTGGGCCGCGATGCTCCGCGCCCGGGTTGGCAGACCGACCGGGGCCGTCACTGGATCATCCTGGGCGAGCCGCGTCAGCGGGAGCAGTTCGACGGCCGGAACGAGGTGGTAAGCACTGATCTCTGGATTTACCAGGGCGATACCAGGCTCGGATTGCCCCCCCGCTTCAATCTCCTGTTCTTCAAGGAGGAAGACGTCGGGGAATACGAGCTCTACCACCCTTGGGCCGACGGACCGGACGCCCTGGTGCGCCGGGGGGAACTGCTGCGCAACCGCCAGCACGCGGCGGTGGACATCCTGGAGGTGGTCTCCATGGACCTGGCGCGGGCGAGCCTGGTGGTGGATCTGACCGACCCGCACGCCGACTTCCTCTCCGCCACCAACACCATCGCCCCCCGCCTCGACACCGTCCGGCCCTCGATGAGCGTCGACAAGAACTTCGTCGACATTGCGGAGTCGCCCTACAAGCTCGTGGATCTGGAAGAGATCGAGGGATACCTTCGTTACGGGGACCGGGTCACCGCTGAATACTCGTTCCGCTTCGTCAAGAGCGAGGCGGATTTCCGGGTCCTGGTGGGACCGAGGAACACCCCGTTCATCCACTACAGCGTGAAGCTGGCTCCCGAGGATTTCTCGCTGGAGTTCGACGACCGCGAGTACATGTACCGGACCACTCTCGACGTGGATCTCGAACTGAGGACGCTCGACGGACAACTCGTCGCCATGCAGCGAAACGAGCCGGAGATCGCGCTGACCGAGAGCCAGCAGCGCGGCGTCGCCCGCAGTCCGTTCGCCTATCGGGACAACCTCCCCGTGATTCCCGGAGACTATGAGGTGAGCGTCGTGGTCCGTAACCGGGCCACGCAGCAGTACACGGTAGCGAGCGCCGAGGTCCGGGTACCCGCGACCGGGCCCACCGCGGTGGGCCTGGCGGACCTGATTCTTGCCTATCGCGTCGAGCGGGGACCCGAGTTCTCCAGCGGGCTGTCGTTCGGAACGTACGAGTTCGGGTCGGCCGTGCTGGAGCCGTCGGTTGGGGGAGTGTTTGCCGCCAGCGACACGTTGAGTGTGGCCTCCCAGCCCGTGAACGCCGGCGCCGAGCATCGGGTGCGGCTTCGCATCCTGCCCGGAGATGTACTCGATTCGGAAAGGGCCGGATCCGCCGCGCCGCTTGCCGAGCGGGTCGTGGCCGCGGGGAGCGCCGACTCACCGCCGATCGAGGATTTCCCGCTCGCTGATCTCGGTGCCGGACGCTACCTGGTGACTGCGGACCTGCTCGACAGCGCGGGCGAAGTGGTGGCGTCCAGGGAGGCGCCACTCCTCGTCTCGCCCCGGGCCGCCGTGGACCGCCCGGGGTTCATCGTTCGCCGCTCCTTCGCCGCCCACATCCCGGGGTTGCTCGCTCTCGCGCTTGGCGAGCAGTTCATGGCCCACGGCCGGATCCCGGAGGCGACCGTCGCCTTCCGGGAGGCCACCGCCAACCCGGACTTGCCGATGGCGCACTGGAAACTCGCCAGTGCGTTGCTCTTCAGCCGAAAGGCGGACGAGGCGTTGGATCTTCTGCTTCCCATCGAGGCGGAATACCCGAATGAGGTCGAAGTCACGGAGGGGGTCGGTTTTGCCTACTACATTCGGCGGGAATGCGGTGAAGCGCTGCCCCGGCTCGAGCATGCCCTCAGTCTGCGCGCTGCGGACCCCTCGCTATTGAACGCGCTTGGAGATTGTCACGAACAACTGGGCGACGGGGAGCGGGCCCGCGAGATGTTCGAGCGCTCGCTGGAGCTGAACCCCGGGCAGGAGGGGGTTCGGGACCGCCTGGCAGGGCTCGGCGCGCTTCGCTAGTGTGGTGTCCCGTAAATGCTGCGAGTCACCGAGAGCGGCGAGGCGCCCGGCTGACAAGGCTCGAATCGGGAGGAATACCGGGTGTATTCCGACTGATTCGGAACGCCGAGCGCAGCGGTTCAGCCGGGATGCATCGCAAGCTCGCTTCCGGAGCGGGGCGAGAGCCCCGCGCAGACCCCTTGAGCGCGAGGGACGGAGGTTGGCGCTCAGCCAACCTCCATTCCTCGTGGCTCGGGCATGCCGTAGGATTTGCGGGACACCGCACTAA
>MPMW01000029.1 GCA_002238705.1 Acidobacteria bacterium bin61 | reverse complement strand
GGTCGCCAACTTCATCGAGAACGGCCCCCGGACCAACGCGGCCTTTATCCACCGCTGAAAGTGGAGCCGTGATGTCGGACACCCCCGTCGAGTCTCGTAGGCCCTTGGTGACAGCCGACACTTCACTGCCACTTTGGCTCGATGACTTGCGCCGAGCGGAGGTCTTGGATCCGATCGAAAACGACTCACGCACAGGCCAGGACCGGCCTCTCGGCGTGGACCAGCAAGCCGTCTTCGAGATCTGCGGCGGAGGTCAGGCCGACTTCGATGAATCGTGGAACGATCTGTCGTCCGACGATCGGTGTCTCCTCTATGCACGCTCGTTCCAGCGCGGCCATCTGCAAGAGCTGCTCGCCGCGTTTCGCTTGCTTTTTCGCGATTCCGCACCGGAATCACCGGTGGTGATCGACCTGGGATGTGGACCGTTTACGGGGGGCTTGGCGATGGCTGCAACGCTCGATCCCTGCCGTTTCCACTACGTCGGAGTTGACCGATCCGCGGCGATGCGCCGCTTGGGTCACCGGCTGGCGGATACGGTCCGCACGTACCACCCGGACGCTGTGATCAGCCACCGCTGGGTTGCCGACGCGACCGAGGATGCATGGGACCTAGCGCCGTCGTGGAGACCGATCCTTGTGATCGTCTCCTACCTTCTGGCCAGTCCGACCCTCGACCTCGTCGTCCTCATCGAGGGGCTGAATAAGCTCCTCTTGAGAATTGGACGAGGGCCGGCGATGGTGCTGTACACCAACTCACCGAGGCCCAAGGCGAACCAGCGGCTTCCCGAGTTTCGAGACGCGCTGGAGGATTGTCAGTTTGAGCAGAAGACGGAAGATGATGCCGTCCTGCCAGCCGACCGAGACAGCGGCTACCCGTACGAACGGCGTCTTCGGTATGCGCTCTTCTACCGCTCCGAACTCACCACACTCAGTCTCGACTGAAGCCAATGCGCCTGCCCGCGTGGAGTGAACTCCATGAGGAACAACGGTCGGTGCTCGAACAGCCGTTGGATCAAGGGCTCTTCGTGGTTGGCCCACCGGGCTCGGGAAAGACCTCGCTGGCGCTCCGCCGAGCGCAGATGTGTGCCCGGAGCCGGCGGTCATGCTGCGTCGTCACTTTCAACCGCATGCTGCGCCGCCTCCTCCATCTCTTGGATCGGCAGTCTCGCCGAGATGGCAGCGACACGAGACCCGAGGTGATCGTTCGAACGATGGACAGCTTCGTTGGCGAGGACTGGCGGAAGCGGTTCCCCGACGACGATCTGCCGGACTATCCCTCGCGGCTGCACGATTGGGACGCGAGACTGGAGCGCCTCGCTGGGAGTCTGACGGACGAGTCGGGTTGGAGCCACATCGTCGTGGACGAGGGTCAGGATCTTCCGGTGTGGTTCTTCCGCTACGCCTCCATAATCTGCGGGGCGGTCACTGTGTTCGCCGACGAGGAGCAGGCGATCCGGTCCGATGTATCCGGGTTGAAGGAGATCAAACAGGCTGCCGGACTGCCGGATCCACGAATCCTCACGGAGAACCACCGGAACACTCCGGAGATTGCGCGGGTTGCCGAACACTTCCACGACGGGAGGCTCCCCGCAGCCAGAGTCGTTCGTGGCTCCGGAGGAGAAGTACCCCGGTTGCTCCGGCTTCCCGACACCCGAGCCGTGGCTGCGTGGGTCTCCAGATGGTTTGCCAACCGGGGAGGAACCGTCGGAGTGATCGCCGAACAGAATGTGGCAGTTGAGGCGCTCCGCAACGCGATCGGTGAACGGCTGCCCAGTGTGACCGTGAAGTCCTACACTCACAGTAGCGCGAACGAGGGGGAGATTGACGTGACCAAACCCGGGGTGACAGTCTTGAACGTCAATTCCGCCAAGGGTCAGGAGTTCGACGCTGTGTTTGTGACGGAACTCGAACGATTTCTACCGTGCGAGTCGGCCCAAGAGCGCCGCCGGTTGTACATGATGTGTACACGTGGCCGCAGCCATCTCTTCCTCGTACAGCACCAATCCCATCCGCTGCGAGAAGTTGACCATGCGCTGCCCGCCCCGGAGATGCTTCGACTGCCGTGAGTACGAGATTGGGCGGCCAAGTCCCGATGGTCAACGACACGACGAGCGATCGTCCGTGGTTCGGACTTGTAACCGATTATCGGCGCCTATTTGACGCGCTCGAAGGCGGTTGGCTTAGGCCGAGCGCTCCTGGCGGCCAGCACTTGGGGGTTGCACGTTTCATCGATGACGAGTCAGGCAAAACGGAGTCGGAGACCCTAAGGGTGGGGATCCGGATTGAACCGAAGAAGCTGCCGCCCATCCCGGTCGCAGCCTTCCTCAACGGACGCTGGGGGAGTGTCCCGGTAGGCAAAGTCAGCGGCTTTGGGTATTCACATCTCCGGTGGCCGGGAGCCCTTCCGGCCTTCGCTTTCTCACGAATCGTGGTTCGTTCGGACGAGGAACGGGATCGGCTTCTCGGGTTGGCCGAGGCGACCTCCAATCTCGTGGTGCCCCAGGTAGCTGTGGAGTCCAACGCAGCCATCAGGCGCGAAGCGGTACGAGCGGAGAGTTCCCCGACACCTCCGGCGCTGGAACTTCCGAGACATCTGGACGCCCACCATGGCGCTATGAGCATGGCGGTTTACTACGTTCCGCGGATGGAACCGTGGTTGCGCCTGCTTGAGGCGAGTCTCGATCCACAGTTCAAGGACCTGTCGCAGCGCGCGGACGATCTGGATGCCGGTTGGTGGAAGGCCCCACCGTGGGCGCAGAGTCCCGGCCTTGCGCCGGACACGTTGAATGACCTTCTGTGGCGCGCCGCGGCGGAGGTATTCCGGCAGGATCGAACGAAGGAGCGCCCCGACCCACGGAGCTTGGCCGGCGATATCCACACCCGAGCACGACGGATGAGTACGCCGGATGTCAACGACCAGCTCCAAGGATGGCTCACCGAAACTGAGCGCATTCTCTCCACGGAACAGGAGGTTCTTGTTTCGAAGTGGCGTCGTAATCCGGTGGGTTTGGCCATCCAACTCGTTCTGACCCGCCCTGATCCGTGGCGCTTTTCGACGTGGCTGAGCGACCGTCCCGACCTGCCTCCGGGGGTCGCTTGGTCCGCCGCTGCCCTGTGTGGGTTGCTTTCTGGTTATCGCCGGTTGGAAGCTCGCCTGCGGGGCCCGGAGTGGCGGCGCGAGGCACTGGCGATACACGCCGTTCGATGCTCTGCTAGCGGCGACGACCTATGGCGGTGGCCGTCACCCAGTGAGCCCGCGCCTCACCCGGAGCGAAATGGCAACGAACTCCACCTCAGATGGGACGGCAGGTGCATTCTGAAGAGGAACCGAAGTGCTAGGGATTCCTGGCTCGATGCCGATTTCCGCCTGAGCGGAAACGTTATGCGAGCGAAGGAGTTGGCGCGTCGCTTGCGGTGGTCGTGCCTTTTTTGGGATTTGAAACTACCCGAGGGACGCGCGCGATTGCGCGGGCGCGGGGAGGTAAACATCGTCGAGCGCGGAGGTGAGCGGCGGATAGCCGTCGCCGACGGCGGGGTCACTGTACGGTTCGACCGGGAGCCTTCGTGGACCGAAGTCTTCGACGAGCGCCGCTTCAGACGTTGCATCCTCACAGAGACGGGGCTGGTGGATGTGCGACCAACCCCGGTTCGTTCCATTGAACGCTCGGACGCGCCGAAAGCACGCGGCCGCTCCGAGCGGGTGGCGGCAGTCCCGGGACTCTCTTACAGTCGGGATTTCATCAGCGTCGCCGAAGAACGCGAACTATTGGACCGCATCGAGGCCCACCAATGGGATGGGCGGATGCAGCGGCGCGTCCAACACTACGGGTGGCGCTACGACTACAAGGCCCGCCGGGTAGACGAATCCCAGCGTCTAGGACCGCTGCCCGACTGGCTCGACGGTCTGGCCAGCCGGTTGGTCGACGCGGGCCTTATGCCGAGGAAACCGGACCAGGTCATCATCAATGAGTACATCGCGAACCAAGGCATTGCCAAGCATATCGATGCTCGAACCTTCGAAGAACACGTAGCGATGCTGAGCCTGCGAGAAGAGTGGCCGATGGTCTTCAAGAAAGGAGGCAGGGGAAAGAAGGGAACCGGTGACTACCACGAGCACGTGTTGGCGCCTCGGAGTGTTGCTGTTCTCGGCGGACCGGCGCGGTGGGATTGGACACACGAGATACCGAAGAGGAAGAAACTGCCCGGAAGCAAGAGGGACCGCGGCCGGAGGGTTTCTCTGACCTTCCGCCGAGTCATCCGTCCCGGTGAGGCCGGAGCGGCGGTGGCCGAGCAGCGGTCTTCGCAAGACTTGAGCAGTGCGACCCGCCCGCCACGTCGTGGTCTGAAGGGTAGGCCTTCTCGGGATCACCTGAGGCAGAGGTACGCGGGAAAGCTCATCTGACGGCCTTTTCCTAGCACCGCCGCCCTCAGCACTTCAACCGGGTGCGCACACGAAAGACACGATTTGGCTGTCTCCGATGGCTCCACCTTACTTCCCGAGGCCGTCCCAGATCTCGTTCATGCCGAGTTGGTACGCGAACTGGCGGAGCGAATCGGTGGTCTTCAGGTCGAGCAGGATTCCCCGCGTCCGGCGTTCTTCTTCGATGGCGGCGGCCTCTTGGCCGGGATAGTCGATCCGGGCCCGCCGCAGATGGGAGAGCCGCTCCACCATCCGGTTCCGGAAGCCGGCCCAGGGGGCGAAGGCGCGGATCCGGAAGGCGAGGAAAAACTGCCCGGTTCCACCGTGGACGGGTTCGGGCCGGGGCTCCGCCGTGAATTCGGCTGGCAGGGCCGCGCCCCCGAGACTGACGAGGAACTCGAGCGCGAGCGCCAGCGCGAGCTCCCGCTCGGCCCCGCCCTCCCGGAGATGCAGGTTCAGGATGAGGGGCGCCGCCGTTTCGGCGGTTGGCACCGCAACTCCGAGCGCGACCGGGTGCGTAGCGGCCGGACGGTCCGTGGGCTCGGGCGGATTGGGATCACCGGCGATCGCGATGCCCGCCATCTGATGCGAAAGCGCCAGCGAAGCGAAGTGACCCGCCGACCCTAGACGGTTGCCGCGGCGTACGGCGGTGCTCCCGACGCCGTGCCGGTTCGCTCCGCTGATGGCCTCGACCATCGCCCGGCGGGCGACCGCCGGCCCCGGCCCGTTGTCGCCGTCGAGGACCGCGGTTCCGCCCGAGGAGGCGACGAGCTTCATGTCGGGGCCAGTGTTCACGTGCCGGGTGGAGAGCTGCTGGGCCAGGTCGGGGAGCCAGGCCACGCCGTCGGCATCGTTCCCCGCGAGGTTGGCCGCCACCATCGCATCCGCGGTATGGGAGGCGAGTTCGGGCGCCAGCCGCACCCGCTTCAGCGCTTCCCGGACGAAGAAATGGAGCGCTCCGTGCCGGACGCGGAGCGGCAGTCCCTCACCGGTCACGACAGCAGATCCCGGAGCGTCCCGCTCCAGCCCCACAGCAGGACGACCACGATGGCCGCCGGGATCACCCAGCGAATCCAGAAGAGCCACAGAGCTCCGACGGGCTTCGTGGAGCCCCGGCCCGCCTCGGCGAGCGTCCGGCCCCGCGAAACGAAGAATCCGAGGCCGATCAGAGTGAGCGCGGAACCGATCGGCTGCATCGTCGACCCCCAGATCAAGTCGCTCCAGCCAAGGTAATCGGCGCTCACCATCGAGGGGAGCGCGACCGGGATCTGGAGAGCCACCGCCACCGCGACCACCGTCCGGCGGCTCCAGCCGGTCCAGGGGACCGCGGAGTTCACGATGACTTCGAGAGCGGCGAGCGCCGACAGGAAGGCGGCCAGGAAGAGGGCGAGGAAGAAGATCGGGCCGAAGAACTCGCCGCCGGGCATGGCGCCGAACACCCGCGGCAGAGTGAAGAATACGAGCGGAGGCCCGGAAGCGGGCTCCACCCCGAGCGCGAAGGCCGCGGGAATCACGGCCAACCCGCCCAGGATGGCCGCGCCCGAATCGCCAAGGATCGTGGTGCCGGACAGCCGGCGGAGGTTGGCAGTCGACGGCAGGTAGCTCCCGTAGGCGAGGAAGAAGGTGCCGCCGAGCGAGAGGCTGAAGAATGCCTGCCCGAGTGCCGCCAGGAATGTCTCGGCGCTCACGTTCCCGAGATCCGGCCAGAGCAGGTAACGGATCCCCTCGGAGGCGCCGGGCAGGGTGACCGAACGGATGGCGACCACCACCAGGCCGATTCCGACGAGCGGCATCGCGATCCGGGAGAGGCGCTCGACGCCGCGCCGGACGCCGAAGGCGGCCACCAGGCCCATCGCCCCGAAGACGAGCACGGTGAGGCTGAGGTTCAGCCCCGTCATCCCGCCGAAGTTCCGGGCGTAGAACGCCTCGGGCTCCACCACCACCCCGCCAAGGGCCGCGTAGAAGAGAACCTGAGCCACCACCACCGTGTAGTAGGAACAGGCCATGAACACGGTCAGGAAGAGCAGCCCGCCGATGAAGCGGCCGCCCGGCATTCCGATGCTGGTAAACGCGCCGCCGGGCCCGGCGCGGGTCAGCCGGCCCAGGCTCCACTCGGCGATCAGCGCCGGGGCTCCGAGCGCCAGAACGAACGCGATGTAGATCGCTACGAACGCCCCGCCCCCGTACTGGCCGGCCATGTAAGGAAAACGCCAGACGTTGGCGAGCCCCACGGCGACGCCGATGAGGGTCATCGCGGTCCCGAAGCGGGTCCCGAAGCGTTCGCCGACGCTCATGCCGTGCGGATCACGCGACTTCCAGGTAGTCGCGGGCGTTCAGGGCCTGGCCCGTCACGCCGGCTGATTCCGGAGAGGCGAGGCGAACGAAGACCTCCGCGATGTCCTCCGGGGTCGGCAGGGTGAGGGGGTCCTCCGCCGGGTAGGCGGCCGCCCGCATCGGGGTCCGGGTCGCTCCCGGGTTGACGCTGTTCACCCGGACACCGGTGCCCTTCAGTTCGGCGGCGAGAGTCTGGGTGAACCCCTCGAGCCCGAACTTGGAGACCGCGTAAGGCCCCCAGTTGGGCTTGCCGATCCGGCCGACGGTCGAACTGACGTTGATGATCGAGGCGGTCTCCCGCTCGAGGAAAGCCGGAAGGAGCGGCTTCGTCACGTAGAGGAGGCTCGCGGTGTTGATCCGCAGGGTGTCCGCCCAGACCTTCGGGTCCTGTTCGATGATGGGGGCCCGCACGCCGAGGATGGAAGCGTTGTTCACGAGGACCGAGAGATCGGGGAAGCGGTCGAGCGCGGCGCGCGCCATCGCCGCGGCCGACTCGGGATCGCCGACGTCCGAAGCGGCGAAGCCGGTTCGCCCGGGGTGCGCCGCTTCGAGTTCCTCCGCGGTCTCCCGGAGGCGTTCTTCCCCGCGGGCGGTGAGGAACACCCGCGCTCCTTCCCGGAGGAAGACGCGTGCGAGCCCGCGCCCGATCCCGGAAGAGGCGCCGGTGATCAGCGCCGCGATCCCGTCGAGCCGGCTCACGAGTCCTCTTGCCGCACCGCTTCGGTGGCGAGGCGCGCCCGCTCGCGGTGGAGCCTGCGTTCGAGGAGGCCGAGCCGCACGATGTAGGCGCCGAGCAGCACGAAAAAGGCCGTGTAGCCGGCCGACAACCACTCGTTCATGACGCCTCCGCGAGCTGTTGCCGGCGCAGCGCCTCTACCGAACGGGCCTCCCGCTCGAGTTGGAGACGCCACTTGAAGAGCCAGATGAACAGGAAGGTGAAGGCGGCGAGGCAGATGAGCAGCGTGATCCACATGTCGGGATGCAGTCCCGAGTCCGGCCCGCCCATGATCACGGGCGCGGGATGCTGGGTCCGCCACCAGCGGATCGAGAAGTAGACGATGGGGACGTCGGCGCCGCCGAGGATGCCGAGTACCGCCGCGAGGTTGGCGCGCCGCGTCGGATCGTCCACGTAGCCGCGAAGCATCAGGTAGCCGAGGTAGATCACCCAGAGGACGAAGGCCGTGGTGAGGCGGGCGTCCCAGGTCCACCAGATTCCCCACGCCGGCTTCGCCCAGATGATTCCCATCGCGAGTCCGGCGGTGGTGAACAGCGTCCCGATCTCGGCGGCGGCGAGCGCCGCCATGTCGTAACGGGGATTCCGGGTGCGGAGCCACGCGATGCTCGCTCCGGCCACCAGCAGGAAGGCCGCGAAGGCCAGCCACCAGGAGGCGATGTGGAAGTAGAAGATCCGCTGCAGGTCTCCCATCGTGAGTTCGGTGGGGGCGTAGAAGAAGACCGCCCAGGCGGACGCCACGAGGCCCAGGGCCGCCGGCAGGGCCCACATCCCCCCGCGCGCTGAAGCACGGCCGCCCTGGGCTCCCGGACGGTTTCCGGGTGCTTCGCTGCTCATTCTTTCGTTCGGAATCAGGTCGATCAGGCAGGACTATACTCGGCAAATGCGTCCTCTCCGCCCCGTTCCGCGTCTCTCGATACTGGCTCTTGCCGCCGTTCTCGCGGTTGCCGGACCAGCGCTCGCTCAGTTGCTTCCGGCTTCGGCGGATAGCGCGCGGGACCGGTTGAACGCTTCGCCGCGGCACGGCGAGTGGGTTTCGGTTCCCGCGCCCGGAGGCGACGCGGTCGAGTCCTGGATCGTCTATCCGGAACGCGCGGACGCGGCGCCGGTCGTCGTGGTGATCCACGAGATTTACGGCCTCACCGACTGGATCCGGGCGGTGGCGGACGAGTTCGCCTCCCAGGGTTTCATCGCCATCGCTCCCGACCTCCTGACCGGCAAGGGACCGGACGGCGGGCGGACCGACTCCGTGGACCGGGACGGCGCCGTGGCGCTCGTCCGGGGGCTCGCTGCGGATGAGGTGCACGCCCGTCTGAAGGCGGTGGCGGACTGGACCACCGCGCTGCCCGCCGCCGCGGATTCGTACGGGACCGTCGGCTTCTGCTGGGGCGGGCGTACGAGTTTCACGTTCGCCACCAGCGACGCGGAAGTCGGCGCTGCGGTCGTCTACTACGGCACTTCACCCGAGAGCGAGGCGCTGGCCGCGGTCGGGGCGCCGGTGCTCGGTCTCTACGGAGGCGACGACGCGCGGGTGAACGCCACGATTCCACCGGCGCGGGAGCGCATGGAGGAACTGGGAAAGAGCTTCCAGGTCGAGATCTTCGACGGCGCGGGACATGGATTCCTTCGCGCCCAGGAGGGCCGCGAGGGACGCAACCTGGCGGCGTCCTCCCAGGCCTGGCCGCTCACGGTGCGTTTTTTCCGGGAACATCTCGGTTTCTGAAATCCCGAAGGGGTCATCAAGGAGGTTTTCATGTCTGACAGGCGAGTGCTGTCTCTGGCGTTGCTCTTCGGCGTGGCGGCGGCCGTGCCGGCTGCGGCCCAGGAGCCGGAGGCGATGAGTTTCGTGCTGATCGGAAAGCGCGACTACACGACGATCCAGCATCCGGGGAAGACGATCGTCGCCGGATCGCTCCACGGGGTCCTGCGGGTCACCGACGCTCCCGAGGGCAACGCCATTCCCGACGGCGCCACCCTGCACGGCACCTGCGCCATCTTCATCTCCCGGTCGGCGGCCGAACTGGACATCCACAGCGAGTGCACCTTCGAGGACGATGACGGCGACGAGGTATATACGACCGCCTGGCGCGCGGAAGGCGACGCCGAAGTCGGGGGCGGTGGTGACGGCGGCTTCGAATGGGTCGGCGGCACCGGCAAGTACGAGGGGATGCAGTCCCAGGGCCAGTGCCCCTACACGGTCAACTACCTCGAGGACGATGACGTGATCATCGTCTCCGACTGCGTGCGGTAGGGGACTCGGAGCGTCGGGTTCCCGAGCTACGAGGAATGGATGCCGGCTGGCGCCGTCTTCCATTACTCGTGCTCAAGGGGTCTCCGCAGAGCGATCGCTCTGCTCCGGAAACCAGCCGGCATCGACCGCCGAGAGGCGGTCGAAACCGTCCCGGTAGCTCTTCCTCACAGCGGTAACCGAGGCCGGAAGGGCCCGTCCCGCCGGGGCGAGGCCGCGAGACACGCGGACGGGTTCAACGCACCAGCGTGAACGGCTTCCGGGTCTCGTAGACCTCGTCGCGGTAGAGGACCCGGATGCCCAGCTCGTAGCGGCCGGGCGCGAAGTCCGTGAGCGCGATCTCGGCGTTTGCGGCGGCCTGGCGGGTGCTCGTCGGAAGTGCTTCGGGGCGGACGAAACCGGTGTCCCGGCCTTCCCGGCTGAGGGTGTATTCCGCGACGATCTCCGGGAGTTCGCCGTCGTCCTCCCGTGCCCCGGGATAGAAGAAGTAGAAGGCGCCGAGCGTTTCGTCCCGCCTGAAGACCGCGGTCGACCGGGGTTCGAAGTGGGTGCGGCCGAACTGGAACGCCCGGCCGGGAAGGATGCCGCTGTACTCCTGCATGGTCGTGTCGCTGTAGAGGACAACCGAGGAGAACGCGGGTTCGGCCTCCGGGAAAGCGGGCGCTTCGATCTCGATCTGAGTGGTTCCGTAGGCCTCCGATTGCTCGTCGACCACCCCGAGCAGGAGGCGGTGCCGGCCCGGCGGCAGGATCAGGGAAGTTTCGAAACGGCCGGGGCCTTCAGCGGACTGGATGGAAGTGTGCGCGGTCTCGAGCCGGTAGGTGACGGCGTCGGCGCTGTCGAGGCCCTCTTCCTCGGCGGAAGCGGTCTTCGCGAACACCGAAGCCGCGAGCTGGCCGTCGGTCCCCGGGGCGAGCACCTCGCCGGGAGTTTCGAAGAGCAGCGCCACGTAGGTTGCCCGGTCCGCTACCCGGAAGTAGGCCGGCGTCACCCGGAACGAAAAACCACCCGCCGGCGGAGCGCCGCCGTCCAGCTTCGCGAGGACCTGTCGCGCCCTCGCCGATCCCCCGGCGGGAAGGTTCGGAATGAGCAGTTGCCCCGCCTCGTTGCGCTCGAAACCGATTTCGGGCCGCGCGATGAGCCGCCGCCGCATTTCTTCGAGGCTCTCGTCCACCTCGGTCCGGTTCTCGAGCCAGAGCTGGCCCACTTCGTCGCGCAGATAGCGGGCCTCGAGGGTACCGGCAAGCCCGTTCTCGGGTTCCGGGGGGAAGACCCAGAGAAGCCCTTCCGGTGTTTCTTCGGTTGCGGGTTGGGGCAGCACCTGGACGGGCATTCCGAGCAGCACGAAGATCCGCGCCCGGTCTCCCCCGCCGTAGCCGCCATCCTCGGAAAAGCTCGAATCGGCGAGCCGCACTCGCGCCAGATAGAGGTCGAGGGTCTCGTTCCGGGGGGTGGACGGATCCGGATCCCGGCGCATCCAGAAGAGACGCCGGAAGGCCTCCCGGTCGCCGTGGGTCACGGCCTCAATGGAGGCGCGGCGCTCTTCGCCGGTCATCAGGAAGGACTCGAGCCAGCCGAGTTCGGTGACCGTGGGCCGGTCTCCGCCCTGCGCCATTGCCGTAGCCGGTACGGTCAGTAGCAGGGCAACGAGAAGGAGCAGGGGCACGAACGGAAACCTAGCGCGGGAAGGAACGCGGATCGGTCCTGACGAGCGTTGTGAACCGCGGGGTGGGGCTTGTCGGCGACTCCTTCGAGGATCGTTATGGCATCGTGATGCTCACCAATAGTGATGCTAAGATGCCAATCCGATGCGTACGACCCTGACCCTTGATGAAGACATCGGCCTGGCGCTGCGGGATGCGGCCCGGCAGAGCGGGAAATCCTTCAAGGCAGTCGTCAACGAAACGTTGCGCCGCGGACTTTCAACGGGCGCCAAGCCCGCGGCGAAGCGGAGTCCATTTCAGGTGAGGGCCCGACACCTGGGGTGGGCGGCCGGGGTAGATCCCCTCAAGCTGAACCAGTTGGTGGACGAATTCGAGGTGGACCGATTCCTCGAAAAGAAACGCCGCGACATCGGCAGTTCCTGAGTCTTGGTAGTTCCCGACGTCAACCTGCTGGTGTACGCGTACAACAAGGACTCTTCGTTCCACGCAGCCGCCCGAGGCTGGTGGGAACGCTGCCTCTCCGGGAGCGAGCCGGTCGGCCTCTCCTGGATGGTCATCCTGGGTTTCGCCCGGGTGGTTTCTGACCGACGGGCGGTGGCGGCGCCGATGAGCGTTGAGGAAGCCTTCGCCGAATGCCGGCACTGGCTCGCCGAGCCTTGCACGCGCATCCTGGCGCCGGGACCGTCGCACCTGGATGTCCTGGAGGGGCTACTGCACGGCCCCGCGATCAGTTCTTCACTGGTGATGGATGCGCACCTGGCGGCGCTGGCCATCGAACACCAGGCGGAACTCCATTCGAACGACTGGGACTTCGCGCGGTTCTCCGGACTCCGCTGGCGGAATCCGGTCGGCTGACGGACCGCGGACTTCACCCGCGGGGCCGCGGGCCGCTAGTCCGTCGAGGGGCGGGCGGGGCGTTCCTTGAACTCGAATTCCTGCTGGCAGCACCAACAGGGCCCCGGGAGATGAGAGGTGATGTTGCAGGTGAAGCAGAAGTAGTAGGGCTCGATCGTCTCGCCGTCCTGGATCGTGTAGAGGCGGATGATCTTGCCGAGGCCGTCCTCCTGCCAGAGCGCGACCTCCAGCGGGTGCATGTTCACCCGCTCGTCGGTGAGGATCTCGACGCGCAGGTCCGTCGGGTCGAGCCGGTGGATCGTGCCGTCCGGCGATTCGATCCCGAACGCCTCGCCGAAGGTGCAGTCGGTGGCCGGTCCCGGCTCACCGTCCTTCAGGCAGACGGCGCGCCCCGAGACAATGACCTCACGGCCTTCCCGGGCGGCTTTCGCGACGGCGGGTGCGGCGATCAGGAGGAGCGTGGCCCTCAGCGCCTCGCGTCTTTGCATGGGACAAGGGAGATTAGCAGGGGGAGCGGGGTGGTTGCGCGCACCCTGAGGGCGAAGGGGCTTCCGAACCGTTGTGCCACCACGCAGGTCGGAGTTCGTCCGGCTCCTCCCGGCGGAGGCGCAAAGTCGGACCAGGGGAGTCGCATTTGACTGGGGACTAGCGAAAGCGCGTTAATCGGTTTTCCAGTTCGGCGCTCTTCACCTGAGAGCGCCTCAGGAGGACTACTGCGGTATGAGCCAGCGTAACCCGTCGCTCGGACGGCGCGCGTTGGTTCGTGCGGGTACCGCAGGCCGATTCAAGACGGGTCCTCCGTTGCGTTCGTGGACAGATCCAGTCCCGCCGGTTGACCGGTTGCGCGACTGCATCTGTCCGTAGCGCCTCGTCAGAGGCGCGTTTACCCCCAAAAGGAGAGGGATATGAGTGTCAATAGCTGTGTCAGGGCGAAGCCCCTGGCGGTGCTGTTTGCGGCGCTGCTGGCCGGGATGGCCGTCACCGCGGCCGCCCAGGAAGCGGGGGTCTACGGACGGGTGACCGACCCTGGCGGCGACGCGCTGCCCGGAGTGACCGTGACGGTCATGAACGCCGAAACCGGGCTACAGCGAACGGTGACTTCCGGAGGCGACGGGCTCTACCAGGTGCCGTCACTACCCGTCGGCACGTATTCGGTGATGGCAAGCCTCCAGGGGTTCCAGACCGTGACCAACGAGGGCCTGCGGCTCCAGGTGTCGCAGCAGGTGACCCTCAACATCTCACTGGAACTGGCCGGGGTCGAGGAGGCGGTCACCGTCACCGCATCGGCCCCGCTGATCGAGTCGCGGCAGGCGGATTTCTCCACCGTGATCACCGAGGAACAGGTTGAGGTTCTGCCGATGCAAGGGCGGAAGTGGCTCGATCTCGCCACCCTGAGCCCCGCCACGAGCCAGGATGCGATCCGCGGCGTCTTCTACAACAACGTGAACATCGGCGCCGGGGTCACGTTTTACTCGAACGGCTTCTACGTGGACGGGGTCAGCAACAACTGGCAGCAGCAGGGCGAGCCGCGGCAGGACTTCCCGCAGGAAGGCATCGCCGAGTTCAAGGTGCAGGCGTTCAACGCGAGCGCGGACTTCGGCTTCGCGCAGGGCGGCTACCTGAACGTGGTGACCAAGAGCGGCACGAACGAATTCAGCGGGAGCGTCTTCGAGTTCTTCCGCACCAAGGCGCTCAACTCGAAGACGGAGCTACAGGACGAGAAGCCCGACTTCTCCCGTCACCAGTTCGGCGGGTCGTTCGGGGGCCCAATCGTCGAGGACAAGGCCCACTTCTACGTCTCCGCCGAGTACACCGACGAGTCCACCTTCTTCACTGTGAACACCGGCGGGGTGTTCCCGGAAGAAGAGGGCACCTTCGAGAAGCCCGACTGGAACTTCATGGGCTTCGGGCGGCTGGACTACACGATCAACGACGATCACCGGCTGTTCGTCCGCTACGCGCACCACAACAACGAACTGACCCACCGCGGCTCCGGCGGCATCCGGGCGGCGAGCAGCGGCTTCAGCTTCGGCGCTCCCCGGCACTCGCTGGTGCTGGGCGAGACCTGGTTCCTGAGCCCGAACACCTTCAACGACTTCCGGGTCCAGGTGGCGCACGCGACCTACATCGGCTGGCCACCCGGACACCAGAAATGGAGCGCCTCCGGCGAGTTCCCCGCCGAGCGTGTGGACGTCGGGACGCTCATCAACCGGCCCAGCCTTCGCACCGGCAGCCAGTCGGCGTTTCTCGGCCCGGAACTTCACATCCAGGTCAAGAACGACATCTCCCACTACGTCGGATCCCACGAACTGAAGCTCGGCGTGGATCTCACCTGGATCGACTGGGAGCCGGACAACGTGGGCATTGCGCAGCAGTTCTGGTTTTCGACGGATGCGCCTTTCAATCCGGACGATCCGGCGACCTACCCGGACCGGTTCAGCCAGCGGCTGCTGCCCCGCTATGACGATTTCGAGAACACGGAGCATTCCATCTACATCAGCGACACCTGGACGGTGAACCCCCGGCTCACGCTGAACCTGGGTCTCCGCTACGACCTCCAGCAGGGGGTTTGGAACGAGAACCTGTTGGACGAACCCGTCCCCGAGATCCTGGTCCGGGACCGGGTCGTGCGTCCTGCCGGTCTGCTCGATCCGTCGCTCTTCCCGTTCTATGACAACAGCACCCGCGGGGACAACGACAACTTCGGCCCCCGGCTCGGACTCGTCTGGGACCCGACCGGCGACGGCCGGCAGTCGGTGCGGGCCGCCTGGGGCGTCTTCTACAACCGCTACCGGGCCAACGGCGCCCCCCGCGCCGAGCGGAACCCCGAGGACCTGCTGGTCGTCATCCAGAACCCCAGCTATCCCGATCCCTACGAGGGTCAGGATCCCTTCGAGGTCGCCCGTTCCCAGCGGAACTACTCCATTCAGGGCAACGAGAACCGGACGCCCTACACGCGCCAGTACAGCGTGGGCTACAGCGTCCAGATCGGGGACGATCTGAGCATCAGCCTGGACGGCATCGCCGCCGATGGCTTCAACCAGCACACCCAGCTCGACTTCAACTACCCGGCGACGGCGGGAGCGGAACGACCCTACGCCCCGATCGGCCGCGTCACGGCCGGCATGACCGACGGCGAGATGCAGTACCGCGCGCTGTCGGCCCGGGTGACGAAGCGGCTCGCGAACCGCTGGCAACTGCTCGGCTCCTACACGCTGGCCGACGTGCAGGCCGATTCGGAGACCTTCCCCGCCGACCACTACAACCGCGCCTCCGACTACGGGCACGTGCCCGCGGACCGGCGTCACCGGCTGACCATCAGCGGGCTGGCGATGTTGCCCGGGGGAGTCAACCTGAGCGGGATCATCCGCTACCAGAGCGCCCTGCCGTTCAACGTTACGGCGGGCAGCGACCTGAACGGGGACGGCATCGGCGGCGACCGGCCGCCGGGGATCAATCTCCGCGACGGCTGCCGGGATCTCGACCTGAACGCGGCGAACGGCTACCGGACCGCGAACGGGTTGACGCCGGTGTCCTCGGTCGAGTGTCCCGCCTACGCAACGGTGGATGTGCTGGCGTCGAAGGAGTTCCGTTTCGGGGATCGGTCCTACGTCGAGGCCATCTTCCAGGTGTTCAACCTGCTGAACCGCTCCAACTGGTTCCCGCCGAACGGCAACCTCCGCTCCGGCACCTTCGGACAGTCGACGCAGGTGGCCGAGGCCCGGCAGATCGAGCTGGCCCTCCGGATCCGCTTCTAGCCCGGCCCCGGCCGGCCTGACGCCAGGCGCGGTCCTCTCCGGAGGGCCGCGCCGCCGGCGCTCCCGGGAGGACACCATGGACATCACCCGTCGCCAGTTCGTTCGGCTTTGCGGAGGCACGGCCGCAGTGGTGCTGCCCTTCGGGCTGACCCGCTGCGCCGTCCCCCGGCCGGCCCACGAACTCATCGAAGACGTTGAATGGAAGAAGGGGCTCGCGGACGCGGTCCTCCGCGCGACAACCAGCCGCGGTGCGACGTTCGCCGATGTCCGGGTCGTCCGGAACCTCATCCAGACGATCGCCGCCGACGACCAGCAGATCAAGGGGGTCCCCGGGGAGTGGCACTACGGATCTTCCCCGGAACACGTGCTGGAAAAAGTGGACATCGGCTTCAACGTCCGGGTGCTGAAAGACGGCGCCTGGGGGTTCGCCGCGAGTCCCGTCCTCAGCGAGGACGAAGCGGTGGCGGTGGCCGGACTGGCGTGCGATCTGGCCGAGAAGGCGGCGCGGACGGTCCCCGAGCCGATCCGCCTCGTGCCGGAACCGGTGCACGTGGACACCTGGGTGACGCCTCACCAAGAGGACCCCTTCGCGGTGCCGCTTGACGAGAAGGTCGCGCTCCTGCTCCGGATCAACGAAGAGGTCCGGAAGAACCCGCAGACCGACCGCGCCTTCTCCTGGCTCGACTTCTGGGACGAGAACAAGTTCTACGCGAACTTGGAGGGCGCCGAGATCCAGCAGCGCCTCGTCCGCTCCGACGGGTCCTTCTTTGCCCGCGCCCACGTGGACGGGGTCACCGCGCAGCGGCGCTTCTTCGTCAACCCGCTGAACATCGGCTACGAGTACATCCGCGGGCTCGATCTCCCCTCACACGCCGAGCGGATCGCCGCCGAAGCGGTGGAAAAAGCCCAGGCTCCGATGATCTCCATCGATGGGCAGATGGACGTGGTCATGGACCCGCAGAACCTCTGCCTCTTCGAGCACGAGACGGTGGGGCACCCCACGGAGCTCAACCGGACGGTGCTGGTGGAGACGAACTTCGCGGGAACGACCTTCCTCGCCCCCGAGGACATGGGGAGCTACGAGTTCGGCTCGCCGGTCATGAACTTCGTGGCGGACCGCAGCCGTCCGATGCTTCGTTCCACCTGCGGCTACGACGACGAGGGCGTCAAGACCCAGGAGTGGGACGTGGTGCGGGAGGGGAAGCTGGTGGGCTTCCAGACCACCCGCGAGTTCGCCACCTACGTGGGTGAGGACCAGAGCCGCGGCTGCTGCATGACCGAGTCCTGGGACCGGGTGCCCCAGGGACGGATGCCGAACGTGAGCCTCGAACCGGGCGGCCAGGACGCCCCGTCGCCGGAAGAACTCATCGCGGACACCCGGCGTGGCCTCCTGTTCTCCGGGTTCTCGAGCCGGATCGTCCAGGACTACCAGCGGCGCTACCACACCTACACCGCGAACGCCGTCTGGGAGATCGAAAACGGCCAAAAGACCCGGATGCTCCGGGGCGCCCACTACTACGGGCAAAACCCGAGCGAACTCTGGCACCGGCTGGAGACCGTCACGAACCCGGCGTCCTGGGAACCGGCGGCGCTCGATTCGGACGACATCGGCCAGCCGACGCAGCGGAACCACAACACCCACGGTGCGCCCTGGGCCCGGTTCCGAAACCTGAACGTGGGAGGGCCGGCAAGTTGATCCTCACCCAAGAAGAAGTTCGCGCCATTTTCGACACCGCGTTCGAGGCGGCAACAGCCGACGAGGTTGACCTCTCGATGGCGTGGTACCACGAGGTGAACCGGGAGGTGGTCTGCGGGAGCACCAAGGTGATCCGCTTTTCGAACAGCTACATCCGGGACGACACCGTGGTCCAGCCCTGTCACCCGCTCCAGGTGCACGTGGGCTTCGGAAACCGGGAAGGCGCCGCGATCACGAACCAGCTCGACCCGGCCGGCATCCGCGACGCGGTGGCCCGGGCCGAGGCGATCGCCCGGGCGGCCGCCCCGAACGAGTCCCACCGTCCCCTTCACGGCCCGCAGGAGTACCCCGAGATCCCGGGTTTCGACGAGGCGACCGCCGCGCTCACCGACGACGAGCGCCACGAGGCAGTGGCCGGCGTGATCGAGCGCCTGCAGGCCGACGGATTGAACGGCTCGGGCTACTTCCATGTGGACGACACGCTGGAGGCGCACGCGAACAGCGCCGGGGCGTGGTTCTATCGCCGCGCGACCAAGACCGGATACGCAGTCACGGTGCGCTCCGACGACACCACCGGACGGGAGTCGAGCCGGATCGGCTCCGGCTGGGCGGCGGCCGGAGATCTCCGGCGTTTCGCCGATCTCGATATCCCCGGAATCACCGACGTCGCGATCGCGAAGGCGTTGGGCTCGGTGGACCCGCAACCGTTCGAGATGGGACCCCACACCGTCGTCCTCGAGCCGAATGCCGCCGCTTCCTTCATCCGCCTCCTGATGGGCGTCTGGAGCGGGTCGGCGCGCACGGTCGGCGCCTGGGGTGCCCCCTCCGAGGCGGGCACCCAGGTGGCGAGCGAGCACCTGACCCTGAGCACCCAGCCCGGACATCCGCAGATCATGGGGAGTCCCTACGGTCCCGGCGGCATGCCGCTCGGAGAGCGGGTCTGGGTGGAGAACGGCGTGCTCCGCAACCTGCCCGGCGGCGAGAACGGCCCCGCCGTTCACCTCGTGGGGGACGGCGGCGCGAAATCCCTCGAGGACGTCATCGCGGGCGTGGACCGGGGGATCCTGATGACCCAGAACTGGAACACCATGCTCCGGACCATCGACCCGCCGCACGTGAACGGCATGACCCGGAACGGCCTCTTCCGGATCGAGGACGGCCAACTCGCCGGCCCGCTCCAAAACGCCTGGTACTCCTTGCGGCTCGACGAGTTTGCCCGGAATATCGAAGACGTCTCCCGGCCCTGCAAGACAGGGAGCTTCGGGTCCTCCGGACTGAACGGCAACCTGATGCCGGCGCTCCGGGTGGCGAACTTCAACTTCTACCGGCCTTCGGAGGCCGTCTGAGGGTCGCGATCCCGGCCCGCGGGAGATCCATCATGAAGAAGACCGATCCGCTGGTCCTCCTCCTCGTCCTGTCCATGGGCGTGGCGGCGGCCCTTTCCGCCTGCACTCCCGCGCCGCCGCTGGAAGAGGAAGACGAGGGAACGCTCATCACCGGGGTCTGGGCCTTCGTCTCGGAGACGAACACCGAGACCGGGGAGCTGGTCCGCGACGACTCCACCTGGAGCGGCATCTGGGTCTTCACGAACGGCTACCACTGCCTCGCCCGGATGGACAACAACCGGACCGCGCGCTCGGCCGCGGAACTCGCGGAGCTCTCACCCGAGGAACAGGTAGCGCACTACGAGCAACTCCTGAACTACTCCGGGACCGCCGGGACCTACCAGATCGAGGGGGACACCCTCCGCCGCCAGTGGGACGTCAGCCTGGGGCCGGACATCATCGGCCTCGAATCGGTCGCCAGGGTGCGGGTTGAGGGGGACCGGATGTTCGTGGACCTGCCGCGGCGCACCGAGGAGTCGGGGCCCGCGGTCCAGGTGATCTACCGCCGGCTCGAATAATGGGGAGGCCGTGCCCCTATCGTCCCTTCCCAGGAAAGGAGCAACCATGAGATTCGCGACCCGGCTACTCGTCCTCACGCTGCTTGCGGTCCCCGCCGCCGGTGCGCAGAACGACGTCTACGACCCCGCGACCTATCAGGCCCTCAAGTACCGGATGATCGGGCCCCACAAGGGCTCCCGGGTCACCGCGGTCACCGGAATTGCGGAACAACCCTGGACCTACTTCATGGGGACGAACGGCGGGGGCCTGTGGAAGACCACCGACGCCGGCGAGAGCTGGGTGAACGTCTCCGACGGCTACTACGGCTCGAGCTCCATCGGGGCCATCGACGTGGCGGACTCCGATCCGAACGTCGTCTACGCCGGCAGCGGCTCCGCCTGCATCCGCGGAAACATCTCCCCCGGGGACGGCATCTACAAGTCCACGGACGGCGGGGAGAGCTGGACGAACGTCGGGCTCCCCGACGCCGGACAGATCGGCCGGGTGGTGATCCACCCCGAGGACCCCGACGTCGCTTACGCGGCGGTGCTCGGGCACGCCTTCGGGCCCAACGAGATGCGTGGGGTTTTTCGGACCACCGACGGCGGCGCCACCTGGGAAAAGGTGCTCTACGTCAGCGAGCGGACGGGCGCGAACGACATTTCGATGGACCTGTCCGACCCGAACGTCCTCTACGCCACCATGTGGACCGCCGAGCGGAAGCCCTGGACCATGATCTCGGGCAGCGAGGAGGGAGGCATCTACAAGACCACCGACGGGGGCGACACCTGGACCGAGCTCACGAACGGGCTTCCCGGCGGGATGATCGGGCGGACCGGAATCTCGGTTTCCGCCGCGGACCCAAACCGGGTCTGGGCGCTCGTGGAAGCCCGGGATGGCGGGGTCTACCGCTCGGATGACGCCGGAGCGTCCTTCCAGCTCGTTAACGACGATCGGGAACTCCAGAACCGGCCCTGGTACTACATGCACATCTACGCGGATCCGGTGGACGTGGACCGGGTCTACGTGGTGAGCCGCTACTTCCACCGCTCGGACGATGCCGGGGCCAGCTTCGACCTCATCGCCACCCCGCACGGCGACAACCACGACCTCTGGATCAACCCCGACAACAACCGGATCATGGTTCAGGGCAACGACGGCGGCGCGAACGTCTCCTGGAACGCGGGCCTCACCTGGTCGAGCCAACTCAACCAGCCCACCTCGGAGATGTACCGGGTGAGCGTGGACAACCAGTTCCCCTACCGGGTGTACGGCTCGGCGCAGGACACCTGGGAGGTCCTCTCGGTGCCGAGCCGGTCCGGCCATTACGGCATGCGGCTCCAGCTCCAGCACTGGGACGGGGTCGGGGGCATGGAGGGCGGGGTCGCGGTGATCCGGCCCGACAACCCCAACATCGTCTTTTCGGGAAGCACGAGCGGCGCCATCACCCGCTTCGACCGCTCCACCGGGCAGATCCGACCGATCAAGGCCTATCCCGAGGTGGGCGGGATGCCCGCAAAGCACCTCCGCTACCGCTTCCAGCGGACCGCACCCATCGTGCTCTCACCTCACGATCCAAACGTGCTTTACCACGCCTCGCATGTGGTCCACCGTTCCACCAACGAGGGACAGAGCTGGGAGATCATCAGCCCCGACCTGACGACGGGCGATCCGGAGCGGATCAACACCTGGGGCGGCCCCATCACCCGGGAGGTGACGAGCGAGGAGGTCTACTGCACCATCTTCGCGCTGGCCGAGTCGAAGCACATTCCCGGCGTCCTCTGGGCCGGCACCGACGACGGCCTCGTCCACATCTCTCGGGATGGCGGCGACAACTGGAAGAACATCACCCCGCCGGACATGCCCGACTCGGGGACGGTGAACATCCTGGAGGTCTCGCCCCATACGGCGGGGCGCGCCTTCATCTCGGTGGTGCGCTTCCGGCTGGACGACTTCCGGCCCTACGTCTTCCGCACCGACGACTTCGGGGAGAGCTGGGAGCTGATCACCGACGGCACGAACGGGATCCCTGCCGACCAGTGGGTGCGGGTGGTTCGGGAGGATCCGGACCGGAAGGGGCTGCTCTACGCCGGCACCGAGTACGGGGTGTTCGTCTCCTTCGACGACGGGGCGCACTGGCAGTCGCTTCAACAGAATTTTCCGGTCGCGCCCGTGACCGATCTGGTGGTCCACGAGAAGGACCTGGTGCTCTCCACCAAGGGCCGTTCCTTCTGGATCCTGGACGACCTCTCCCCGCTCCACCAGTTGACGGATGAGGTGGCGGGCTCGGCGGCCCATCTCTTCGCGCCGCGCGACGTCCACCGGGTACGGACCGCGGAAGAGGAAGCGGTGGACGAATACGTGGGCGGCTGGCGGTCGGTCGCGAACCCCCGCGACCTCTATGGCGGCGCGCGCATCACTCGGGACCGGCAGGGCACCGACTCCCCGAACGGCGCGACCATCTACACCTGGTTCGCCGAAGCCACGGAGGGCGAGGTAACCCTCGAGATCCTCGACGGGACGGGAGAGGTCATCCGGCGATTCTCAAGCGAGGACGATCCCAGGGACCCCTCCGTGATCGCCCGGCCCGAGGCGCCCTTCTTCAAGGAGGAGAGCACTTTCTCGCATGCCGGTTTGAATCGCTTCGTCTGGGACCTCAGACATCCCTCGGCCTTCGGCGGTTCGCCGCTCGGCCCGCTGGTGGTGCCGGGGACCTACCAGGTCCGGGTTGCAACCGGGAGTTGGAGCGGGACCCAGCCGATCGAGGTGCTGCCCGATCCTCGGGTCACCACCACCGCCGCGGAGTTCGAGAGCCAGTTCGGTCTTCTCATGAAGATTCGGGACCGGATCAGCGACGTCCACCGGGCGGTGGCCGAGATCCGGGAGCTGCGCGAGGGTGCGTCCGCGTCCGTTGCGGAACGGTTCACCCGGATCGAGCGGGAATTGGTGCCCCTTCCCGAGGACTACGACCGCGAGGATCAGGACTACGCCCCCAAGCTGATCCAGCAGCTTGACCTCTTGTACGGGTACGTCGAAGGGGCCGACTCGCAGCCGACCGATTCCGCCTTCGAGCGGTTCGACGATCTGGATCCGATGCTCAGCGGGCTACTCGAAGAGCTCCGCAGCGTCGTGGAATGATGCCGTGTCCGCCAGCGCTGGAAGTGCCCACCAGTGATCCGGTGTGCGGGTTGGGGGGGCGCATGGCGCCCGAGAACGGTTGCAGATTGCGGGCCGGTTGCTTAACCTGAGCATTACGGAAGTTGGGGTGCCCCAATCGGTAGCGGACCGCATCGGTCGTTCAGGCCATCAGACAGAAACGGTACGGAAACTATCCTTCGCCGGCAACGCATGAAACGCTTCGCCCAGGGAGTTCCGTACTTTGCGAGGGAGGATCTGGCGGGATGTTTGTGCATCACCTGAACCGTGATCAGCAGGCCGCGCTGCTTCACTACGCCTACAAGGTGATGAGCGTTGACGGCGCCTCCAATGCTGTGGAGCGCGAGCACTACAACCTGCTTCAATCCCAGGCATCCGGGGTTTCGCCCGAGGAGGTGGCGCCCGAGGACCTGAAGCAACTGTTCGACTCTCGGGAGAGTCGGATGGTGATGCTGTTGGAGCTTGAGGGCTTGTGCCTCATGGATGGGGAGTTGGCGCCCGAGGAAGCGCATTGGATTGATGAGATCGCCCAAGCTCTTGGATTTGGAGATCGGGAAGTCCAAGTGATCCGCTCTTGGGTGGAGCGCAAGGATGAATTGGTGAAGGAGGCGTGCGACATGATGGAGGGAGTCCTCTTCGAGCCACCGCGCTGACCGTCGCCCGACTCCGGCCGGGACCCGTTCGCGCCGCGCGGATGGACGATCCCCCGCCGAATCAGGTTATGAACGCTTCCTGTCGACGGGTGCGACGGCACCCGGTACCGGGCGGTCGGTGGCGGCGTCGGATGTTGTTTCGGCGGGAGCGATGACCGAGAGGATCGAACCGAGCGCGTTCGCCAACGGGCCCGGCTCTATCGTGGCGAGGGCGGAACGGAGGCCGGCCGACAGCAGGTCCCGCTGCATTGTCAGCGTCACGATCCGCGCCCGCAGCTCCGCTCGGTCATCCTGGAGTGGCGAAGCCGCAGCCCGGGCTGGGGCCGCCAACGCCACCGAACCGGCTTCCAGGAAGCTCCGCTTCCATTCCTCGATCCGGCTCGCTGGAACGTCGTATCGCAGTGCGAGATCCGAGATCGACGCATCCTGCTGCAGCGCAGCCAACACGGCTTCCCCCTTGTCGGGCGCTGCAGGCTCGACTTCGAGTTGCGGGGGGTTCCCCGAAGGGAGTTCCCGGGTCGCTGTTTCCCTCAGCAGGCGCAGGTACCGATCGTTGGAGCGGCTCTGTACGAGGAGATCGTTCTCCCATCGAATGATCGTGGACAACGCGAGGCCGGTAATCTCCGCGAACTCGGCGCGCGACCGCCTCCCGCGGATGGCGATGATTTCTCTGGATTGGAGTAATCCGTTGCGCTCCCGCGCCTCGCGGATCTTCTCCTTCGTCGGGTTGCTGTTCACTGTCGTCGTCAGGGCCAATCAGGATCGCCGCACAGCCGCGATCCTGATCGGGCTGTCGCCGGTGTCGGCCAGGGCCAGTAGTGCTAGCTAGTGTAGTTCGCCTGGCTCGGGCGTTGCGGGCTCCGGCCCCGG
>MPMW01000028.1 GCA_002238705.1 Acidobacteria bacterium bin61 | reverse complement strand
TGGAACGCCGACTTCAGACGGCACCCGCGGCCCGAGAGGGCCGTGGAACGGATCACGCCAATCACGTTCAAGAGCGCCCACGTTGCGAACGCCAGGGTGACGCGGAGTATGAGAAGTCCGGGCTAGGGGCGCGGGCCGCCCGTACCGAATCCCGTGACCCCCACCCGGCGGGGGATGTAATGGTCGGGATCCACCGTCCGGTGAAAGACGATGCGCCCGTTGCTCATGACGAACATGGGCTCGTGGGTGGCGTAGATGTCCTCCAGCGGGTTTCCGTCCACCGAGACCAGATCGGCCTCCAGGCCGACCTCGATGGCGCCGGTGCGGTTCCGAATTCCGTAGACCTCGGCAGAGCGGATGGTGGCCGACTGGAGCGCCTGCAGGGGCGTCATGCCCATTTCCACGAAGTGCGTCATCTCGCGGTAGATCCGGACGTTGGTGCGGGGGCCGTACTGGGTGTCGGTGGCGGTGATGATGGTGACCCCGAGTTCGAGCGCCCGCTTGAAACCCTTCTCGAGGTAGTGCAGCAGATGGCTGCCCCGCTGGTAGCTCGCCGAGGATTCGTAGTCGTCGTGGGGCAGGAGGAATCCCACCACCGAGGTGTACGTCGGGACCCACGCGGTGCCCATTTCCAGCATCAACTGGAGTCCTTCTTCGTCCACGTAGGAGCCGTGTTCGATGGTGGCGCAGCCCGCGATGATGGCATTCCGGACGACCTCCTTGCCGTGGGAATGGCAGGCCACCTTGACGCCGAGCGCGTCGGCCTCTTCGACGATGGCGGTGAGTTCCTCCACGCTGTAGACGAGCATCTTGGGGTCGGGGCCGTTCGGCCCCGATGTCGTACCGCCCGAGCGCGTCTTGATCCAGCGGGCGCCGCGGTCAACGTCCACCTGGACGACTTCGCGAACGGCCTCGACACCCTTGACTTCCTGGTGGAGGTACTTGTAGAGCCGGGGATCGGCGAGCGCCGACTGACCCAGGTTCGGCAGCACGTAAACGCCGGCGGCGAAGATCTCCGGCCCGGCGAGATAACCCTGCTCGACCATGTCGTTCATCCGCACGTCGAGGTAGCTGCCCACCGCCGCGCTCTTCATCGTGGTCACTCCGGATTCGAGGGCGCGGTAGAGGCCGTCCAGGGTGCGGCCGTGCCAGTGAGCGTCGAAGAGGCCGGGCATCAGGTGGCGGCCCCCCAGGTCGAGAACGTGGGCGTCTGCGGGCGGCGGGCCGGCGCCCACGGATTCGATGAGCCCGTCCCGGACGACCACCACGGCGTCTTCCAGCACGGTGCCGTCCACCACGTTCACCACGTGGGTGTTCACGAGCGCCACGTGCGGCTGGGGGAGGATGCCGTCCTCGCCGGGAAGGTGGGGGACCGTGGGCTGGGCCATGGCAATTCCGGCCGCAAGCGCCCACGACGCGGTCCCGATGGCGGCGCGGCAAGACGTGTTGATCATGGGGGAATCCTCCGGGCCCCGATGGTATGTTCGGAACCCGCCACGGCGAAGGAGAAGAGGCATGAATCGAAGAGCTTTTCTGGCCGCGACCGGCGGGGCGCTGACCGCACTGCACGCCGATGCGGAAGAACGGATCGGCAAGGCGGTGGCGCGCCTCGGCGCCCAGAGTGCGGAAGACGCCGCGCAGGACGAGGATTTCTGGTTCCGGGTGCGGGAGGCGTTCACCATCGACCGCAACCACATCAACCTGAACTCGGGCAGCGTCAGCCCCGCGCCGGTGACCGTGCAACGGGCGATGGACCAGTACTGGGACATCATGAACATGGGCCCCTCGCTCTACGTGGACGAGTTGCTCGGTCCCCGTATCGACGTGGCGCGGCGCCGGCTCGCCGCGACCTTCGGCTGCGGCACCGACGAGATCGCCTTCACCCGGAACGCCAGCGAGGCGATGGAGATCGTGCAGTTCGGGCTTCCGCTCGAGGCGGGGGACGAGGTGCTCACCACCACCCAGGATTACCCCCGGATGCTCATGACGTTCCGCCAGCGGGAACGGCGTGACGGAATCGTGCTCCGCACGGTGCCGTATCCCACGCCCCCCGAGGACCTCTCGGAGCTGACGGGAATCCTGGAGCGGGCCATCACGGCGAAAACGAAGCTCCTGCTCATTTGCCACACCACCTTCACCACCGGTCAGATCTTCCCGGTCCGGGAAATCTGTCAGATGGCGCGCCGCCACGGTATCGAGACCCTGGTGGACGGCGCCCACGGGTTCGCGCACTTTCCGTTCACCCGGGACGACCTCGACTGCGACTACTACGGAACGAGCCTCCACAAGTGGCTCTTCGCTCCCGTCGGGACCGGTTTCCTCTACGTACGCAAGGAGAAGATCCCCAAGGTGTGGCCGCTCATGAGCGCGCCCGCGAGCCAGGACGACGACATCCGGAAGTTCGAACAGATCGGGACGAATCCGATCGCGGTCCGGGGGCCGATCACCGAGGCGGTGACCTTCCACGAGGGTCTCGGCGCCGAGCGGAAGGCGGAACGGCTCGTCTACCTGCGGCGGCGTTGGGCTGAGCGGGTCAAGGAACTTCCCCGGGTCCAGGTGCTCAACCCGCCCGACATCAAGCAGGCGTGCGGCATCGGGGCGATGCGGATCGAGGGGGTGGATTCGGGCGAGTTGACGGACTTCCTCGAGCGGAAGTACCGCATCCACGTCCGGCCCCGCTTCATCCGCGGCGAGTTCGATTGCATTCGGGTTTCGCCGAGCGTTTTCAGCACGCTCGAAGAGATCGACCTCTTCGCCGCCGGGATCGAGGATGCGGCCCGGAACGGAGTATCGGCATGAGTTCGGAAGATGGCGTCCGCCGGCGTGAATTCCTCAAGGGCGCGATTGCGGCGCTCCCGGCGGCCGCGGCCTGCGGCGGCGCCGGAGAGAGCCCGGCCCCCGAATCCCAGGCGCCCGCCGCGTCCGGGCCCCTGTCTGCCGGGGTTGCGCTCTGGGGCCAGGATCTGGGCCTCGGAGAGATGTACCGCGGGAACGGCAATCAGACCGAGGTCGAGCTCTACGTCCAAAAGTGCGCCGATCACGGCGTCTCCCGCGTCTTCGCGCCCGGGGCGTCCGCGGAACTCGTGGAGGCCGGCGCCGCGGTGGGGGTCGAGGTCCATCCCTACAAGGCGGTCGCCTCCGCGGGCGGAATCCGGATGTACCCCGCGTGGTCCTGCAATTTCATGGTTCCGCGCTTCGGCACGGTGGAGGGCAGGCAAACCCTGAATGCGCACCGGCCCATCTGGAGCCATCCGCAACGCATCGAGAGCCTCAGCGATTTCGTCCGGGAGAACCCCGAACACCGTCATCGCAACCGGGAGCGGACGGACGAGCTGCAACCTTACGAACGCGTGTTTCTGAGTCCGGGCCTTCCGGAGGGGCGGGCGGAAGAGGCGCGGGTCTTTTCCGAACTCCTCGCCCGGAGCGGCGGACGCGGTATCCAGGCCGAGTTCGTCTCGATCAACGAGGACGAAAACGGAGTGATCACCGACGGCTACGAGGAATCCATCGCCGGCGCCTTCCGCGAGGCCACCGGACGCGATCCCTTCCAGCTACCGAACGCCGATCCCGATTGGGTGCAGTTCCGGGCCGACCGCTGGACCGACATGGTCCGGGACATCCGGGACGCGGTGAAGGCGGTTCGGTCCGACACGGTCTTCACCATCACGGTCATCAACCGCGACGCGGACGGCTACGTCCCGCGGATCCAGGACTGGCCCGCCTGGGTGGAGCAGGGGCTCTGCGATGAAATGCACCTCTGGTTCCGGTCCACGACCGACATGGCGACCATCGAACGGCATTGCCGGCACTTCGTGGACACGGTGGCCGGCCGAGTGCCGACGATGGCCGAGTTCTCGTGTTACCACCCGGGGAGCCTCCAGGAGCCGGGGGCGATGATGGAGGCCGCCCGCATCGCGCGGGGAACCGGGATGGACGGGCTCGGGATCTATCGGAGCCACGCCGTGGAGCAGCTCGAGTTCTGGCCGCTGCTCGACCGGATGACGCGCTTGTAGCGCCGCCCTGTCAGTCGGTCGGAGGACCCAGCGCGAAGAGCGTCCCGTCCTGGGTGCCGAAGACGATCCGCCCGTTCGCGACGGCCGGCGAGCCCATGATCGCGGCCCCCGCGTGGAACTCGGAGAGCTTTTCGCCGGTTGCGAGGTCGAGGACGTAGAGCCGGCCGTCCGCGTTCCCCGCGTACACCCGGTCGCCGGCCACCGCCGGGGAGGCGTCGAAGCGGGCACGGGCGCGGAAGGTCCAGCGCGCCTCTCCCGTCTGACGGTCGAGGGCGTGGACCAATTTGTCCCGGCCGGCCACGATCACGAGGTCGTCAGTGATCGCCGCCGAGGCGTAGAAGGGGAAGTGCCGTTCGGGGTGCTCATAGCGCCAGGAGAGCTTCCCGGCGTCCACATCGACCGCGAGCACCTCGTTGTTGAAGGTGCCGTAGTAGAGGGTTCCCTCCGCGATGGCGGGAGAGGCCGCCGTATAGGCCCCGGAGTCGAAACGGAGCATCTCCGTTCCGTCCGTGATCCGCACGCCGCGAAGCACCGCGTCGCATCCCGTTACCCAGGCGAGGCCGCCCGCGCGACCCGGGGTGGCGTGCACGGGTCCCTCGGTCAGGAGCGACCAGCGGGCCTTTCCCGTCGCCCGATCCACCCCGTAGAAATGCTCGTCGTAACTCCCGATCAACACCAGCTCACCGGCCACCACGGGTGACGACTTGATCTCGGCGCCGGTCGGAAACCGCCAGCGGGGTTTGCCGGAGTCGGTGTCCACCGCGTGCAGAACACCCAGCAGATCGCCGACGTAGACCGTGTCCCCGGCGACCGCCGGAGAGGATTCGCCGAAGCGGTCTTCCTCGAACTCACCGGCTTCGGCTTCTGTCGTCCCGGGCCGGTAGCGCCAGGCTTCCGCGCCATCCTGAACGTCCAGCTTCACCAGGACACCCGGCAGGGAGGTCGCGTAGACAAAGCCGCCGACGATGGCGGGTGAGGATTCCACCGAAAACCCGAGGGGGGCGCTCCACTTCAACTCCAACTCGTCCCCCAGCGGAGAAGCGGAGATTCCGCTAAGCGCCGCATCCCGGCGGAATTGCGGCCAATCGGAGCCGTTCTGCGCGGCGGACTCCGCGCCGAGCGACAGGACGAGGAGCGTGAGGAGCGATCGGGAAATCATGCGATGGACGAACGATAAACGGCGAGAGCCCCGCCGGCATCGAAGACGCGCGGATTGAAGCGCCCGGTCCATTCCCGGGCCGCTTCTTCAGCCAGGGACGGCAGGTCGTCAACGTACACGCTCGCGGCTCCGAGATCGGGCGGGAGGCCGGCTCTTGTGACCCAACTCTCCAGCAGGCTCGCGAGCGTTTCCGCGGGGTCCGCGCCGGACGACATCCCCGCGGCCTGGAGGAGATCCCGGTAGGCGTCTTCCGCGGAGGGCGCGTTCCAGCGGACGACCCGGGGCAGGGTGATCGCGAGCGCCCGGCCGTGGGCCACGTCGAAGCGGCGCGTCAGCGGGTTCGCGCAGGCGTGCGCCGCCCCGAGCATGGACCGCTCGATCGCCGCTCCGGCGAGAAACGCCCCGAGTTGCATTTCCTCCCAGGTCGCGGGATCCGCGTCGCCGGTGACGACCCGCGGGAACGCGCGGCTCAGGAACGCGAACGCCCGGTGGCTGAGAACGAGCGATTCGTCGGTTCGGTCGGAAGTCACCGCGGTCTCCACCGCGTGTGCGACGGCGTCGAATCCGGTCGCGGCGATCACCTTCCGCGGGGCCGAAGGGAGGAGCGCCGGATCCAGGATCACCGCCCGGAACATCGCGGTGGGCGCTCCACACGCAAGTTTCTGGTGGTCCCCGTCCCGCGAAATCAACGCGTAGGACTGCGCTTCGCTGCCGGTCCCGGCGGTCGTCGGCACCCCGATCAGCGGGGGCAGGGGATGGGGACACTTGCCGTATCCGCGGTAGTCCTCCATGCGTCCGCCGCCGGCGAGGAGAAACGCCCCCCCTTTGGCGACATCGAGCGAGCTGCCTCCGCCCACCCCCGCGAGTGCGTCGGCATCCATGCTCCGGGCCGCGTCGGCCGCGCGCGCGGCATCCGACTCGGTCGGGTTCTCTCCGAAATCCGAAAACGGTTCCGCCACGATTCCGGCGTCCCGCAGGCTCTCGAGCGCCTGGCCGGCAATGCCGGCGGCGACGATTCCGGGATCGGAGGTGACGAGGACGCGGCGGAGACCGAGGTCGCCGGCGGCTTCACCCAGTTCCTCGAGACTTCCGACTCCGGACCGGACCGCCGGGGAGGGTCCGCTCGGAAGACGCCAGGTCACGATCCGGGCCGCGGCGGATCAGTCCGCACGCTCTCTCAGCGAGCGCCCTCGGTGGTGGTGTCCTGGTCCTCGAGGGCGAAGAGCTGGTTGCGGCTCGCGATGTAGAGGACGCCGTTTGCCGGTACCGCGCTGGAATAGACCGAGCTGCCCATGTTCATCTCGGAGATCACTTCTTCGGTCCGGCCGGGGCGGAGCACGACCACGTCGCCGTCCTCGTCGCCGAGGTAGAGCTTGCCATCCGCGATGACCGGTGACGCCCAGACCGCGGCGAAGGTGTCGTGGACCCAGAGGGGCTCCCCGGTCTCGATGTCGAGGGCGTGGAGGAAGCCGGAGAAATCGGGCAGGTAGAAGATCCCGTCCTTCAGCGCGCCGGTGGAGATGGAGCGCCGGATGGTGTCGTAGTGCCAGAGCCGCCCGGTCTCGGTGATGTCGCCCCGCTGCGTGGCGTCGATCGCGTAGAGGTGGCCGACGCCCTCCCCGTGCTCGGGATCCTGGCCGTTCGCGATGAAGAGCCGGTCCCCCAGGATGACCGGAGTGGAGATGACGTTGTTCCGGGTGCGCGGCCAGACCGAGTCCTTCGGGTTCGTGTCGAACCACCAGAGGGTTTCTCCGGTCTCGGCGACGTATCCCCGGACCCAACCGTCGCCCTCGCCCATGATGACCTGGGTCACCCCACCCACTTCGGCGACGCCCGCCGCCGACCACTGGCCGTGCAGGATGTTCTCCCCGACGTGGTTCTGCTCCCAGACCAGCTCTCCGGTCACCTTGTTCACCGCGATGATCGCGGGCGTGAGCGGCGAGGGAATGTTGGCGTGGGTCTCGTCCTGGCCGTTCGAAGTGTTCACGAACAGCAGGTCTCCGTAGGCAACCGGGCTCGCGTTCGACATGTTGTGGGGGAAGGAACCGAGCTCCTCCATCATGTCGAACCGCCAGATGATGTCTCCATCGGTCGGCGACTGGAGCGCTTCGTCGGTGACCGGGCCGTCGTTGCCGTTCGCCAGGCCGCGAACGTCCAGCGCGAGCAGTTCCCCCCGGTTCGTGACGTAGTAGACGCGATCTCCCTCCACGAGCGGCGAAGAGCAGACTCCCTGATAGGGCCAGTCGTTGACCCGTCCCGAGAGCAGCTTGTCGGAGACCATCTGCCACAGGAACTCACCCGTGGCGGCGTCGAATGCGATCAGGATCCCCTTGTCGCCCACGATCTCCTTGTCGTAGAGGGCTTCGTTGTTCGTACCCACGAACACCCGGCCGCCGGCCACGACCGGGTTGCCGTAGGTCTGCGAACCGAGCGCGGCGACCCAGCGGACGTTGTGGCCGCTGTCCACGTCCCATTCGGCCGGGAGCCGGGCGGTGCTCTCCGAGACCATATTCCGATCCGGGGTTCCTCCCCACATCGGCCAGTCCTGGGCGCCGGCGCTTCCGCCGGCCAGCAGCAGCAGCAGGAGACCGTTCCGCGCGGCCACGGGGATTCCCCGCCGGTAGCGCGGGCTCTTCTCGAGTCGGGACATGGAACGTCTCCCTCTCATTCGCCGGGTTCCACGACGATGTTGTCAAAGAAAACCTCGGCGGACACCGCATCCGCAAAGATGCCCGGGGTGCCCTCGCGATGGGGCAATTCTTCGCGCCATTCGAGGGTCCATTCGTCCGGTTCGTCCTCGCCCCGAGGCCAGACCTTGCCGCGGGCGACGACTTCCGCGTCGTCCTCCACAACCTGGAACTTCATCGAGTACCAGGTGTCGGCTTCCCAGGCGAAGGGAATCTGGGTGGTCCGGCCAGGGGTCGCCTGCCAGGAATGGATCTCGAGCCGCTGGTGCGTGCCCATCAGTACGAACTGGTAACGCTGGGCGACGAGCCCCGCATTTCCCATCTGACGGCGGCGGGTCTTGGCCAGCACATCGGCCGAGACCGTGTACCCGGAGAGCGTCGGCGGCCCCATGTACACGCGCGCCCGGCGCAGGAAGGGGTTGTCGGCCCGCTTGACCAGGACCCGCTGGCCGTCTTCCAGGGTCCTCGTCTCGTACTTTCCCGTGGAGTTGACCCACTGCGGAGGCACTCGCGAGTCCTCCGCGTCGAAGTCCCAGCGCCAAGGCAGGGGTGGGACCACCCGGAAGCGCGCGGCTCCACTGGCGTCGCCGGCGCTTACCGTCACCTTGCCGGCAGCGCCCGCCGCATCGGCCGCCACCGCCAGCGTCATGTCCTCAACCGTGCCGTCGAAACCCTCCACCGCCCAGGTCAGATCGGCCGGCGCCTCGGTGGGGTTCCCCGTGGCATCGAAAGCGCGAACGGACAGAGCGACTTCCGATCCGGGGGCCAGGATTTCTTCGGTGGGAGACAGGACGAGATGCGACGGAGCGGCCCCGGACATCGCCGGCGGCGTCGCGGCAGGCGCATCCGGAGCGGGGCGCCGCTCCCCGATCGCATAGAGGCCGCCGTTCGAAACGAAGTAGACGACTCCGTCGCTGACCGCCGCCGACGCAATGATCTCTTCCGGGATCGCGTCGGTACCGATGACGTCCTCGTCGAGGACCTCCACGCCGTCCCGGCTCGGACGGAGAATGAAGAAACGCCCGTTGGCGGTCCCCACGTAGAGCTTGCCGTCGGCAAGCACCGGTGAGGCTCGCTGGATCGTCCCCAGGTTGTGGGTCCAGAGCTGTGTTCCATCCGTCGCCGAAAACGCGGCCAGGTTGGCGCTGTTGTCCATCTGATAGAGCAAATCCCCGTCGCCGACGCCGGAGGAAAAGCCCCCCATGAATCCCGGCACCCGCCAGAGGGGAGCCTCGGCCCCGATTTCACCGGTGGAGGTGGCATCCAGCGCCGCGAGGAGTCCCATCACCGAAGAGTCGAGGTTTTCCTCGCCGTGACTGACCACCGCGAGATCGCCGAAGAGCACCGCGCCGCTGTTCACGCCGCGCTTGCTCATCGGGAAGTTCCAGGCGGAAGCTCCGGTTGCGGGGTGAAGGGCGTGGAACGCTCCGTCTCCGCCTCCGACGAAGAGCAACCGTTGGCCGTTCACGCTGAAGATGGAGGCGGGCGAGTACGTCGTGTCGTAGGGACGACCGCCTGGCGCCGAAAGCCAGACCATCTCTCCGGACCGCTTGTCGAACGCGAAGAAACGTTGGCTGCCGCGGGCGTGTTCTCCCCAGGACGACGTCAGGCCGCTGAGGATCACCAGGTCGCCCGTGATCAGCGGCGAGGCGGTGCGGCCGCCGTGGGTCGTCACGAGGCCGAGTTCCTCGGGAAGGGAGCGCGCCCAGCGTACGCTGCCGTCCTCCACGTTGAACGCGGTCAACTCGCCCCCGACCGTGAAGAAGAACACGGTCCCGGTCTCGGCGTCGGCGGCCGGCGACGCCCAGCCCACCCGGCGGGGAGGGGCATCGGAGTGGTAGATGTTCCGGCGCGCTTCCCAGAGCAATTCGCCGGTGCCGGCGTCGAGCGCCACCAGTTGCTCCTGGCGGGTTTCCCGGTCGCCCACGCCCCGCTGGAGAAAGAGCCGGTCGCCAAGGATCACCGGTGTCGAGCGGCCACCGTAAGGCGCCTTGAACAGCAGGTTCTCGCCGTCGGGAGACCAGGACTCGACGAGCGCGGTCTCGGCCGACCGCCCATCCCGTCCCGGACCGCGGATTTCGGGCCAGTCGCCCGCACCGAGAGATGCGGCGAACAGCACGCCTGCACCCCCAACAATTATCGCGGCCGCGAGGCCGCGGCGGAGGGTTCCGGGAACCATGGCGGGAGGGGAGTCTAACGGGAGGCTGGGGCGCGAGAATCGCTGCGTTAGGCGAAACGGGGCGCCAGGGAACAGAATATGGGACCACCGTGCGCAAGTTCCCTCGCCTCGGCGTGTCAGGCGCCGTTCTCGCTGCCGGCATCGCTGCCCTGGCGCTACCGCGAGCAGTATCCGCGGGACAGCCTGCCTCCGGATCGTCCTCGCGCGAAACTCCGGCGCCGGCGGACTGGTTCGCCAACTGGCCCGCCTGGCGGGGGCCGACCGCGGACGGCGTTTCCACCGAGACCGGTTTGCCCGTCCATTTCGACCCCGACACGAACGGACTCTGGAAGACGGCGATCCCGGGCGAAGGACATTCTTCGCCGGTCGTCTGGGACCAGCTTGTCTTCGTTTCGGCCGCCATCGCCGGGGACCCGGTCCCCGGACATCAACCGCCGGTGCACGTCCGCAACGGTGAGGTCTACCTGCACGCCGGGAGCACGGCCGGGGACCTCCATCACACCCTGCTGGCGCTGGCCTACGACGCCCGCACGGGGCAGGAGGTGTGGCGGCGGACGGTCCACGACGGGCCGGTCTACGACAACCGGTACCGGACCAACACCTACGCCTCGCTGACCGCGATAGCCGACGGGGAGCGCGTGTATTTCTCCTTCGGCAACCAGGGCCTGTTCGCCTTCACCCTGGAAGGGGAGCCCCTCTGGGCCACCGATCTCGGTGACTTCGGCGTCTGGGGACTCGGACACGGCATCATGCCGGTGCTGCACGGCGAGACCTTGATCCTCGTCTGCGACAACGACGACGGCGAGGGCTCGCGCATCTTCGGGGTGGACCGCCGCAGCGGGGAGATCGTCTGGAGCACCGAGCGGCGAGCGCGAAAGGGTTGGGCGACCCCGGCGCTGCTGCCGGTCGGGGGCGTCACCCAGCTCTTCGTGCCCGGTTACCACGCCCTCGCCGCCTACGACGCCGGTAGCGGCGTCGAGCTGTGGCGGACCGCGCCCTTCGAGGACTCGGCCCCGGTCCATACCCCGGTCCACCAGCCTTTCGGGGACGGACGCCTCGTCTTCGTTTCGACCGGCTATCCCGGCAAGGAAATGCGGGCCCTCGAAGTGCTGCCGGGGGTCGAACCCCGCGTTCGCTGGACCTACGAGCGGGGGACCGGATACCTCCCCTCGGCGCTCCTCTACCAGGGCATCCTCTTCTTCCTGTCGGACGGCGGCGTGATCACCGCGCTCGACCCGGAGGACGGCTCGCTCCATTTCCAGGCGCGCCCCACGCACCCGGGCCGCTACCACTCCTCGCCGATCGGATACGAAGGACACGTCCTGATCGGCAGCCTGGAGGGCGACCTGACTGTCTTCCGGGCCGCCGACGAGTTCGAGATCGTGGCGGAGAGCTCGCTCCCGGAGGCGATCTGGGCATCACCGGCCATCGCCGGCGGAACGCTCTTCCTGCGGAGCGTGGATGCCCTCTACGCCTTTCGTTCGCCGGCCGCCGGCGAAACCACGCCGGCTCGCTGAGCTTGCCGGGTCGACGGATCGGCCGCGCGGCGGGGACCGTCGCGGTCGCGGCGCTCCTCGCAGGGAACGCCGCGGCACAGCCGCCGGCGGTTCCGGAGTGGCCTCAGTGGCGGGGCCCGGGTGGGCAGGCGCACGCGGAATCCGCGGCCCCGCTCCGCTGGGGAACGGACGAGAACATCCTCTGGAAGGCCCCCATCGAGGGCCAGGGGCATTCGTCGCCCATCGTCGCGGGCGATCTGATCTTCCTCACCTCGGCCACCTCCGGCGAGAAGGTGCCCGGGGCCGGGGCGATCATCCATTTCATGGGCAGCGAGGAGTTCCTGCATCCCGACAGCCTGGGCGCCGACCAGCGGCTGGACGTGCTGCTGCTCGCCCTCGACAGGAGGAGCGGAGCGTTGCGCTGGCGCCGGGAAGTACGCGCCGGGGCGCTCCCCTACGACAACCGCCACCGGATCGGTTCCTACGCGAACCCCACCCCGGTCAGTGACGGGGAGCGGGTCGTTGCCTGGTTCGGGACGCAGGGTCTTTACGCGTTCACTCTCGAAGGGGACCTCGTCTGGTCCCAGGACTTCGGAGGCGTCGGGACCATGGGGATGGGGGTCGCCACCTCTCCGGTGCTCGTCGCGGCGGCCGGCCTCGTAGTGGTCCAAAGCGACGTGGAGGAGGGCGACGGATCCTTCATCGCGGCCCTGGACATCGCCACGGGCGCCATCCGGTGGCGGGCCGAACGGACCCAGCGGGTGGGCTGGGCAACGCCGGCGGTCGTGCAGTCCGCAGGCGGCCCCCCACTCGTGGTGGCGATGGGGACGGGAGAGATCGTCGCCTACGGCGCGGAAACCGGAGAAGAACTTTGGCGCGTGGGAGGACTCCGGGGCAACGCCGTACCGAGCCCGGTGGCCTCCGGCGACGGTCTGGTGTTCGCCGTGACGGGCTACCCGCGGAAGAACGTCCTGGCGCTCGACCTCCAGGACGGATCGCTGCGCTGGAGCTACCGGAAGGGGCAGGGCTACGTTCCGTCTCCGATCTTCCACCGGGGCGCGCTGTACCTGGTCAGCGACGGGGGGATCCTGACCGCGCTGGACGGGCGCAGCGGCGAGGTCGTCTACGAGGGCGGCCGCATGCCGCTGCCCTCACGCTTCTTCTCTTCTCCCGTGGTGTCCGGCGAGCGGATCTATCTGACCAGCGAGGACGGCGACACCCACGTGATTCGCTCGGGTCCCCGCTTCGAAATCCTGGCCACCAACAGCGTGGACGAGCCGGTCATGGCCTCCCCGGCGATCGTGGACGGCACGATCTACCTGCGGAGCGCGGAACACCTCTACGCGATTGCCGAACCGAGCTCCACGGCCGGGACCAATCTCCGATAATCCGCCCGTGGCCCGGAGGGAACCGGGCATCGAAGGCCTTCGTATCCGAACCAGAGCCGGCGGCCGCGCCGGGTCGCCCGACATCCCCCATCAGAGGAGTCCGCCGATGAGGCCCCGAGCCCCCTATCCACACCGTAACGCCGCCCGCCTTCCGGCGCTCACCGCCGGGGTTGTCGCGCTGCTGGCGGCGTGCGCACCCGAAGCGCCCCAGATCCCGAGTTACGACGCGCGGGCATTCTATGACACGGAACAGGTCTTCGGAGCGTCCTTCTCGCCGGACGAGACCCGCGTCCTGATGACCTCGGACCGGACGGGCGTCATGAACGTCTACGCGCAGCCGATTGCCGGAGGCGAGCCCGAGGTGCTCACCAGGTCGGAGTCGGACGCAAACATGGGAATGGCGTTCTTCCCGGATGACGACCGGGTCCTGTTCACCGCGGACCAGGGCGGCAACGAGCTGAACCACCTCTACGTGCTGGCCCCCGGTGGAACCCCCGAGGACATCACGCCGGGGGAGAACCTCAAGGCGGGCCTGGTCCGGTTCACCACCGAGGGGGACCGATTCTTCGTCACCACGAACGAACGGAACCCGCAGGCTTTCGACGTCTACGAATACCGCGTCGACGACCTGAGCCGGCGCCTGGTGTTCGAGAACCCCGGTGGTTTCCAGCCCGGCCCCGTAAGCGGCAACGGCCGTTTTCTGGCGGTCTCGAAGGCAAGGAACAACGCGGACAGCGACGTCTATCTGGTGGACCTCGAGAACCCAGAGCAAGAGCCCCTCCACATCACTCCGCACGAGGGCGACGCATCGCACGGTCCGGTGACCTTCAACCCGGACGTCAGCGAACTGCTCTACCGGACCGACGCCCACGGGGAGTTCGCCGAAGTCTGGGCATACGGCCTGGCGAGCGGGGAACACCGGCGGGTGCTGGCGGCCGACTGGGACGTCTTCACCGTCTACTACTCGAAGCGGGGGACCTACCGGGTGAGCGCGGTGAACGTGGACGCCTCGACCGAGGTCACCGTGGTGGACACCCGAAGCGGCGAAACGGTGGAGTTCCCCGACGTTCCCGGCGGGGATGTGACCGGCGTGGCTCTCTCGCCCAGCGAGACGAAGATGGCCTTCTACGTGAACAGCGACACCTCGCCCTCGAACCTCTACGTCTGGGATCTGGAGACCGGAGAGCACCGGCGGCTCACGAACACCCTGAACCCCGCGATCGCCGAAGGGAACCTGGTGGACGGGGAAGTGATCCGGTATCCGAGTTTCGACGGGCTCGAGATCCCGTCGGTCCTGTACCGCCCGCATCAGGCCACCGCGGACTCCCCGGTTCCGGCGCTCGTCTGGGTCCACGGCGGCCCGGGGGGCCAGAGCCGCAAGGGCTACCGGGCGCAGATCCAGCATCTCGTGAACAACGGCTACGCGGTCCTGGCGGTGAACAACCGCGGCTCCTCGGGCTACGGCAAGACGTTCTTCCACCTGGACGACAAACGGCACGGGGACGTGGACCTGAAGGACTGCGTGGAGGCTCGGACCTATCTCGAATCGCTCGATTGGGTGGACAGGGAACGGGTCGGGATCATCGGCGGCAGTTACGGCGGCTACATGGTGGGAGCCGCGCTCGCCTTCGAGCCCGAGGTGTTCGACGTCGGCGTAAACATCTTCGGGGTCATGAACTGGGTGCGGACGCTGTCCAGCATCCCGCCCTGGTGGGGCGCGGCGCGGGATTCGCTCTACGCCGAACTGGGAGACCCGGAGACCGAACTGGAACGCCTGACCGCAATCTCCCCGCTGTTCCACGCCGAGAACATCGTGCGGCCGCTCTTCGTGGTGCAGGGCGCCAACGATCCCCGGGTGCTGCAGGTGGAGAGCGACGAAATCGTGGAAGCCGTGCGGGCGAACGGCGTGCCGGTGGAGTACGTCATCTTTCCGGACGAAGGTCATGGCTTCCGTAACCGCGACAACCGGATCGAGAGCGCCGACCGCATCCTGGGGTTCCTGGACACCTATCTCGGCAGCAACTGAGCCGATCGGTTTCGGCGCGGCCGGAGGCAGCCGCCGGCCTGCACGAGCGCGGTGCGGTCTGGAATACCGGCTTCCGGCCGGCGCCGCGCTGTCCGGGCAGGGGCGGGAGCGATGCCCAACTTTCCCGCAGCGCTCGCGGGCCTTACAGTCTGACCGCCATGAACCGCCCAGGACTCCTTCTCGCAGCGGCCTGCCTGGCCGTTGCGACCTCTGCCACGTCCGAGGAATGGGATCGCTTTCGGGGTCCCAACGGGACCGGAATCGGCCCGGACGGAGAACTCCCGGTGGTCTTCGGACCCGAGCACGGACCCATCTTCCGGGTGCCGCTCCCTCCGGGACATTCCTCCCCCATCCTCGCCGCCGGCCGGGTGCACCTGACCGCGTATTCGGAGACCGAGTTCTTCACGATCGCCCTCGACGCCGAAACCGGCGACGAGTTGTGGCGCGCCGCCACGAAGCGGGAACGGATGACCGAGGTGGACTCGCGGAACAACGCGGCGTCGCCGAGCGTGGCGGCAACCCGGGACGGGGTCTACGCCTTCTTCCCCGATCTGGGGCTCATCGGCTATGACGAGGAAGGAAGGGAGCACTGGCGGCAGCCGCTCGGCCCCTTCGACAACTTCTACGGGATGGGGGCCTCCCCCATCCTCGCCGGCGACGCGGTCGTCCTGGTGCTCGACCAGAACCTCGACTCGGAAATCGTCGCGTTCAACCGCAAGGACGGCGAAGTCCTCTGGCGTACCCCACGGCCGGAGGCCACGAGCGGCCACTCCACCCCCGTCCTGCGCGAAACCGGAGACGGGCTCGAAATCCTGGCGCCCGGCAGTTTCCTGCTGACGGCGTACGGCCTCGAAGACGGGGTCGCCCGCTGGTGGGTGCGGGGCCTGCCCTGGGAGATGAAATCCACCCCCCTGCTCGAAGGGGACCTGGTCTATGTGAACGGGTACGGGGCGCCGGTGAACCAGCCCGGCAACCAGATCACCCCGCCGAGCTTCGCCGAAGCTCTCGAGGCTTCCGACCAGAACGGCGACGGACGGATCGAGCGGGAAGAGGCCGAAGGGCACTCGGACTTCTGGTTCGGGGTGATCGACCTCAGCAGCGACGGGCTGCTCGAGGAGAGCGAGTGGGCCTACTACGAGGCGGTGCTCTCCTCCCAGAACGGCATCCTCGCGATCCGTCCCGGCGCGGCGGGGGAAAACGGGGACCTCACCGAAGCGAACACCGTGTGGAGCTACCGGCGGCGCGTTCCGCAACTGCCGTCACCGCTCCTCTACGAGGGCGTCCTGTACATGGTGAACGACGGCGGCATCGTGACCGCGCTCGACCCCAACACCGGGGAAATGCTCTCCCAGGGACGACTCCAGGGGGCGGTGGACGCCTACTACGCCTCTCCGGTGGCCGCCGACGGCAAGATCTATTTCGTGAGCGAACTGGGGCTCGCGGCGGTGGTAAATCCGCTCGACCCCGGGGAGAAGTCGCCGGAACTCGACGTCGTCCAGGTGAATCCGCTGGGGGAATCGGTGTACGCAACCCCGGCGATCGCTCCCTCCCGCCTCTACATCCGGACCGTCGAGGCGCTCTACGCCTTCGGGCCGGAATAGGTGCGACCCACGGAGTCCCGCTCAGTACGGGTTCGGCAGCGACCCGTGACCGGGGTCGGAACCGTCAAACGACGCGGGAGGCTGGAGACTGTCGACCTCCAGGCCGGCATCGTGCCCCGCCGCTCTTCCGGGATCGCGAGGTTTCACCGTCTCGGGAACGTCCTCACCGGTGGAGGAGGCCCGATTCGCGGAAAGCTCCCTCTATCTCTCGGCGTTCATCCTCTTCCTCCGGCGCCGTTGAGCCGTACGTAGGCCAAAGGTCGTTGTACAACGCTGCGACCCGCTCACCAAGGTCGAGGTTCAACGCTCCACTCCGCACCGCCACCCCGAGAAGTCTCAGAACGAGAATCGCGCGCCTCCGATCACGAATCAGATGCGGGAAGCCCATGATGGCCACTGCCGTTTGCTCGGCCTGCTTGGCTGCATCAAGATCCAGCCATAGGCGACCCCAATACTGCAGCGTCAACAAGTCGTAAGCGTCGTCGCCTTCAAAGCGGCGTGAGGCGCACCCCCTTAGCTCTGATCTAAGGATCTGTTCGTCGCGGTCGCTCGTTTCCGGCGTGGGGCAGTCTCGGGTTCGTCGTTCATCAAGCAGCGCCCAGAGTGCCCGCGGCCCCACTCGACCTGCCCCTGCCTGTTCCAAGATCCAAACGTCGTCTGCTTCTCCGACCTTGACCGCCATGCGCGCCGCGAATTCGACGGGTACGGACGCTTCCGATTCTCCAGGCACATGCTCGCCAGCAAACCGGGCGTGTCGCCACAACGCTTCCGCTAGCGCCCGGACGGCATCAGGCTGCACCGGCCTTCCAAGTTCCCTGCTGGATGCCATCGCCAGGAGAGCCAACAAGAACCACTGTTGCGCCAACGGTTCCGCTCGAAGGAACTCCTCATATCGGTCATCGGCGTCCCAGGCGCTCAACGGCAACCTGCGGCACCTGTCCGACACCCACACGACATAGCACAGATCTGCTGAACTTAAGGCGACGGCGCTGCCAAGTGCCTCCAACCAATCGCGATCCCTCCACGCAAACCAGTCGCCAACCACCGCACGGCCGTTTCCGGCCTCCGAGACTTGTGTCTCGTAACTCACTACCGCATTCCTCGCGATCTCCGCCGCAAAGTCACGCGCGCGGTCACGGATGAGCCAAGCCACCCTCGCCAAGTAGCCCGTCCACACATAGTCCGGTCTCCGGCGCAGACCTGCCTTGAATTCATCCACAAGCCCTTTTGACGGTGATTCAACAAGGAGCTCGCCCAAACAGGACAGGCAAGCCCGCTCGAGTTGCTCCAGAACGGTTGGCTTGTCGCTCTTCCTGCCGGCGCCGAATGCACGCACCGAATAGCTCAGGATCTCCCCGATCCACCGAGCACACACCTGAGCCTCAAGCCCCGCCAACCGGCCCACCAAGGCTTCGATGCGCGACCTTCCACCACGGGCCCGCTTTTCATCCGCCTCCCCACTCCCCAAGGCACTGCTATTCGCGACGCCAGTCGTGTACTCCTTGCGACTTTCTTCCATCCCAGCACTGGCTGCGGCGCGAAGAAGATGGAAGATTGCTGCCGCTATCAGCGCATCGTCCGAATCGCGTGCTATCCAGTTGAGACATCCGCCACCGTCACCTGATACACGACCGTCCCGCATCCGAAACATGGCGCGTGCCTGCAAGACGGGGTGTTCTAGATGCTCAATCGCCCGCCGTGGGTCGCCTCCGTTCAATGCCACGGCCAGGTCCACCAAGCGAGCAACCGCCGAATAAAGGCCGAACACCACCAACTCCGATTGGTACTGTTCCAAATGGTGGAAGGTCCAGAGCGGGGTCTCTCTTTCGATCGCCTCCCGGGGGACGCGCGCACTCTCCGCTTCTTGGCGCGTCAATCCGCGGATTCGGCTCGGATCCAGGACTTGGTCCCTTCGGCTCACATCCGCCAAGGTCTCGTAGAGGGTCTCGACGAAAGACATCCTTTCAGAGTCCGTCCAGCGGATCTTCATCGACTGCTGCATCACGTCAGCGTCGATCGCGGCCACGGCCCAGACGGCGCGCTCCGTAAACGGAGGTTCAATGCCTTCCAGGATTGCGCTCGCTACGTCAGGCTTGACCTCGTCTCTCAGCCATCGATAACCCCCGGATGCGGCGAACCAACCGCGAACCGTGGCTGCTACGAGCGACTGTTTGTCGCTCGTAACATGTTTTTGAATCACCCCGTCAATCAGCTCATAGCTCGACATCCCGGTCTTGGGCGACTCGCCGTCACCGAAGATCCTCCATGCGACAGCCGCCACGCCACAAGGCGCTACGTTGCTATCCACTGGACCTCCCGTCGTAGATCTCTCGAACCAATACGGACCCACCGGTAGACCCTTCAGGAAGCGCCCACAAGTACTCTGCCTCGGCGCGGTAAACACCGAATGCGTTCTCGATCAGTGTGACCCCCGTTCTTTCCCAACCATTGAAGGAATTTGTGACAGATATCTCCCTGTCGGGCGTAATGACATATCTGTCGTGGAAGAAAGTCCGTCCCTCACTTTCGGGAACACAGAAGGAACGAACTCGAAGGTGCCGAGTCATCGTCTTGGGTAACGATGTCCACCATGGCGGTAGTGCAGAGTCACTCACAGAGCCACACAGGACATTCAGTGGGCGACCTGACGTGGTAGTGAGTATCTTCAGATAGAACTTGATGATGTCGGAGGTGGTGTGGGCCTTCATGAAGTACGGGTCGGCTATGTAGATGGCCTTTCGCGCGTCCGCGAAACTGGCCAATCGCTCGACGAAGTAGTCAGTGGCGCCAGGAAACTCGTCAGGGCCAAAACGTGCCAAACGGCGCTCTCGGCGCGCGGAGGCTTGACGCTGAAAGCTCCGTCGGCGCAGGGATCTTTGCCGGACCCACGCGTCCGGGCCATTCTCGTCTTGGTCCAGGTCAATGCGGAGTTGAGAGTGCGACGCCGGCGAATGGGAATGCCGGATTCTCCGAGGTCCTCTATCCTTCAAATCGAGCGTTGTTCCAGTGCCAATGCCGAGGTTGACCACCACATCCTTGATGAGATAGAACGCCATCCGGTCGACACACCGGCCATCAGCCAGGTCGTATACGGAAAAGCCGATTTCATCCACGTCCGATGAAACCGGAATCACGCGGGATCCCTCAATCACCGGCACCTCCAGACGGAGAATGTCGTCCTGGCAATGACGAGCCCATATCGTGGCACGGAAGAGACCCTGGAGGGGTGTCGCCGATTGGGCAGTAAAGCGAAGCGTGTTGCCCCGGTCGGCGGACAGTGAACACACCAGCGCATCTTGGGCATCTGCCACGACGGCGTTCCCGACTCGGTCCGGAAAGTCATCAAGGCCAAAGCCAAGGCGCTCAACCAGCGGTTTCAGCCGAGATAGTGGGTCTCCCAGCAGTTCATACCACCGATCACCCAGCTCATCTTCCGGGCTCCAATACTCCGTCATCCGCGAGCTATGGCGCCTGAACGGGCTGCATATCCCCGCCTCCGATCCACCTCTTTCGTCACGGTACGCCCCATAGCGGCGCGGGGCGGGCTGCAGTGCGTAGTGCACCTCGGTGTCTCCGACGGCCAGTACCCCGGAATTCACCATCTCATCGACGGCCTCCCGGGCCTGGGCGGCCGGCACATCAACCCAGAAGAGCCGTAGATCGTTTTCGGCTGGCTCGCAGGACCATGTCCCCTGAGTTTCTGGCGCCCAAGGTCCCAGTGTGTGTCGCGCCCGCAGCCGCACGAGAGTGAACAGATTCCTGGTTGGCGCTCCGTCCTCCTGCCACGCCAGGACAGTAATTCTGGCGACTCGGTCGGTGGAGTCCCTCGCTGTCGGCCGAACGCTGTGCGGCAGGACCAAGGGCAAGTCACGGGAACGGGCCCAGTGCAGCGCTTCATCCACCGCCACCGACACGCGCCGGCCAGCTTTCTGCACCGGGAGATGACCCCGATGAATGTGCTGACGCACGAAGTTTTCGCTTTGTCCAACGGCGCGAGCCAGTTCCGGGATCGTAAGGTTCATTCAAGCACTCCGAAGCAGTGTAATGTAATGGTGTAATGATATATCGTGACAAACGGAGACGCAACACTCAAGCGATCTCCAATCCGGCTGGCGATTCCGCCTTGGCCCTCTCGGTTCGCCTCCGGTAACCAGCTCCCGGGTGATCACAGATGGAAGCGCGCCAGGCACCATGCGCCGGCCAGCGACTCGTAACCGTCTCACTCGAGATCGCAGACTGGCCTCCCGCCTACGTAGCTGCTGGCACCGGTAACGGGGATGGGGCGTCAGTGACGGACGGCCGAGGTGGGTTGACCGCGGCGGGCTCGGCCATGTGCCTCAGGGCCACCGGACGACTGCAACGACGGCGGCACGGCCTGCGACAATACGCCGCCGCATGCGCCTCTCCTGGAAATCCGCGCCCGCGCCGCGTCCTTCACCCGGAAATGGCAGGACGCCCGTTACGAGAAGGGCGAGACGCAGAGCTTTTACAACGACTTCTTCCGGATCTTCGGCGTGCGCCGCGAGTCGGTGGCCCGCTACGAAGAACATGTGAAGAAGCTCGACGACACCCATGGGTTCATCGATCTCTTCTGGCCGGGCGTCCTGATCGTCGAGCAGAAGAGCGGCGGACGCGATCTCGCGGCGGCCTACGAGCAGGCCGGGGACTACTTCGATGCGCTCCCGGAGCGCAACAAGCCCCGCTTCATCCTGGTCAGCGACTTCCAGCGCTTCGAACTGCACGACCTGCTCCAGCGGGACGTGCTCTCCTTCCGGCTCGACCAGTTCCCGGATCACGTCGAGAAGTTCGGCTTCATCCTCGGGGTCGAGAGCCGGACCTTCCGGGATCAGGACCCCGCGAACATCGAAGCGGCGGAGCTGGTCGGGAAGCTCCACGACTCGCTCCGGGACGCCGGGTATCCGCGCCACGACCTCGAGCGCTTCCTGGTGCGGATCGTGTTCTGCCTGTTCGCCGACGACACGGGGGTGTTCGAACCCCGCGACATCCTGCTCGATTTCGTGGAGACCAGAACCCGTGAAGACGGGATGGACCTCGGCCCGCTGCTCATGCGCCTCTTCGAGGTGCTCGACACGCCCGAGGACGCGCGCCCCGGTACTCTCGATGAGGATCTGGCCCGCTTTCCCTACGTGAACGGCGCTCTCTTCGCCGAGCGGATCTCGATTCCCGACTTCGACGCCGGGATGCGGGAGCAGATGCTCGCCGCCTGCCGGTTCAACTGGTCGAGCATCTCCCCGGCGATCTTCGGGTCGCTCTTCCAGTCGGTGATGGCGCCGGAGCAGCGGCGCGCGCAGGGGGCGCACTACACCACCGAGGCGAACATCCTGAAGGTCATCGGGCCGCTCTTCCTCGACGGCCTCTGGGAGGAGTTCGAGCGGATCAGGAAGCTCCGGCGGGGGCGTGGCCGGCAACTGCGAGCGTTTCAGGAACGGCTCGGCGCCCTGACGTTCTTCGATCCCGCCTGCGGCTGCGGCAACTTCCTGGTGATCGCCTACCGGGAGATGCGGCGGCTGGAGCTGGAGGTGCTCCGCGAACTGCTGCGGAGTGAGGAGACGCACGTCCTCCAGTTCGACGTGAGCTCGCTGTCGCGCCTCGACGTGGACCGTTTCTACGGGATCGAGATCGGCGAGTTCCCGGCGCGGATCGCCGAGGTGGCGCTTTGGATGATGGACCACCTGATGAACAACGAGCTCAGCCTCGAGTTCGGCCAGTCCTACGCCCGGATTCCGCTGGAGCGGTCGCCGCACATCCACCGCGGGGACGCGCTGGAGATGGACTGGGAGGATCTGCTGCCGGCGGAGGACTGTTCGTTCGTGTTCGGGAACCCGCCGTTCGGGGGCGCGAAGTACCAGTCACCGGAGCAGCGCGCCCAGGTCCGGCGGATTGCGGAGCTCGGCGGGAGCGGAGGAACGCTCGACTACGTGACCGCGTGGTTCATCAGGGCAGGGGAGTACATCGGCGGGAGCGGCCCTCCGCGGGAGCGCGCGCGGATCGGGTTTGTGGCGACGAACTCGATCACCCAGGGCGAGCAGGTCGCCCAACTCTGGCCGATCCTGTTCGGGCGCTGCGGACTGGAGATCGCCTTCGCGCACCGGACGTTCGCGTGGGGTTCGGACGCGCGGGGCATGGCCCACGTGCATGTTGTCATCATCGGGCTCGACGGCCGGGAGGCAGTGCCGTCCGTGCGGCGGCTGTTCTCGTACGATGACGCGAAGGGCGGCCCACACGAGAGCCGACACGACGTGCTGTCGCCATATCTCTTCGATGCCGGCGGTCTCGCGAATCCGCACCTGGTGGTACGAGAGGAGAGCCGTCCGATCAACGGGATGGCGCAACTCCTGACAGGATCGCAGCCGATTGACGGTGGGCACACGATCTTCACCGCTGACGAAGCGAGCGTCTTCCTCGCAGAAGAACCGGCGGCGACGCCGTACCTCCGCCCGTTCGTGGGCGCACGTGAGTACTTGCAGGGGGGCGAGCGGTTCATCCTGACCCTGCACGGGGCCTTGCCCCAAATCTCGCGCGCGCTTCCGCGGGTGCGGGATCGCCTGTCCCGGGTCCAGCGCTATCGCCAAGGCAGCAAACGCCGCTCGACGTTGAAGCTCGCCGACACACCCACGTTGTGGCAGGTGAACGTAATCCCGTCCGAGCCGTTCCTGGTCGTTCCCGAGGTCAGCTCGGAGCGGCGGACGTACGCGCCCATCGGTTGGCTGGAACCGCCGGTGATCCCGAGCAACCTGGTCCGGATTCTGGAAGACGCCAGGCTCGCCGACTTCGCGCTGCTGACCTCGGCCATGCACATGGCCTGGCTGCGGCACATCGGGGGACGCCTGAAGAGTGATTACCGCTACTCGATCGGCCTCGTGTACAACACCTTCCCGCTCCCCCCGAAGGACGCGGACCTCTCCTCGCTGGAACCCCTCGCCCAGTCCGTGCTCGACGCCCGCGCCGCCCATCCGGGCGCAACCCTCGCCGACCTCTACGATCCGCAGTTCATGCCGGTGGACCTGCGCCGCGCCCACCAGGCCCTCGACCGGGCGGTGGACCGCCTCTACCGGCCCCGGAAGTTCTCCTCCGAGCGGGAGCGGGTCGAGCACCTCTTCGCGCGCTACGAACGAATGCGCGCGCCCCTGACCGCGGGCACCAAGAAGAAGACGCGGCGCAAGCGCGCGCGCCGGGTGCGCCCGTGAGTCCGGACCGCGAGATCGAGCGTCGTCCCGCGGCGGACCCGCCGTCCGCGCCGCCACCCCGTGACCCGCCCGGCATGCAGGCCATCCGGCGCTTCTTCCGCCACCCCTTCTTCGAGGGCGTCTGGCTCTGGCTGTGCGCCATCGGAGGCGGCCTGCGGACGGCCTGGAAGTGGTTCGAACACAACGCCGGCCCCATCGCCCGCGGTATCGAGAAGGCGGGCGACGTGGCCGTCCGCGCTTCGCAGGGGGCCGTCAAGGCCGGACACGCGGCGGTGGAGATCGGCGGCAAGGTCGGCGCCTGGGGCAAGGAACGGCGCGACGCGGGGGGCGCCAGGCTCCGCCGCATCGGGCGCGGCGTGCAGCGCTTCGGAAGGGGCGCCGTGCGGCTGGGCACCCGGGGTGAGGAGATCGCCGACGAGGTCGAGGATCTCGGGAAGGGCCTTGGCTCCCTCGTGGGTGACGACCGCAAATCCGAACCCCGGGCCGCGCGGGTCGAGGCGCCGAAGCCGAGCGCCGAGGCCCGGCCTGACCGCCGGCTGCCGCGGCCGGCCCCGCCCACCCCCCCGCCATCCGACAGCACTCCCGAGGCCGCCGCGCTCGAGGAGCCCGCAGCGGACGGCGCACTCCCCGAGGTATTCCGCGAGCGCATCCGCTCCCTGGGGAAGCGGAAGCGCTCGAAGC